>CAJFKV010000061.1 GCA_904387055.1 Candidatus Heteroruminococcus faecigallinarum | reverse complement strand
CGATCGATTTCCGGTGGTTGCCTCCTGGATGGGCAGTTCCGTGCCTGATGAGGCCTTGCCCCCGTCGGGCAGGGGCGAGCGGAGCGAGACCTTTTCCCTAGGAGGAGGGGGTAACCCAGGGGGATTGCCAAGGGGGATGCCCCCTTGGCGAGCTTTCTCCCCTATCTTTCGCGGTCGAAAGATAGGGTCGGGGGGTCCGGGGGGGGCGAAGCGCCCCCGTCGGAAGGGCCGGGCGCAGCCCGGCCACGGCAGAAGGGCGGCGAAGCCGCCCACAGCCCCGTCTCGCAGAGACTACCGGTTCCCACCCGCCCGCGTGAGCCTCTGGAAAGGAGTTAGAAGGGGCGAAGCGCCCCCGGAAAAAAACGGGAGGGCCGGGCAACGCCCGGCCACGGCAGCGGCGGCACAGCCGCCCCCTTCATTCCTCCTGGAAGTGAAACCGGGTCAGTGGTTCCTGTCGGAAGACTCCATACGCCTCCCCCAGCTTCTCCAGCCTTCTCTTCTCCTCGGGTGAAAGCGGCGCAAAGGGAAGCACCTCCAGCGCCAGCTTTCCCCGCTGGCTGCGGCTCTTCCAGATGCCGGCCACCTGTCCGCCCCGAAGGACTGCCCCCGGATTGGCCACCGTCCGCCACACCTGCCGCTGAAGAGCCTTGTCCGGCAGCAGCAGATTCCGGTTCCCCCCGTCCAGATAAGGGTCGTGGGCCCCCAGCAGGAGAAGCCGGTCCCCCTCCTCCCCTCGGGCAAAGAGGGGCAGGTCCTCCTCCAGGCAGAAGGCTTTACGGCCCTCCAGGGACACCGGCGCCAGTTCCTCCGCCACCCCGTCCCACAGGCGCTTGGCCTGGCGGGGAGAGGCACCCAGCCATTGGGCCAGATCCCGCTGGGTCGCCGGGCCGTAGCACCGAAGGAACCGCCGGACCAGCTCCCGCTCCCCCTGCGGGTCGGGAACCGGGGCCCGGCCCATCCACCGGCAAAACCCGGTGAAGGTGGGGGTGTTCTCCTCCCGCCGTCCAAAGACCACCAGCCCCAGGAAGGCACAGGGCCGCAGCAAGAAGGAGACTGCCGCCTCCCCCATGGTCTGCCGGCCGGAGGGGTCGTAACAGGAGGGGCTGTTCCAGGCAGCCCGTTTCCCGGCGGGAAGCTCTTCCTCCACCAGAGCGGCCAGCCGCCGGTCCAGGGCTTCCTTGGACTGCACCGTCTCCTCCTCCAGCACCCTGGATGCTTGGGCAACCAGGGCCAGCAGGGAAGCAAAATCCATCCCCACGTGGTCCAGGGCGGCGGAGATTCCCCGGGTGTAGATCCACGGGTTCTCCCCTTCCCGGGCCGCCAGGGGAAAGAGAAAGGTCCCCTCCTCCCCGGCGGGAAAGACCACCGGCGCCCCCCGGAAGCTCCACGCCTGAAGAAGGCTCTTCTCCTCCCACAGCGCCCGGCGAAGCCCCTCCAGCGTGCAGTCCTCCACCCGCTGGAAAAGGGCGGTTTCCCATGCTCCCGGCGGAGAATTCTGGATGCCGCAGGCCCCCGCCGCCGCCGCCAGCTCCCCCGCCGGAAGCCGCCGGTCCAGATGATGGGCAGCCAGGCGGCGCGCTCTGGCCTGCCGGGCGGTCACCTCCATGTGCAATTCCTCCTTCTCTGCCTTCGACTGTTCTTCCCCGTGCAGGCGGCTGTCCCTTGGCCGGCCCGGGATACGGCCCAAAAGCCGTCCAAGAAAGCCAAACCCTGCGGATCGTTCACCGCGTATTCAGAAACATCGGGACAGACGTCATCTGCCCCGATGTTTTTCTTTCTTTTTCTGCTGTTTCAACGCAAACCGCCGCTCTTTCTCCGCTTCCCGCCGTTCCCGGCTTGCCGCCTTCCGTTCGGTTTTCCGCTGCTCCTGCTGCAATTTCAAGGCCTGCTGCGACCTTGTGCCGATCCCGGTGGTCTGCACCTGCCTGCGCGCTTCCCGCTGAATCCGTTTCGGATTGCGGCCCCCTTCTTTTGGGGCAGCCGCCACGGCCGGGCCAAAGGGCAGCCGCCCGTACTGTTTCAGGACAAACTCGTATACCTGGCAATCCTTCGGTTGTGCCCCGAAGGTAACCTTGCATACCGATACTCTTCCCTCCGACAGCCGCTCAAACACCCCCGCCCAGAACGGTTCCTCAAAAAACACCGTCAGCCTGCCCGATACCTTGCTCATGACAATTCCTCCTTACAAATTGTACAGAGCAAAGAATGGACGACCCTAAGGAGGGGAGGGTTACTTACACCAGACGGTGCGGCCGGGCTACCTACCGGCTCTGTAAGAGCTGCGCTCTCACGTTGCGTTTTTATCTTTGCCTTTTGATTGTACCACAGTTTCCGCCGGTCATCAATAATAGCGGACCGTCACCGTCTTTCCCATCTCCTGCATCAGGTGGGAGAGGTCCTTCACCAGCCGGCTGCGGATGGTGAGGTCCACCGGCAGGCTGGCGTTCTCGTGGGCGGGGTTCACCGCCTGGCCCACAAACAGGTACAGGTGGGTGCACCGTTCCAGCAGCAGCCGGGCCAGCATGGCGGCCCCGTTCTTGGCGTCCAGCTCCTTGAAGCTTTGGTAGGAGCCGTCCACCGTCACCGTCCGGAACCGCTCCAGAATCTGCACCGTCCGGTTCAGCGTCAAGACCCCCTCGGTCACCAGGTCCACCCCCTGGATCCGGGCGATGGGAGGGATGCTGGGGTCGCTGGAAGGCTCCAGGGCGGTCTCCACCGGCTTGCCCAGCACCCGACCCACCAGGTTGGCGGTGGTACCGCCGCTCACCACCTTCACCCCGGGGGATGCCATCCAATCCTCCACCGCCTGCCGGTCCATCGCCGGGTTGGAGGGGGGGCCGGTGAAGAGGCTCACCGGCTGGCAGGGAACCATCTGGGCCATGGCCAGGGTACAGTCGTCCCCCGGCTCGGAGAGGTAGAGGCTGTCCACCACCTGCATGAGGGAGAGCACCGTCCGGGAGAGGGACATTCCCTTCCCCAGGCACTCCTCCAGGTACTGGGCCGCTTCCTCCCACTGCCAGCCCTGGTTGATGGTGACCCCCGCCCCCGCGTGGATAATCCCGTCGCTCATGAGGGCCACCGTGTCCCCCTCTTCCATCTGGAAGGCCGCCTCCCGCACCTCTTTGCCGGCAATCTCCCGGGTAGCGCTGGGCAGCTCCAGAAGCTTTCCCTTCCGCAGGACGATCCAGGGAGGATTGCCGTACTCCACCAGGCGGGCCCGCCCGTCCCGGAAGATCTCCAGGATGCTGAAGGTGGAATAGGCCAGCTTGCGTACCTTGCAGATGGGCAGAGTGCTGGCAATGGTCTCCACCGCCTCGTCCACCGTGGACCCCTCCCGGAGCATGGTGCTGATGATCTTGCTGGTGAGGGTGGAGAGGATGTTGGCCTTGACGCCGCTGCCCATCCCATCGGCCAGGACCAGGATGGTGGAACTGCCGCTGCGGACAATCTCCACCTTATCCCCGCACAACTCCTCCCCGATGTGGTTGATGCTTTGGTAGGCGATGTCAATGTGATGTTCCATCCGGCGCCTCCTGTGTATCCCGCTCCTCGCCGTTCTGCAGGATCATGTCCTTCAGATGGGTGAGGGTGCTCTTGGTCTCGGCGGTGGTCTCCCCCAGCAGGCTGGCAATCTCCTGGGCGGCCACCATCTGCTTGTCGATCACCTTCTGGGCCATGTTCATGGTGTCCAGCCGGAACTGGTACAGGGCCCGGGCCCGTTCCTCCTCGGCGGTTACATCCCGCAGGATGCCCAGCACCTGGTTCTGCCGGGGCAGGGGGAGGACGATCAGCTCCCCCACCATCTGGTACTGCTCCAGGGAGATCTTCTTCTCCGGAAGGGTCTGGTGGGTGCGAAGCACCTCTTCAAACTCCTCCGTCTCCATAAACTCATAGAGATACCGGTCGATGGCCTCCGACCGGCTCACCCCAAAGAGCTTGCGGCCGGCGGCATTCAGCTCGCAGATGCGCAGGTCGCCGTCCGCCACCACAATGATGTTGGGGGTGTTGTCCATCACCACATTGGACATGGACTGGGCCGACTGGAACATATAGGGCAGGCACATGGAGCCCACCGCCTTCCCCTGGAACACCGCCACCGCCTTGGCCCGGCAGGAGGGATAGCCGCAGGAGCCGCAGTTGAGCTCGTCCATCTTGCTCTCCTTGCCGATCGACCGGAGGATGGCGGTGATCTCCTCCTCGGTGGGCTGCTGGCCGGGATGGCTCCGGTCCAGGAACTCCTTGTGCAGCTCCACCTTGGTCTCCAGGGCCGGCACCGGGAGGGGGCAGTTCTGGGCATACTGCTTGACATCCAGCCCGCCGGCAAACCGGTTGGCCCGGTGGCCCGGCAGGGCAGGGCCGCCCATGCAGCTGCCGGCACAGAAGGAGGTCTCGATGAGGCAGCCCCGCAGCTCCCCCGCCCGAAGGGCCTCCATCAGGTCCAGGCAGTTGTCCGGCCCGTTCACCTCCAGCAGCCGGTATCCCTCCACCCCCCGGGCCCGCATATTCCGCAGGATGCCCGCGTGGGTGGGGTACATCCGGGCAAGGCCGCTGTCCGCCCCGTCAAAGGGCTGGGCCTCACAGGCATTGGGGTCGATCCCCGCTTCCCGGAACCAGGTCCCCAGGTCCTCAAAGGTGAGCACCCCGTCGATGGCCCGGTCGTGACGGATGTCGGCGGCTTCCTCCATCTTGGCAATGCAGGGGCCGATAAAGACCACCTTGGCCTGGGGGTCCTGCTCCTTAATCAGCCGGCCGTGGGCCACCATGGGGGTGACCACCGGGGCCATGAGGGGGATCAGGTCCGGGTAATGCTTCTCCACCAGGTTGTTGATGGTGGGGCAGCAGGTGGTGACGATGACCGGCATTCTGCCCTCCTTGGCCACCTGGGCGAAGGCATCGCTCACCAGGGCGGCCCCTTCCGCCGTCTCCCGCACCTGGTGGAACCCCAGCTTCCGCAGGGCCCCCACCATCCGCATGGGCTCCTCCAGGGGAAAGGCCCCCAAAAAGGACGGCGCCAGGGAAACCACCGCCCTCCCTTGCCGGACCAGTTCCTTCACCCGGTCCAGCTGGCTCATGGCGGTTTTTGCCTTTTGGGGACAAACCTGGACACAGGTCCCGCAGTAGATGCAGGTTTCGGGCAGCAGCTCCGCCTGGCCGCTGGTGAAGCTGATCGACTTCACCGGGCAGGCCCGCAGGCATTTGTAACAGTTTTTGCAGTTGGCGCGCTGGGACTGAATGGCGTTTCCCACGTTGGTCACGGCAGGTTCCCCCTTCTCTCGTTCTTGCTGCCAGCGGGGCCCATCCGCCCCGGCCTCTCTTTCTTTTCATGATACGACAAGAGAAGGAGGCCCGTCAACCGCCCGGCCCGCTTTTTTCATGGTATTTTGGTTTTCTCCGCCTCCCGGCCCGCCCGGCCCAGCAGCCAGCTCTTGGTACCGGCCGACAGCTTTCCTGCCGACTCCTCCCCCCGGCGGGACAGCCGGCTCACCAGCAGCCGGCCGCCCCGGGGCAGCAGCGGCCGCAGGGCCGAAGCCGCCCCCTGGGCGGTGCAGCGGGCGTCCAGAAGATAGCAGCCGGGGAAGGCCATCCGGTTGGGTCCCAGCCGGTCCATCTGGTCAAAAAACTCCCGGTAGCGGCGTTCCTCCCCTTCGGTGGAAAAGCAGACGAGGTACAGCATGCCTCTCCCTCCAATCGAACGTTTGTTTCTATCAGTATACCACAATCCTTTCGAAAGAACAAGCGTTCTTTTTCTGGAAATCCTGTTTTCCCCTTCCACTTCTCCCGGGGAATCCCAGAAAAACTCCCCGCCCAGGGGGCACGGTGGCTCCTGCAGGCGCCGGGGGAACCCAGTCGCCCCCTGTCCGTTTCTTGGCAGGTTGTTTCCTGCGTATCCCCCAAGGTTCCTTTTGCGGGGCAGCAGCCAAAGGACGGCGGCCCTCCCTTCCCGCCGCAGCCTGGAAGGGTGGACCGCCGTCCCGCTCATTTGATCGATTTTTTATCCTGGCCCCGCAACCTGCACCGGCAGGACGGGGCCTTTTGGGGCAGTCGATGTTCCCTTTTATTCGCCCACCACACTGAACCGCTGGCGGATAAACCGGCCCTGCTGGGCCTCGTCCACCATGGCAATGGCGTAGTCGGCATAGCTGATGACGCTCTCCCCCTTGTCGTTGAGGACCAGCTCTTCGCCTCCCAGGCGGTAGCGGCCGGTGCGGGGACCGTCCGCCCAGAAATCCCCCGCAGGGCTGAGATAGGTCCAGAGGACGTCGTCCCGCTGGCGCAGCTCGCCCAGGGCCTTGGCCATGGCGGCAGCCAGGGGCTTGAACCCGTCGGGGAAATCGGGCCCGTCCGCCACGCAGGCGGTGTGCTCCGGGTTGACATAGAGGCTCCCCGCTCCCCCTACCACCAGCAGCCGGGTGGTGGTGCCGGAAAGGATGTCGCAAAGGTGTTTCAGGGAGGTGCTGTGCTGGGGAAGCGTATCCTCCGTCCAGGCCCCGAAGGCGTCGATCACCACGTCAAAACCGGCCAGATCGGCGGCGGTGAGCTGGAACAGATCCTTGTTCAAGGTTTTTGCGGCGGCGGTGCGGTTTTCGCCCCGAACCACGGCGGTAACGTCCAGTCCCCGGTTGACCGCTTCTTCCACAATGCGGGTTCCGGCTTTTCCATTGGCGCATACAACAGCAAGTTTCATCGTTGGTTCCTCCTTCAGCAGATCACTGGTATCGATTCGGCCGAGGGTCCTTTCCCTCAGCTCTTGACTTTATTATAGCGCTTAAGTTTCTATTATAAAGTAAGCACTTTTTGTGCTGTAGTATCCTTAAAGAAACTATTGGATCTCCAGCGGTTCTGCCGTTCCTCTGCCCCAAACCGATTGACGTCCAGGCCGCCTTGGCGTAGAATAAAACCAGTCTCTCTTCCGGAAAGGAGCGTTGAACAAGATGACCTCGGTGCAAACCAAAGAACCCCCCCTGCCGGCCTGCCCGGTGGAAACCACCCTCTCCCTGATCGGGGACAAGTGGAAGGTGCTGATCCTGCGGGATCTCTTGACAGGAACCAAACGCTTTGGAGAGCTGAAAAAATCCATCGGCACCGTCTCCCAAAAGGTGCTGACCGCCCAGCTGCGGGATATGGAGGAAAACGGCCTGGTCCATCGCCAGGTCTACGCGGAGGTTCCGCCCCGGGTGGAATATTCCCTCACCCCCTTGGGCCAGAGCCTGAAACCCATTCTGGACGCCATGTACAGCTGGGGAGAGTGGTACAAGTCCTCCCAGCCTTGACGGGCCCGGGGGACTCCTTCGTTGTCCCTCTCCGGCCGCGCCGGTTACCGCCTGCCCCAGCCGCAGCCCCTCAGCGCCAAACAAGGAAGGCCCATTACGGTTCCAAAAACCTGCAGAAACGAGCCGCTTCCAGGAAGCGGTAGCCCCTTTTGTCCCCTTTTCGATCCCCAACCCGGCCCGGAGCCAAAGCCCGCTCCAGGCCGGGTTTCTTTCTGCCGTTTGTCCCGCCGTTCCCGCTCTGCCAGAAAAGGAACCGGGTGGAATTTCCCGTTGTTCTATGGGCAAAAAATCTTAATTTCTTTCTCTTTTTAGGACAATATTATCTATTTTGTCCAAACATCTTGCCCAACGAGGAGGCAGCACGGTACAATACCCGCAAGGGGATTCTTCCCCATGTAAAGGAGGGAAAGGATGACCAACCGAGAGAATTTTTTCCGCGCCATGCGCCGGGACAGCCCCCAATGGATCCCTTTGGATTTCCGGCTCTGCCCCGCCCAGGTGCAGCGGTTCCGCCAGGAAACCGGCGCCGATGACTTTATGGAGTACTTTCACCTTCCCATCCGCTACATCGACCTGCTCCCCACCCAGCAGTCGCCGGATTTCCGTCCTTTTTACGGCGACGATCTCCCCCAGGAGGCCAAACCGGTCAACTGGGCGGCCGAATGGGGCGTCATGGGGGTTGCCGGACCGGTTGCCCACTTTGAACGGATGCACCACCCCCTTGCCCGGATGACCCGCGTGGAGGAGCTGGACGCCTACCCGTTTCCCGATCTGGCGGCCGACTACCGGTACCAGCAGGTCCCCGCCCAGATCCGGCAGTGGAAGGAACGGGACCTGGTAACGGTGAAGCACATGAAAGAGACCATCTTCGAGATGGCCTGGTTTTTGCGGGGAATGGATAACCTGATGGTGGATTTCTATGAGAATCCGGACTTTGCCGCCGCGCTGCTGGACAAAATCACCCAGATCCGGGAGGAATCCGCCCGGCAGATCTGCCGCTGCGGCATTGACCTGATCCAGCTGGGGGACGACGTGGCGACCCAGCGGGATATGCTGCTCAGCCCCGGCCTCTGGTGGGAATGGTTCAAGCCCCGCCTGGCCCGGATTATCCGCGCCATCCGGGAGGAGAACCCTCGCGTGCTCATCTTCTACCACAGCTGCGGCAACATCCGGCGGATCATCCCCGACCTGATCGAGATCGGGGTCGATATTTTGAACCCGATTCAGCCGGAGTGCATGGACCCCATCCAGATCAAGCAGGAGTATGGGGACCGTGTCTCCTTCTGGGGAGGACTGGGAACCCAGACCACCCTTCCCTTTGCCCAGCCTGCACAGGTCCGGCAAACCTGCCGGGAACGGATGGAAACCATGGGGGCCGGGGGCGGTTTTGTGCTGGCACCCTCCCATGTGGTGGAACCCGAGGTTCCCTGGGAAAACCTGATGGCCATGATAGAAGCCCATCGGGACTTCTCCCGTTATTCATTCTAGTACTGGAAAGGGGTACAAACTATGGAACGGTACATTGCTGGAATCGACATCGGCACCACCGGCGCCAAAACCATCATCTTCGACCTGGAGGGATACAAGGTCTCCAGCGCCTATCGGGAATATCCCTGCACCTATCCCAATCCCAACTGGGTGGAGCAGGATCCCGTCGAGCTGGTGGAAGCCGCCATGTCCTCCTGCAAGGAGGCCGTGGCAAAAGGAGGCCTGTCCGCCGGTCAAATCGCCTCGGTGGGCTTCTCTCCCCAGCGCTGCTGCGGCGTTTTTCTGGACGAAAACGAGGTCCCCCTCAAAATGATCTCCTGGCAGGACAACCGGGCGTCCGACCAGGTGGAGGAAATCGGGAAGCTGGTGGGGGCCAAAACCTTTACCCAGATCTCGGGCCTTCCTCTCAGCACCACCTGGCTGCTGCCGAAGCTGCTGTGGGCCAAGGAAAACGACCCGGAGCTGTGGGCCAAAACCCACCGGTTCGTCCAGCTGCACGACTACCTGCTCCGCTGTTTCGGGGCGGACGACTACTACCTCTCCGAGACGGACGCCAGCTTCTATGGCTGCTGGGACGTGGCCAAACTGTCCTGGAACCAGTCCTTCCTGGATACCTTCCAGCTGGATCTTCAAAAAATCTCCCGCATCTGTCCCACCGGTGCCCAGGTGGGCACCGTCTCTCCCCAAGCCGCCGAAAAATCGGGGCTGCAGGCCGGCATCCCCCTGTGTGTAGGGCCCGGCGACCAGTCCAGCGCCGCGCTGGGGGCAGGCGTCATCCATAGCGGGGATATGTCCGTCTCCCTGGGAACCGGCGGCATGTCCATCATCTGCATGGACGAACCCCGCAACGACCCCAACGGGGCCTTTTTCACCACCAACCATGTGATCCACGGCCTGTGGCAATGGGAAGGGCTGCAGAACGCCTCCGCCGGCATCTACCGGTGGTTCCGGGACGAGATCGCCTCCCTGGAGTATCAGCAGGCCGTGGCGGAGGGCCGGGACGTCTACGACCGGCTCAGTGAGATGGCCGCCTCTGTGCCGGTGGGCGCAAAGGGGCTGCTGGTCATGCCCTACTACGCCAGCGCCGCCTCCCCCCGGTGGAACCCCAACGCCCGGGGCGTCATCCTGGGGCTCACCTTCGCCCATGACAAGGCCTGCCTTGCCCGCGCGTTCATGGAGGGAATCGTCATGGAGCACCGGGACATGATGGAAAGCGTGAAAAAGACCGGCCTCTCCATCGGCAAAGTCCGCATCATGGGCGGACCCACCAAGTCCCCCGTGTGGAACCAGATCCAGGCGGATCTTTACGGCGTCCAGGCGGAAACCCTCGCCATTCCCGACGCCTCGGTACTGGGCGCCGCCATTACCGGCGCAGTGGGGACCGGCCTCTTCGGCAGCTTTGAGGAGGCCGTCAACAAACTGGTGCGGGTGGACCGGGTGTATACCCCCAACCTGGAAAACACCAAGCGGTACACCGAGCTGTACCAGATCTACTGTGCCGCCTACGACGGCCTGGTTCGCAGCGGCGCCTTCGACCAAATCGCCCGCTTCCAGCAAACTCTTCCGTAATCCTTGCGTGACCAAGTCAAGACCACCCCTAAGAGGGGTGGCTTGACGAGCGGCCTAAAAGGCCGAAAGACAAGCCAGCGCCTAAATGACGCTGGCTTGAACAAAGTTGCTTTTCCTGCTCCCGGATATATTTCTGCACCGTTGCAGTATTGAGGCCTACCGTGCTTACGTAATATCCTGTTGCCCAGAAATTTCTGTTCCCAAACTTGTATTTCAGATTTGCGTGCCTCTCGAAGATCATCATCGCGCTTTTTCCTTTTAGATATCCCATGAACTGGGAAATACTGTACTTGGGGGGTACACTCACCAGAAGATGTACATGATCCGGCATCATGTGCCCTTCGATGATCTCTACCCCTTTCCATTTGCACAGGTCTTTCAGAATATCTCGTATATCCGCCCTGAGCTCATTGTAGATGATTTTCCTGCGGTATTTTGGTGTGAACACGATATGATACTTGCATACCCATTTTGTGTGTGCTAAACTGTTTGCCATAAAGCAACGTCCTTTCTGCTTTTTTGGTGGCTTGAACATTCAC
>CAJFKV010000060.1 GCA_904387055.1 Candidatus Heteroruminococcus faecigallinarum | reverse complement strand
GAACGAGCCGCTTTGGCCGTTTCAGGGTTCCTGTCCCGTTCTTTTGAGCGTGGAAGCCGTTTTAATCCAGCTCCAGCGCTCCGGTATACAGCTGATAGTAGGTACCCTTCAGCTTGATCAGATCGTCGTGGGTACCCCGCTCGATAATCCTGCCGTGATCCAGCACCATGATGGCGTTGGAATTCTGGACGGTGGAGAGGCGGTGGGCAATGACAAAGACCGTGCGCCCGATCATCAGGGCATCCATTCCCCGCTGGACAATGGCCTCGGTGCGGGTATCGATCGAGCTGGTCGCCTCGTCCATAATCATCACCGGCGGGTCGGCCACGGCCGCCCGGGCAATGGCCAGCAGCTGCCGCTGTCCCTGGCTGAGGTTGGCGCCGTTGCCGGTCAGCATCGTGTTGTAGCCCTCGGGCAGGCGGCGGATAAAGTCGTCGGCGCCGGCCAGCTTTGCCGCGGCGATGCACTCTTCGTCGTGGGCCTCCAGGTTGCCGTACCGGATGTTCTCCAGCACCGTGCCGGTGAACAGGTTGGTATCCTGGAGAACGATGCCCAAGCTGCGGCGCAGGTCCGCCTTCTTGATCTTGTTGATATTGATGCCGTCGTACCGGATCTTGCCATCGTCAATGTCGTAGAAACGGTTGATCAGGTTGGTGATGGTGGTTTTGCCGGCGCCGGTGGAACCGACGAAGGCCACCTTCTGCCCCGGCTTGGCGTACAGGGAGATGTTGTGGAGGACGATCTTTTCCGGCGTATAGCCGAAATTCACATCGTAGAACCGCACATCGCCCCGCAGGCGGGTATAGGTGAGGGTGCCGTCGTGGTGGGGATGCTTCCAGGCCCACACGTTGGTCCGCTCCTCACATTCGCTCATGCTGCCGTCCTCATTCTCCTTGGCGTTGACCAGGGTGACATACCCATCATCGGTTTCGGGCTCTTCATCCAGGAGGGCGAAGATGCGGTGGGCGCCCGCCAGACCCATGATGACCATGTTCACCTGGTTGGACACCTGGCCGATGGCGCCGGCAAACTGCTTGGTCATGTTCAGGAAGGGAACCACAATGCTGATGCTGAAGGCCATCCCGGAGATGCTGATGTTGGGAACATCGGTGAGAAGCAGGGCGCCGCCCACCAGTGCCACCACTACGTACATCACGTTGCCGATGTTGCCCAGCAGGGGCATCAGAATGTTGGCAAACCGGTTGCCGTTGCGGGCATTGTAGAAGATCTCGCCGTTCACCTTGTCAAAGTCGGCCTTGGCGCCCTCCTCGTGGCAGAACACCTTGATCACCTTTTGACCGGTCATCATCTCTTCCATAAAGGCCTCCGCTTTTGCCAGGGTTACCTGCTGGCGGAGAAAGAACTTGGAGGAACGATTGGTAATTGCCCGAGCAGCAAGAGACATGCAAACGATGCCCGCCACCACCAGCAGCGCCAAAATAGCGCTGTAATACACCATCACACAGAAAACCACAAACAGCGTAATGCCGGAGATGGTCATCTGCGGGAGGCTCTGGCTGATCAGCTGGCGCAGGGTATCCACATCGTTGGTGTAGTAGCTCATGATGTCGCCGTGGCCGTTGGTATCGAAGTACCGGATAGGAAGATCCTGCATATGGCTGAACATCTTTTCCCGCAGCTTCTTCAACGACCCCTGGGTGATGATGGCCATCATCTGGGTGTAGAAGGCGCCGGCAATCAGGCTGATGACATAGAGCACCAGCAGAATCCCCACAAGGCCAAGGATCCGGCCGGATACCGAGGCCCAATCGCCTGTTTTATAGCTGTCGTCCACAATGGCGATGATGTTCTGCATGAATACCGCCGGAATGGCGCTGACGATGGCGTTGATGAGGATGCACACCATGGTAACAGGCAGAAGCACCGGGTAAAACTCAAAGAGGGTACGCAGCAGCCGCGCCAGCACGCCCTTGGGGGCCCGCTGGCCACGGGCCGTTGTAGCCGGCCGCGCCCCGTTGGTATTGTTATTCTTCGCCATCTTGATCACCTACCTTGTTCTGGGAAGTATAAACTTCACGATAGATTTCGCTGGTCTGCATCAGTTCCTCATGGGTGCCGATGGCACTGATCCGCCCGCCGTCCATCACGATGATCCGGTCGGCATCCTGTACCGAGGCGACGCGCTGGGCGATGATGATCTTGGTGGTTTCGGGAATGAACTCCCGGAAGCCCTGCCGGATCAGCGCATCGGTACGGGTATCCACCGCGCTGGTGGAGTCGTCCAGAATCAACACCTTGGGCTTTTTCAGCAGCGCGCGGGCAATGCACAGCCGCTGCTTCTGGCCGCCGGAAACGTTGGAACCGCCCTGCTCAATCCAGGTGTCGTATTTGTTGGGGAACTGCTGGATGAACTCGTCGGCCTGGGCCAGCTTACAGGCCTCCACCATCTCCTCGTCGGTGGCGTCGGGGTTGCCCCAGCGGAGGTTGTCCTTGATGGTGCCGCTGAACAGCACGTTCTTCTGCAGAACCACCGCCACCGTGTTGCGCAGGACCTCCAGGTCGTATTTCCGCACATCCACGCCGCCAACCTTGACGCAGCCTTCCGTAACGTCATATAGACGGGGAATCAACTGTACCAAGGTGGATTTGGAGGAACCGGTTCCGCCCAGAACACCGATCAGTTCGCCGGATTTGATGTGCAGATCCACATCGGACAGAGCCATCCGCTCAGCCTTTTTGGAATATTTGAAGCTGACGTTGTCGAAATCGATCGACCCGTCCTTCACTTCGGTGATCGCATTCTCCGGGCTGGTCAGGCTGCTCTCCTCGGTCAGCACCTCCACAATCCGCTCGGCCGATTCCAGGGACATGGTAATCATCACAAATACCATGGACAGCATCATCAGGCTCATCAGAATCTGAAAGCTGTAGGTAAGGATGGCGGACATCTGGCCCACGGCGACCTCGACGCCCTGGCTGGTAATGACCGCATAGGAACCGAAGGAAAGCACAAAGGCCATTCCCGCATAGACACAGAACTGCATCATGGGGTTGTTGAGAGCCATGATCCGCTCGGCACGGGTGAAGTCCTTGCAGACATCCTCCGCGGCGGCGGAAAACTTCTTCTTCTCATACTCTTCCCGCACGTAGCTTTTTACCACCCGCATGGCCTGCACGTTCTCCTGGACGGAATCGTTCAGCGCGTCGTATTTGCGGAAGACCTTCCGGAAGATGGGGGTGGCTTTGCGGATCACCAGCACCAGCCCGACGCCCAACAGGGGGATGGTGACCAGGAAGATCATGGCCAGACGCCCGCCCATGGCAAAGCCCATGATGAAAGAGAAGATCAGCATCAGGGGACCACGGATGGCCACCCGGATAATCATCATGAAGGACATCTGCACGTTCACCACATCGGTGGTCATACGGGTAACCAGGCTGGAAACCGAAAACTTATCGATGTTCTCAAAGGAATAGTCCTGAATCCGGTAGAACATATCCTTGCGCAGGTTGCGGGCAAAGCCCGTGGAAGCCGTGGCGCAGGTTCCGCCGGCAGCCACGCCAAAAATCAAAGACAATACGGCCATCACCAGCAGCTGAACGCCATAATTGACAATGACATCCATACCGCATCCTGCCTGCATCTGGTTCACCAGCCTGGCAATCGTAAAGGGAATGATGCATTCCAGCACAACCTCAACGGTGACCAGAAGAGGCGTCAAAATGGCCATCTTCTTAAACTCGCGAATGCTGCGAGCCAGGGTTTTTATCATGTGTGACACTCCTCCAAACGCAGATGCACCGGAAACTTCCACCCGCTGCACCAACAAAATGATCGTAGAACCACAGGTCACAGGGCTCCATGCCGTTCAGCAGTCCAGGTTTGCCGACATCTGGGCGGCAATCTCCATAAACAGCGTAAGCTGCGCATCTGTAAGGCCCTGGGTGAGGCGCAGCTCGGTTTGACGAAGATATTGGCCGATCTCTGCATCCAGCTGCACCGCTTTTTCCGTCGGGATCAAGCTCTTCAAACGTGCATCACAGGCCACGCTCTCCCGCTGGATCAGGCCATTTTTCTCCATCAGCTGCAGAATGCCCGTAGCAGTGGAGCGGCTCAAGCTGAACGCGCTTTCCACGTCCCGCTGGTACACCGGTCCCCTGGCATATTTCACCAGGATGTAGTGCATCACGCGGCCCTGAACCCCTGTCAGGCCCAAGCTCTGCATGTTGGCATTCATGCGCTTTTTCAGCTTGTGGGACAGGGTGTTGATCCATAGCCCACAATCCTTTTCCATGCCCATCTTTCCCTCCTCTCCGGCAACTGGGCTTCACTTTCTTTCCTAAATTGTTCGTAACCAGACAAATTTTAACGCACAAATGCTGACTTGTCAATATCCTATCTGATCATTTTTTAAGGCGGGAGGAACCTCTCATATTGCACGACAGATCCATGGCATTATGTACAAAACAGACCATTCTTACAGCGACATCGCTCCCCAAGGAAAATCTCGTTTTTTCCTGAACAGCGATTGCATCGGAAGCCGGCGTGAACCAGATGCTCTCGCCCAGATTCCAAAAACGCGATTCTTTTCCCGGATCTCCACGGAGGCGGAAACGGCCCAAGCATGTCCCCCTCCATCCAGGCAGCAGGGATTCCCCATGGAGAAATTCCAGATGTAGCCCTCATGCGGATTCTCCTCGTGGGCCGGCTCCAAATTCATAACCGCATCCCCTGTTCTTCCGGCAGCCGCCCTGGTTGTGCTTCCGCTTCTAGCTGCCGATTGAGGAATCTTCCCCCCGCTCGTCCTCTTGTGGAAACAGCGCCGCCGCTCAGCCCATCGATTTTTCCGCGTCCCACTCATATTGGGTCAAGATTTCCCCGGTTACGCCGCAGTACAGGAATCCGTAATCGGCTCGTCCCCGGTCACTGATGGGATCAAAGTAGAGCCATTGGCCGTCGATTCGGGCCAGGTTCCACATATGGTTCTCCCCGCCCATTTTGCCGCTGACTGTAATACAGGGAATGTCCCCCTGCTTCAAAAGGGCCTGAAAAGCCTGGGCATACCCCCCGCAGATTGCCAGATTGTCGTGGAGCGCCCCATACGCAGTCATGGAGTCATAGGGCATCGCCTCCAGCTGGGCATAATACCGAAAGTCGTACTTCACATGGTCGGTCAGGTACCGGTACAACGCCTCCGCCTGCTGGGCCTCTCCCATGCCCTCCATGACTACTTCGGCACAAATCTCCCCCGCCATCTTATCAATCTCTTCCAACCGTGCCACAGCCTCCTCCTGGGTCAATCCTCCCTGCGGAGTAACCGTAACAGCCGTCCCATCCCGGCTCAACTGGCACAACAGGTATCCTCCCCCCACCTGCTGAAGGATTCGGTTCATATCGTCCACCAACAGGGCAGGCTCCACAATACGGATGGGGATTTGCTCCTGGGCCAGCCCTGCTTCAGCCGCTTGGCACAGGCTGGCTAAGGAGTCGACCGTCTCCCCCCGGAAGCCCGCAGGATAGTCCCCGGTTCGGTAGGGCATATACGAGATGGAGCAGGACAGCAATCCGTCCTCATTGATCTCCGCCTGGAGGTCGTAGGCGTACTTGTACTCTGGGTGCTCGTTCAAAATGGCATAATACAGGTTTTTCACCTCAATGGTCCAATCCTCTGCCGCCATCGTGGACAGATCAAACGCAGGAGGCTGCTGGACTGCGGCAATGGCTTGTTCCAGCATTTCCTGCAGTTCTTTCTCGCTGGAAACGGCAACCTCCTCCGGCAAAGCCGGCTCCGCCCCAGTGGATTCCGACGGGCAGGCTGGTTCCCCCGAAAAAACAGGCGCCGACAACGAGGCCGGCTCCGATGACAGGTCGGGCGCCGGACCAGCGCAGGACGACAGCAAAAGCAACATCATCCCCAAAAGCACCTTCACAACCGGTTTCAAATGGATTCCCTCTCTTTTTGCAGTAAGATGCCTTCATTATAGCAGATACTACCAAAAGAAAAAAGATTTCTCTGTACGAAAGTACCAGATGTTATCCTTGATGGAAGACTATTTTGGCAATGCCAAAAGATCAGGGGACCACAGGCCCGGTCTTTCACCGGGTACTAGGGTCGGACTCTTCTTCCATACAGGCAAGGAGTCCCTCTTTTATCCCCATTGTCCCCAGTGAAAATCGAAAAACGCATTCTAACGGCCCAGGGCACGACAGTACCCTGGGCCGTTAGGCGGCCAGCACCGCTGACCATCGAGTCTATGGATGGAAAGTTTGCGCATAGAATGCAGCCGTAAATTCTTCGGGAGAAGATTACAGGCGGGAACAGCGGACCAACAGCCGCATGCTCATATCCAGGTTGCAGGTGAGGAGGGTAATGTCCCACTCCCCTTCCATCAGAGCCTGCTCCCCTTCCGGGTCGATCTCTTCCAGCCCGGTTACCTGGTACTGGGTCACCACCCCCGACAGGGACTGGTAGGAAACCAGGCTCCCCGCCGTCAATTCGCCCAGCCGGCCAAAATGGGACCGGTAGTTGTGGCCGGCGACCACCAGGCGGCTGGGGTCGCCGCCCCCCGTCCCCTTGTAGAGGCAGGGGCTGACCGACAGCAGCTCCTCCTCGTAGTAGCTCAACACCGGCAGCCGCAGGCCCAGATCCGGGATGGAGAGGATGCCGTCCACCTCATAGGAGGCCCACGGGTCTTCCTCCTCGATTGGCTCCCGGGAGGCAACCGGCTCCGCCTCGTCCCCGGGAGGGGCGGAAATCTGCCCCTCCACATAGGTCAACAGCTGGGATGACCACCGGCTGGCGCGGTACTGTTCCAGCAGATTGCGCCCTGTCAGCAGGGCGCCCGCCAGCAGGAGCACCAGCCCCGCGGCAATCCAGAAACGGGCAGGGGATCGGCCATTGCCCGGCCGGTCAGCGGTCATGGGGATCCCTCCTCTTCTTGCGGTAGAGGCAGATGCCCCGGGCAAGGGCGGCGGCCCCGCCGGCAGTCAGCAGAAGGGGCAGCAGCCAGTTTTGACCGGTGGAGGGAAGCTCCTCTCCCGGCTGGATGGGAACCGGGATCACCTGGCCGGCGGGCGGGGGCGGAGGATCGTCGTCGCCGCCACCGCCGGTGGGACGGCGGCTGCGGTGGTTGTTGAAGGCGGCCATCGAGACCACCCCGCCCTGGATGGTTCCAACCTCCCCGCTGCGGGTCACCTGATACCCCTCGTTGTCCCCCTCGGTCACCAGATAATGGGTGCCATGGGGAAGCCCGTCGATCAGGATCTGCTCCCCGTGGCGCAGATGGATGGTATCGCCGCTGGCGATCTGTCCGGTTTTCGTGCTGCCGTCCTGGCGGGTGATGGTGTAGGGGAAGGCCTCGGTAAGGGGCAGGCCCTCCTCATCGGTCCATTCCACCGTGAAGGCGAAGGGTTTGGACCGGTCGCCCCGGTTGCCGGTCACCGTCTTCTCCACCTGCAGGCAGCCTGGGCCTGCGTTGGTAACGACAAAGGTATAGCCGTCCTCGTCCTGTTTGATGGTGGAGACATAGTAGTCCGGAACCTCCACTTCCTTCACCTCATACCGATACAGGATTCCGCTCTCGTCGTATTTGGGGAGATCTTCAAAGGTATGGGACCAGCTGTCCCCTCCGCCGGTGAGGAAGGAAGCCACCCGGCCAAGGAGGCCGTTCTGGGGCAGGGTGACACGCTCCCGTTCCACCCCGTTTTGCAGCAGAACGATGGTTACCTCCTCCGGCCGCAGGTCAAAGGCATCCCCATTGTCCTGCCACTCCTTGGTGACCGAAACATCCACCTCGCCGGTGAGGGTATTGGTCAGCTGGGTACCTTCCGGATTCTGGCTAAGGACGTATTCCCAGCCGTCCCCGCGGGAGGGCAGGGCCTCGGTAACCCGGTAGGTATAGACCGTCCCGTCGCGGTCGGCGGCGGGGAGGTCCTCGTAGGTCAGGGTCCATTGGTTGGCGGTGTCGTTTTTGCCCCAGGGCGGCTGGGTGACGTCGGTCACCGCCGACCAGGTTGTGCCCCCATCCCTGGAGCGTTCCAGGGTAAGGATCAGGTTCTCCGGGCGGGTGTTGTAGGCATTTCCGTTGTCCACCCAGGTCTTGGTGACCGTCAGGTCGGTTTTGCCCACGTTGACAATCTTGCCTGCAAAATTGCCGGTTTCGTCGTCCCGGGTAACGGTGGTGTAGATGTCGTACCCGGTATCGGCGGCCGGGTTGCCGCCCACTTGGGTCTCCTGGACGTAGTAGTAATAGAGCTTATGATCCGGGGAATACTTGGGCAGGCTGTCAAAGGTACCGGTCCAGCCTGTTGCGCTCATCAGCGTAAGGGTCCGCTGTTTCCCCTGCTCATCGGTCACCGGTTCCCAACCGGTCCCCTCGCCGGGACTGCCGGCCAAGAAGGCATTCTGGTCGGTGGTGCGCCACAAGGCAACCGTCACCGGCTGTTGTTCCCCGGCGGGCACGCCGCCCCAGGCCTTCTCCACCGTCAACTGGACGGCGGGCACGTTGACGATCGTCCAAGAACCGTTTTCCCCGTTGGCGCTCTCCTGGAGATACCCGTCGGGGGGCGTCTCCTCCACCACCTGGTACTGGGTGAGGGAATCGTCCTTCGGCAGATAACTGCCCGGCATCCGCTTTGGCAGCGACGTCCACTTCGCATGCCACGGAGCGTCCTCGCAGTAGGGCAGCGTCGAGCTGGTATCCGCCTCCCCATCCAGGGGGACCGAGCGCAGGTCCTTCCACTGATCCTCGCCAACCTGGTACTGGAGGGTGAGGGTCACCGGTTCTTTCTCCTCGGTGGTAACATTCCACTGTTTTTCCGCCTGGACCGTCGTGGTGGCCATGGTGTTGGTCGCCGTGGGGAGCTGATCCCCATAGGTCACCTGGTAGGCCGTGTAGAAGGAGCCGCCCGGCTCCAGCATCTGTGCCTCCGTGGGCACCTCCCCCATCTGGTAATCGGAGGACAGCTCCCGCACCCGGTAGGTATAGGTATTCCCGTTCTGGTCGCTGGCAGGCAGGCCCGCCACCGGGACGGTGACCGTGTCCTGGTCGTTTGTCCCGGTAACGGTCACCACCAGGGGGGAAGCCCCCTCCTGGACCAACGTCCAGTCGCTTTCCTCCGTTTTGCGCTGGAGGACAACATGCACCTCCCAGTCGTGCCCGGTCCGGTCGGTCTCCGGCCGGGTGCCGTAGGCGTTGTGGGCATCGTCCTTCCAGGTCTTGGCAACCATAAGCTGGGTGGTCGCCAGCTTGTTGTACTGGGTAATGTTGGTATAGTGGTTGCTGCCGGCCGGCGATGACATCTCGGTGGGGTCGCCTCCCTCGCCGCTGTAGACGGGGGTGATGAGCGATCCATCGCTTACACCCTCATAGGTATAGGTTTCTCCCACGTTTGTCGTGGCGTTCCAGGTGTAGGTGGTAGCGCCATTCCCCAGGGTGATCTCCGTCTCCACCACCCGATAGACCAGGTTGACGGTGTTTTCCCCTTTCTTAATGGTCAGCGGGAGGTTGTTAAAGGTTTCTCCATTCCCCCACTTGGCGTCGTCGATCCGGCCGGTGATCGATACGCTGAATTGGTACCCCTCCGGGAATACTCCGGTTATCCCAGCAAAATACGCATCTGCATTCTGCCAGGTACCGATCTTCTCCTCTGTCTTCTCCGCCACCTGGAGCTGGAAGGTGACCGACAGGTCGTACCCCAGGTAATCCTCGGTGACAGGGACAAGGTTGCCCTCTCCATCGTCCATCAGCCACACTTTGTTGAAGGACTGGCTGGTCTGGATGGAGTTCGTAAGGGGATTCATGGTGATAACATCGTTCTCCGGAGTGGGGGACTCCATCCCCACCTGGCCGTTTTCCGGGATAGACTGATAGTGTGGAACTTTTTCCTCCCGCACCAGGTACTGCCACGCCATCCCGTTGGGCGCGAAGCGGTCCAGAGAACCGTTTGCACCGGTGACAATATAGGTCCAGATGTCGTCAGCTGGCTGCTCCGTCAACCAAGCAAACACCGCGTCGTCCACCGGCAGAGGATTCGCCTCCGAGCCGATGCCATTGTTTTCACCCGTCTGGGCGGGGGCGTAGCGGTAGAGTTTCAGCGTCTTCAGGAACTCGCCGCTTTCCGGCCGGAAGTGGAAGGCATCCTCGTAATCCTCCCATTCCTTGGTGCCGGTGAGGGTGATCTTGGTGGTATTTTCCACCCGCCGGTTCACAAAGGTCGCGGCGGGAGTGGGATCCGACGCTCCATCTTTATATGGCGTCGCAAGCAGCCCGGAAATCGAGGGATTGCCTTCCTCCGGCGTCCATTGCTCCCCTTTTTGCCTCGTATCCTCTGCGGTATGATCGCCTTCCTCCACCCAGGTGTCGTAGTCGTTCAGGTGGGTTTTGATCTCGGTGACGGTGTACTGGTAGGGGGAGGCGTTGGGGGCATAAAGGGTCAGGCCCTCAAAGGTGAGGGTCTTGGTCAAAGGATCTATCGAGGGATTGAAGCCAGGGTCAGTTTTCTTGTACTCGTCGTAAGCTTTTTTCACATTCTCGGACGTCCAGACCCACTCCCCATTGAAGGAATTATCTTTAACCGTCTCTCCATTATTGTTCTTATACCACCGGGTGAGCATGAAGCGGACCGCTGGGTATGCTTCCGGTGTCCCGTCCGCCTTCATGGGCAGGTAGAGATGCTTTTGTACCGCCAGGGAGCCCTGGTTGTCACCGTCGGTCCGGTAGGTATTGGTCACCAGGAAGTTGTTGTCGTCGCCTCTCACCTCAAAAACCGTATCCACGTCGGGTTGATCCACCCCGCTGGGCCACTGGATGGCGGTCTCCTTCAGGGTATAGGTGTACAAGGCCCCGTTCTCGTCGTAGCGGGGAAGACGGGTCTCTTTCTCAATAGTTGGGAAATTCGTATTGTCTTGTGCCCATTCCCAGGACGGGCCGTCACCAGTTATCTCCAGGACGTTGTGCCCCAGGTAGGGCAGCTGGAAGGCATAGTTGCGCTGGGCAGTGTACAGGTCAGACCATTGGTTAGCCTCGATGGTAAGGGTGGCAACCCGCGTTCCCGGGTTATCCGGGGTCACGGAACCAATGCTCTGATAAAGGGTGAAGGTCACCGTGGGCAGGTCGGTATTGGGATACTGGGCGGGCAGGTTT
>CAJFKV010000059.1 GCA_904387055.1 Candidatus Heteroruminococcus faecigallinarum | reverse complement strand
GCTGGCAGGCCAATAGACGACGCACTTGTGCGTAGCCTGTAGTATTAGGGCTTTGCCCGAAACTGAAATACCCCCCGCTTTGCGGGGGGATTTTTATTTCCACAGGGGGCTTTGCCCCCTATGTGGCGGAAATTTTCTCCGCTTCGCTCCAAAAAATTTCCTGTTTTCCCCCACAGGGGAGCGTCGGCAGATGCCCTTCGGCCTGCCGACGAGGGGCGGGTTTCCCTTTATCCCTCAAACCAGGCCTTTTCCTTTGACGGAGGGCGGCGGAAATATCCGCAAAAGGGTACACTCGGCTCGCCTGTTCGGTTGTAAGTACCCCCGCGACGTCTTGCGGTCCCTGCCACCCTTGTGGCGGGGCCGTTTTGTTCTGTACAGGATCCGAAAATGTTGAAAAGTGGTGAATTGGGCCAGACAGCCCGCTTCGGTATTTGCTGGAGCGGGCTTTTATGCGCAAAAAAGCCCACCCCGGTGGGGCGGGCGGATGGAACAGGGAAACCGTGTCCAGAACCCCCTTAGGCAAACAGGCGGACAAAAGCGTCCTGCACCAGATAGTCGCGGGCGGAGAAGGCGCGGCTTTTGGCGGCGATAAAGGAGAGCTGCCAGGGGAATTCCTCCAGATCGAAGGGAACCAGGGAAACCCCTGGGTAGTCCAGGGGAATATTGGGCATATCGGCGCTGATACCGATCCAGTTTCGGTGGAGCACCTGGGTGTAGATCACCATTTGATCCATGGTGGTGCTGGCGATGATGGGTTCAAAGCCGTGGAAGCGGCATCGATCTACAAAGTTGAAATAGGTTTTGAACTGCGTGCTGGCCAGGATAAAGGACTCGCCGGCCAGCTGTTCAAAGTGGATCTGTGTGCACTGGGAAAGAGGATTGTCCTGGTTGATAACCGCGTACATGGGGCGGCGCAGGAGAGGGTGCTCCTGAAAGGTGTCCTGGTCCACCGGGGCAACGGTGATGCCGAAGTCCACGCTGCCGTTTTCCACCGCCTCTTCACAGGCGAAGTCGGTGGTCTCGGTCAGCTCCAGGGAACAAGGGGCGATGGCCTCCCGGAGGCTGTCCAGGGAAGCAGGCTCCAGGGCCAGCAGAACCCCCATGGCAACCCCTACCCGGACCCGCTGGCTGTCGCTTTGCAGGCGGGCGATCTGGCTGTTCAGCCGCTGGTGCAGATCCTCGAACTCCAGGGCCAGGGGATAGAGGGCACGCCCGTAAGGGGTGAGCTCCAGGCCGTGGTGGCTGCGCTGGAAAAGGGGAAAGGTCAACTCCTGCTCCAGCTTGCGGATGGCCTTGCTCAGCCCTTGCTGGGTGATAAACAACTTTTTGGCAGCGGACGAAAAACTTTTTTCCTTGTAGAGGGTTAAAAAGTATTTAAAATCTTGAAAATTCATCCTTTTTCTCCTTGCATAGGAACGTCTTTTCCTTAGTATACCAAAAAAGATGATGTGGTACAACCAAAAGTTTCACTTTAGGGCATGAAAGTTGCTTTACAATTTCCGCGATTGTGATAAAATAGTGAAATCAAAAAGGATTGGAAGAGGAGGGCGGAGAATACCTGTTGCTTTTGCACGGTAAAGCGATGCTCGATTACCATCCCGAAAGAAAGGAATGAAAAGAATGAAAAGGATGATAGCGGTTCTCCTATCGGCGGTTATGGTGCTGAGCCTGGCTGCCTGCGGAGGGTCACAGCAGAGTGGAGGAGAAGGTGCTGCTGCGTCTTCCGGCAGTGAACTGCTCTTCGGTGTTCCCGCCGATGCGTCTTCTCTGGATCCCCAGACCCAGAATGACGGCTACAGCGAAGAGATCACCAAGATGCTCTATAACACTCTGTTCAAGTTTGACGAGAATGCAACCCCTGTCCCCAGCCTGGTAGAGAGCTACGAGGTGAGTGACGACGACCTGACCTGGACCTTCAAGCTGAAGGAGGGCGTTAAGTTCCACAACGGCAAGGAGCTCACCTCTGCCGACGTGGTGGCTTCCTTTAACCGGGCCATCCCCGATGACTCCGGCTACATTGCCACCTCGATGATCGAGCCCATCGAGAGCGTGGAGGCGGTGGACACCTACACCGTGGCCATCAAGACCTTTGAGCCTTACGGCCCCATGCTGAGCCTGCTGAGCAACTACAATACCGCCATTATGGATGCGGACTACGTGGAGCAGTACGGCCGCGACCTGGGTACCAGTGTGGAGACCATCAACGGCACCGGCCCCTATAAGATTACCGACTGGAGCAAGGACGAGGAGATCGTCCTGGTGAAGAACGACGACTACTTTGACGGCGCCGCCCAGATCGGGACCATCCATTATCTGGTGATCCCCGAGGCTTCCTCTCGTGTAATCGCCCTGGAGAACGGGGAAGTAGACGTGATCTACAGTGTGTCCGCGGAGGATATTCCCCGTCTGGAGGAGACCGAGGGCCTGACGGTGATGGCTGCGGCCGGCGTTGGCCAGCGGCTGTTCCGCTTCGGCTGCAACGATCCCATCATGTCCAACACCCTGGTCCGCCAGGCGTTGGTTTACGCGGTGGATCGGGAGGCGATCCGGACTGCTCTCTTCGACGGCGTTTCCGAGGCGTCCACCGGCCCTCTGGCTCCGGTAATCTTCGGCAGCTATGACTACGGCGCCATCGAGCAGGATCAGGACAAGGCCCGGGAGCTGCTGGCCCAGGCCGGTTACCCCGACGGTTTTGACACCAAGATTGTTACCACCGCCCACTATGCCAAGGGCGTGGAGCTGGCCGAGATGCTGGCTGCCCAGTTTGAGGAGATCGGCGTTCATGCCGAGATCGAAGTGATGGAGATGAGCGTCCTGCTGCCCCTGTGGAGCGGCGTGACTGCCGAGGAGTTTGACCAGCCCCTGTTCATCATGGGCGCCGGCACCTCCATGGTAGACGCAGACGGCGGCTACCGCGGCCTCTACACCACCACTCCTGACGGCCGCAACGACCGCAACTACGGCTTCTACTCCAACGAGGAGGTTGACCGCCTGGTGCAGGCCGGTATGACCGAGACCGATCCGGAGCAGCGCAAGGAGTACTACCGGCAAGCGGGCCAGATCCTGTATCTGGACGATCCCGCCGGCATCTGGCTGTACGACCAGTACAATGTGATCGCCTATCGGGATGGAATCGAGGGCCTGCGTCTGGATGCCCAGGGCAGCCTGTGGTTTGACCAGGCGACCATGGCATAAGGAAACAGACAGCCGTAAACCGATAACAAAACGAGCTGGCTGCCATGAGCAGGGGGAGCCCTGTTCATGGCAGCCTTTTGGAAGGAGATCATCCAATGCCAACCTATATGCACATCGACCGGACCGACGTCACCGCGGAGAAGGAGACCCAGGTCCAGTTCCGCCGTTCCACCCTGCCTTTTTCCGACGAGGTGCGGGAGATTGAGAAGGAAATTGAAAAGGATCCGGAAAACTGCCTGCTGTGGATGAAGAAGGGCATTGCCCTCTCCAAGCAGTCTCTTTTTGTGGAAGCCATTGAGGCCTACTCCATGGGTCTGAGCTACAACCCCTTCCATGCCCTTACCTATCGGCACCGGGGGCATCGGTACATCTCGGTGCGCCGGTATCCGGAGGCGGCTGCGGATCTGGAGCTTTCGGCCCGTCTGGATCCCACCAACTGGGACACCTGGTACCATCTGGGTCTTGCCTACTACCTGATGGGGGATTACCGCCGGGCAGCCAAGGCTTACCAGAGCTGCCTGGACATCACCAAGACCGAGGACCTGCTGGTGGCCATTGTCGATTGGTATTGGATGACCGCCAAGCGCCTGGGGGATGAGAAGAAGGCCGCCCAGCTGTTGGAGCTGGTGAACGAGAACACCGACCCGGGGGAGAACCTCTCCTACAAGAACCGGGTCCTGATGTACAAGGGCCTGCTGCCTCCCGAGAAGCTGATGGATACCCAGGGCGCGGAATTCCCCGAGCTGGAGATTGCCACCCAAGGGTATGGCTTGTCCAACTACTATTATCTGCAAGGCGACCTGGAGAAAAGCAACCAGGTTCTCCGGCAGATCCTGTCCATCAAGAGTTTCTGGAGCGCCTTCGGCTTCCTGGCAGCCCTTTCGGATGCCAAGGCCCGGGGCCTGGACTATGAGATCGTGAAGTAACGACAGGTTTGTTGGGGGAGACTTTCAGGAAAGAGGGGAAGATATGTGTTAGGCTATTTTGTCAAGCGAATCCTGCAGGTGATCCCTGTCCTGCTGGTGATTTCGTTCATCTGCTTTATGATGATCCGGCTGGTTCCCGGCGATCCGGTGACCAATATGCTGGGCCTGGGCGCCAGCAAGGAGGCCATCGCCGCCCAGCGGGAAGAGCTGGGGTTGGACCGGCCGCTGCTGGAACAGTACGGCGATTTTCTGGTGGACGCCCTTCATGGCGACCTGGGCACCTCCATCATCAGCCGGAAACCGGTGACCGAGGAGATTGCCGACCGGTATCCCGCCACCCTGAAGCTGGCCATCGGCGGCACCCTCTTTGCTGCCGTTGTGGGCATTGCCTTCGGCATTATCTCGGCGGTGCAGCACAACAAGCTGGCGGATAACGTCATCATGGTGTTTTCCCTGCTGGCGGTGTCCACCCCGTCCTTCTTCCTGGCTCTGCTAATGATGCTGGTCTTTTCCATCTGGTTGGGCTGGCTGCCCAGCATGGGCCTGCGGACGCCTCTCCACTATGTGCTTCCCATCATCACCCTGGGGATGCAGTCGGTGGGGATGATCGCCCGCACCACCCGTTCCTCCATGTTGGAGGTGCTGGGACAGGATTACATCCGTACCTCCAAATCCCGGGGTATCTCCCAGCGGGTAATCGTGTTGTACCACGCTTTTAAAAACGCCCTGATCCCGGTGCTCACCATGGTGGGGCTGCGGTTCGGCGGACTGCTGGCCGGGTCCATGCTGGTGGAGACGGTGTTCTCGGTGCCTGGCATCGGCCGGCTGATGGTGGACGGCGTTCTGGACCGGGACTACCCGGTGGTGCAGGGCACCATCCTGATATTGGCCACCACCTTTGTGCTGGTAAATCTGCTGGTGGATCTGATTTACGCCCTGGTTGACCCGCGCATCAAGTACGACTAAAGGAGGACGCGACATGAAAAATCAGGTACTGCGGCGCTTTATGAAGCGTCCTGCGTCGGTTCTTGGCGCGATTGTATTGATTATCTTCTTTTTGACGGCGATTTTTGGACCGATTCTTCTCCAAAGCGACCCCAATGCCATCAACCCGGACATCTGCTACCAGGCGCCCAGCCTGGAGCATCCCTTCGGAACCGATAACCTGGGCAGAGACACCTTCACCCGTATTGTGTACGGAGCCCGGGTCTCCTTGACGGTGAGCTTTTCCGGCGTACTGATCGGCGGCTGTATCGGGGTGATGCTGGGGGCAATCGCCGGCTATTTCGGCAGCTGGATTGACGCGCTGATCTCCCGGCTTATCGACATTCTGCTGGCCTTCCCCGGCCTGCTGCTGGCCATTATGGTGGTGGCGGTGCTGGGCAGCGGCCTGGGGAATACCATTGCGGCCATCGCCTTCTACTCCATCCCCTACAGTGCCCGCTTGATCCGGGGCGTGGTCATCACCATCAAAAATTCCGAGTACTGCCAGGCCTGCCGGGTGTTCGGCGCGTCGGACGCCCGGATCATCATGACCCACATCCTGCCCAACTCGGTATCCCAGATCATCGTCAACACCACCCTGGACCTGGGCACGGCGATCCTGACTGCCTCCTCCCTGTCCTTCCTGGGACTGGGCGTTCAGCCGCCCAATCCGGAATGGGGCGCCATGTTGTCCACCGCCCGGGACGTGATCCGCAGCGCCCCCTTTGCGGCGCTGATCCCCGGCGGCATCATCACGCTGGTGGTGCTCAGCTTCAGCCTGGTGGGCGACGGCCTGCGGGATGCCCTGGATCCCAAGCTGCGGAATAGTTGAGAAGGGAGGCCGCCCAATGGAAGAAGCAATTTTGGAAGTAAAGGGTTTGAAAACCTATTTTTATACCGACGAAGGGGTTCTGCCCGGCGTGGACGGGCTGGACTTCACCCTGGAGAAGGGGAAGGTCCTGGCCATCGTGGGGGAGAGCGGCTGCGGCAAGAGCGTCACCTCCCTGTCCATCCTGCGGATCGTCCAGTCGCCCCCCGGCCGGATTATTGCAGGGGAGATTCTCTACGACGGGAAGGACCTGCTGAAGCTGACCGAGAAGGAGATGCGGAAGATCCGGGGCAATGAGATCTCGATGATCTTCCAGGAGCCCATGACCTCCTTGAACCCGGTGCTGACGGTGGGCCAGCATATCACCGAGAGCCTGCGCCTCCACCAGCACATGGACCGGCCGGCAGCCCGGAAGCGGGCCATCGAGATGCTGGAGCTGGTGGGCATCCCCACCCCGGAGCGGGTGATTGACGAGTATCCCCATCAGTTGTCCGGCGGCATGCGCCAGCGGGTGATGATCGCCATGGCCCTGGCCTGCAATCCCAAGATCCTCATTGCCGACGAGCCCACCACCGCCCTGGACGTGACCATCCAGGCCCAGATTCTCCGGCTGATCAGCCAGCTGAAGGACAAGATGGGTACCTCGGTCATCCTGATTACCCACGACCTGGGGGTTGTGGCGGAGATTGCCGACAAGGTCATGGTGATGTATGCCGGCGAGGCGGTGGAGTATGCCGATGTGCACACCCTTTACCGCCAGCCCATGCACCCCTACACCGAGGGCCTCTTGAAGAGCGTGCCGGTGCTGGGCCGGAAGGTGGATACCCTGTACAGCATCCCCGGCACGGTGCCCAGCCCCCGGGATTATCCCAAGGGGTGCCGGTTTGCCCCCCGGTGCGCCTACTGTGAGGCCCGGTGCCTGGAGGAGCATCCGCCCCTCTACGACCTGCCTGGCGGCGGCCGGGCGAGATGTTTCCGCTGCGAAGGAGGGCATACCAATGGCTGACAAGAAGATTCTGCTTTCGGTGCGGGATTTGAAAGTACATTACCCGGTCAAGATCCACAACAAGGGATTTGTGGCCGAGAAGCGGGTGGTCCGCGCGGTGGACGGCATCTCCTTTGATGTGTACGAAGGGGAGACCCTGGGCATCGTGGGGGAAAGCGGCTGCGGCAAGTCCACCACCGGCCGGGCCATTGTCCGCCTGAACCGCCCCACCTCCGGCCAGATCCTCTATGATGGAAAGGACCTGTATGCCTATCCCAAGGGGGAGCAGGACCGGCTGAGCAAAGAGATCCAGATCATCTTCCAGGACCCTTACTCCAGCCTGGACCCCCGTTTTACGGTGGGGCGCTCCATTGCC
This sequence comes from Candidatus Heteroruminococcus faecigallinarum, assembly GCA_904387055.1. Lineage (GTDB taxonomy): Bacteria > Bacillota > Clostridia > Oscillospirales > Ruminococcaceae > Heteroruminococcus > Heteroruminococcus faecigallinarum. Next base: position 3,845 of record CAJFKV010000059.1, on the reverse strand, counting down.
GAGCCCCTGGTGGTGCACCGGATCGGCAATGCCCAGGAGCGCCGCCAGCGGGTGGTGGAGCTGATGGAGGAGGTAGGCCTGCGGGAGGACCTGTACGGCCGGTTTCCCCACGAGTTTTCCGGCGGCCAGCGGCAGCGGATCGGCGTTGCCCGGGCGCTGGCCCTCAACCCCCGGCTGCTGGTGTGCGACGAGCCGGTTTCGGCCCTGGACGTGTCCATCCAGGCCCAGATTTTGAACCTGATGCAGGAGCTCCAGAAGAAGCACAACCTTACCTATCTGTTTATCTCCCACAACCTGAGCGTGGTGGAGCATGTGTGTGTACGGATTGCGGTGATGTACCTGGGGCATATTGTGGAGATCGCCTCCACCGAGGAGCTTTTCTCCCATCCCCTGCACCCCTATACCCAGGCCCTGATCCAGGCGGTGCCGGTGCCCGACCCGGAGCGGAAATCGGAGCACGAGCCCCTGGGCGGCGACGTTCCCAGCCCGGTGAACCCGCCGGAGGGATGCCCCTTCTGCACCCGTTGTCCCTATGCGGACGACCGCTGCCGCAAGGAGCGTCCCCAGCAAAAAGATATGGGCGGCGGCCACTTTGTCAGCTGCCACCGGTATGAATAAAAAGGAGGAGTTATAGCCATGCGCAAGTCAATGATGATGGAATTTCCGTTGGAGGAGTACCAGGCCCGGCTGGATAAGCTGATTGCCGGGATGCAGCGGTACGGGATGGACGCCATCCTGTTGTCCAGCAAGGAAAACACCCGGTATTTTTCCGGTCTGCAATCGATTGTGTGGGACAGCAAGATTGCGGTTCCCGGCTTCCTGATTGTCACGGCCGACGGTCAGATGACCATCGTCAGCTCCACCAGCAATCAGCCGGCGGTCAAGGTGACCGCTGTTCTGGACGACGATTGCCTGCTGGCCTATTCCCGCACCAACGAGGCAGGCTTCCCCGATACCTTCCCCAAGGCGGTGGTCTATGCCCTGGAGAAGTTCGGCGTGAAGAATGGCCGCCTGGGCATGGAGATCGGCACCGGTTTCCGGGTGCAGATGTCCGATGCCGACCGCAACGCCATCATGGGCATGATCCCCGACGCCAAGATCGTGGACGCGGCTCCCCTCCTGTGGGAGATCCGGCGAATCAAGTCTCCCCTGGAGGTGGAGGCCATCCGCCGCTCCTGTGCCATCAACGTGGCCGCCTACAAGAAGGGCTTTGAGAGCATCGTCTGCGGCAAGACCACCGAGGAGGAGCTTTACCGCATCATGGCGGCCGAGTGTTACCTCCAGGGGGCCGAGGCCATGCTGCCCCTGGGCATCCGCTGCGGCCAGGAGCGGTACTCCCAGGGCAACTGCCCCCCCTCCAAGCGGGTGATCGGCCTGAAGGAAGGGGAGATGATGCTGATCGACGGCGGCCCCTGCTACATGGGCTACTATTCGGATATTATCCGCCAGGCGGTCAGCGGCAAGCCCTCCGCTCGCCAGCAGGAGATTTACGACATTGCGGTGGAAGGCAACAACCTGGGCCTGTCCCTCATCCGCCCCGGCGTCCCGGTGCGGGAGGTGTGCAAGACGGTGGACGACTTCTTCGCCTCCAAGGGGATGGATGCCTACAACCGCTGCAAGGGCTGGATGGGCCACGGCCTGGGACTGGATGTCCACGAGCTGCCCACCATCTCCATGGACTGCGACGCCATTCTGGAGCCCGGCATGGTGATGGCTCTGGAGCCGGAGCTCTTCAACGCCGAGCTGGGCGTCTTTGGCATTGAGCAGAACTTTGTGGTGACCGAGACCGGCTACGAGCTGCTGACCCCGGCGCCCCAGGAATTGATTCGGTTGCCCATGTAGAACAAGAAGGAGGATATTGGGTCATGCTTTCGGATAAGAAGATTGGATTTATTGGCGGCGGCCAGATGGGTGAGGCCATTTTCAGCGGCATTGTTGCCAGCGGCGAGGTGAAGGCCGCCGACGTCCATGTGACCGACATCAGCGCCGGCCGCCTGGAGCAGCTGCACGAGAAGTACGGGGTGACCACCCACCTGAACGACGACGCCAATACCGGCGCCCTGGAGATTGTGAAGACGGCGGACATCGTGGTCTTTGCCGTGAAGCCTCAGTTTGCCCGGCCGGTGCTGGCGGGTGTCAGCGGGGCGTTCCGTCCCCAGCAGCTGGTGGTCTCCATCATGGGCGGAATCACCCTGGATTTCCTGGCGGAGTATTTCCCCAAGAACCCGGTTCTGCGGGTAATGCCCAACACCCCCATGCTGGTGCGGAAGGGGGTTGCCGGCATCGCCGCCAACCAGCTGGCCCAGGGGGAGTATGCCCAGCTGGGTGTGGAGATGTTTAACCTGGTGGGCCGTTCCTACCTGCTGCCGGAGAATCTGATCGATCCCCTCACCAGCGTCAGCGGCTGCAGCCCCGCCTTTGCCTACCTGTTTATCGAGGCCATGGCGGACGGCGGCGTGGAGAAGGGCCTGCCCCGGGATATGGCCATCCAGCTGGCCGCCCAGGCGCTGGCCGGTTCTGCCGAGATGGTTCTCCAGACCGGCAAGCATCCCGCCCAGCTGAAGGACAGCGTCTGCTCGCCTGCGGGCAGCACCATCGTGGGCGTTCATGTCCTGGAGCGGGGCGGCTTCCGGGGCACGGTGATGAATGCGGTGACCGAGAGCTGTGACAAGATGATCGAGGTGGGCAAGAAGGCCTAAGCAGAGAAAGGGCTTTGTCCTGCCGAATGCCATCCAGGCACGGGGAACCGTCCGGTTCCCCGTGCCTTCCCATGAACAGGAGTAAGAAAAGAACGTATGGAGCAGAAAAAACAACGGATCTCCCTGTTGCCCCTGGTGGCCTACTTTAACATCTGCTTTTTTTGGGGGACTTCCAGCGTTGCCAATAAGCTTGGGTCCAGCGCCCTCCACCCCTTCATGGTGGGGGTGATCCGGTTTTGTTCGGCGACCCTTTTGCTGTTTTTGTGGATGAAGCTGCGGCGGATTCCCATCCGCTATACCCGCAGCGATGCCAAGGTGCTGGGTACCGGCGCCTTCTTGATGTATTTTCTCAATACCCTGCTGCTTCTGCTGGCCGCCACCCGGGTGGACGCCAGCATCACCATCGTCATCCTCTGCCTGATTCCCATCGGGATGGTGCTGGTGGATTCCGCCTGCCAGCGCCACCTGTGTGTGGGGAAGCTGGGCATGGTGGGGATTGCCGGGGGATTCGCGGGGGTTATCCTGGCGGCGGGGACGGGGATCGCCTCCGGCCGGGCCGACCCGCTGGGGGTGCTGCTGCTGCTCTTGTCGGTGGTGGTGTGGTGCGTGGGGACCATCTATCTCAAGTACCATACGGTGGATGCTCCCTTTGTCAGCCAGCTGTTCATCCAGTCGGCCCTGCCGGCGGCGGCCTTTTTTTTATGCGCCCTGATGACGGGGAATTTCCGCCTGGATCTGGTAACCTGGGGGGGAGTGCTGCCGGCGGTGTATATGGGCATTACCGACTCTATTATCGGCCTCACCTCCTACATCTATCTGCTCCGGCAATGGAAAACCTCCATGGTGGCCACCTATGCCTACATCAACCCGGTGGTGGGAATGGTGCTGAGCGCCTTGATCCTCCGGGAGGAGATTACCTTCTTCAAGGTTTTGGGGATGGTGGTGATCCTGATCGCGGTGCTGCTCATCCAGCAGGACGAGCGCCTGCGGGTGCAAGGCAAAAAAGCGGAATAACAAGAAAAAGAGCGCCAGAGGGCGCTCTTTTTTCTAATGCTTTAGCAAAGAAGTCCCAGCGTCTTGCCGCTGGGACTTCAAAAGCCGCCGGCTATGCCGGTGGGAGTTAAAAGCTTAAGCAAAAGCAACGCC
>CAJFKV010000058.1 GCA_904387055.1 Candidatus Heteroruminococcus faecigallinarum | reverse complement strand
CTTTCTGGTGACTCTTTCTCCATAGAAAGAGTCACCCTGGAGGTGTGGAGGGCGGAGCGCCTCCACATAAAACGGCAGGCGGGCCGCAGGCCCGCACGGGAGTGGCGGCGAAGCCGCCCACCCCCGCCCTCGGCAGAGGGCTACCGATTCCCACCCGCCCGCGTGAGCCTCTGCAAAGAGGTTAGAAGGTGCGGAGCGCCCCCGCTTACGGCAGGCGGCCCAAAGGGCCTCATAAAAATGTGACATTTGTCATGGTCCCTGACGGATGTACATTTTCTTCCTCTTTCCCCGGCGATTTTCGTGGGAATGGTTCATTGATTCATCGGTTGGGACGTGCTACAATGATGCCAGATGCATTTATTGGTTAATTGTAAGGAATATAGGAGGTTTTTGACCATGTTTGAAAAGGAAAAGCAGGAAGTCATCAAAGCCGGTATGAAGATGGACCGCTACGGCCTCATCGCTCTGTCCGGCGGCAACGTCAGCGTGCGGATGCCCACCGGCGAGATCCTGGTCACCCCCTCCGGCATGATCTACGAGGACATGGTTCCCGACGATGTGCTGGTGGTGGACATCGACGGCAATGTGCTGGAAGGCTCCCGGAAGCCCTCGGTGGACACCGAAGCCCTCCTCTATATCTTCAAGCATGAGCCCACCCTGAATGCGGTGATCCACACCCATCAGCCCTACGCCACCGCCATCGGCCTGGTGCAGGACGAGTTCGAGTGCAACCTGACCACCCTGGCCAACGGCACCAAGGGCAGCGTCCCCGTCACCCCCTTCAGCTCCGCCGCCAGCATCGACATGGGCAAGGACACCGTCAAGTACCGGGGCAACAGCCTGGCGGTCATCCTCTCCAACCACGGTGTCATCGCCGTGGGCGAGTCCCTCAAGCAGGCCCTCTATGCCTGTGTCTACCTGGAGGAGGCTGCCAAGACCTATGTAGCCGCCAAGTCCATCGGCGAACCCAAGCGGATGTCCCCCGCCCAGATCGAGCAGGCCGTCCAGGTGTTCAACTACTATGGACAGGGCAGCAAGCAGATGCCCAAGGGCCTTACCGACCGGATTCAGTAATCCCCTCATCCACAAGATCTTGATGCAGCAAGGCCTTCACAGCCCCATGGGCTGTGGGGGCCTTGTTTTTTTGCTGCAAAAACGCCCGGGGATTTTTCTCCCTCTTCCCCTTCTTGAGAGAACTTTCCCGAAAGATGGGTGGTTTTTTTGGGCAGTCCCATGAAAAACAGCGAAAGAGAGGTTTTATCTTGCGCCTTCTGCATCTGGGTGCTACAATATATGGTGTTTGAAGAAAGACGTTACCAGAGGCAGATACAAAATGTATTGTTTTGCCCTGTTTCTGCAAGGAGGAGTATCATCGTGAATTTAGGACAAAATGCCATTACGGTGCTGGAAAAGCGTTACCTGGTGAAGGATGAAAACGGCAAGCCCTGCGAGCGGCCGGAAGACATGTTCCGCCGGGTGGCCGATACCATCGCCCAGGCCGACCGGAACTACGACCCCAAGGCAGACGTAGCGGCCACTGCAGCTCGGTTCTACGAGATGATGACCGACCTGGACTTCCTGCCCAATTCCCCCACCCTGATGAACGCCGGACGGGACCTGGGGCAGCTGTCCGCCTGTTTTGTGCTGCCGGTAGAGGACAGCATGGAGGGGATCTTTGAGTCGATCAAGCAGGCAGCCCTGATCCACAAATCCGGCGGCGGCACCGGTTTCTCCTTCTCCCGGCTGCGCCCCCACGGGAGCGCTGTCCGCTCCACCGGCGGCGTGGCCTCCGGGCCGGTGAGCTTTATGCGGGTCTTCAACATGGCCACCGAGGCAGTGAAGCAGGGCGGCACCCGCCGGGGCGCCAACATGGGCATCCTGCGGGTGGACCATCCCGACATTCTGGACTTTATCGACTGCAAAAAGAACAACGCCGATATTACCAACTTCAACATCTCGGTGGGAATTACCGAGAAATTCATGGAGGCCGTGGCCGCCGGCAAGCCCTACGACCTGGTGATGCCCCACAACAAGCAGGTGGTGGGCCAGCTGAACGCCCGGGAGGTCTTTGACAAGATCGTCGAGGCCGCCTGGCGCAACGGGGAGCCGGGCATCATCTTCCTGGACCGGCTCAACCGGGACAACGTGGTGCCCGGCCAGGGGGAGATTGAAAGTACCAACCCCTGCGGCGAGCAGCCCCTTCTGCCCTACGAGTCCTGCAACCTGGGATCCATCAACCTGTCCCGGATGCTCCGCCAGGAGGGGGACGGCTGGGTCATCGACTACGACAAGCTGGGGCGCACGGTGGACGACGCCGTCCACTTCCTGGACAACGTGATCGACGTGAACCGCTATCCCCTGGAGCAGATCGCCTTCACCACCCGCCAGACCCGGAAGATCGGCCTGGGAATCATGGGATATGCGGACATGCTCCTGCGGCTGGGCATCGGCTACAACACCGACGCGGCGGTTGCCCTGGCCGGCGACCTGATGAAGTTCATCAACGAGCGGGGCCACGAGGCCTCCCGCCAGCTGGCCAAGGTCCGGGGCGCCTTTCCCCTCTTTGCCGAGAGCATCTACAAGGATGGGGAACCCCTCCGCAACGCCACCGTCACCACCATCGCCCCCACCGGCACCCTCTCCATCATTGCGGGGTGCTCGTCCGGGGTGGAGCCTGTCTTCGCCTATGTGTATGTGCGCAACGTGATGGATGGCACCGAGATGGTGGAGGGCAACCCCATCCTGGCCGAGGAGCTGGACCGGCTGGGGCTGAACACCCCCGATCTGATGAAAAAGATCGCCCAGGAGGGCACCCTGGCCCATCTGGAGGAGCTTCCCCACACCCTGCGGGACGTATTCGTCTGCGCCCACGACGTCAACCCGGAATACCACATCCGCACCCAGGCCGCCTTCCAGGAGTATACCGACAACGCCGTCTCCAAGACGGTGAACTTCTCCCACGACGCCACCGTGGACGACGTGCGGGAGGTATACCAGCTGGCCTATCGCCTGGGCTGCAAGGGGGTCACCATCTACCGGGACGGCAGCCGGGAGGGCCAGGTCCTCAGCACCGGCTCCACTGCTCCCGCCAAGGAAGAGGCTGCCCCCGCCGTTCCGGCGGTGCAGACCATCCGGCCCCGCCCCCGTCCGGAGATCACCTTCGGTATCACCGAACGGGCCAAGATTGGCTGCGGCAACCTGTACATCACCGTCAACTACGACGAGAAGGGCATCTGCGAGGTGTTCACCTCCACCGGCAAGGCAGGGGGCTGCCCCTCCCAGTCGGAGGCTACCGCCCGCCTGGTGTCCATCGCCCTCCGGTCGGGCATCAGCGTGGAGGAGATCCTGGACCAGCTGAAGGGGATCCGCTGCGCCTCCACCATCCGCCAGCCCGGGCTCAAGTGCACCTCCTGCCCCGACGCCATCGCCAAGGCGGTGCGGAAGGTGGACGAGTATGTGAAGGCCATGAACGCCAACCAGGGCAACGGGGGCGAAAGCCTGGAAGAGCATCTGAAGAAGAACGCCCTGGCGGCCACCGCCGCCAAGGCCTCTGCCTCCGCCCGGGCCACCGACCGGGCCATGCCCACCGTCTGCCCGGAGTGCGGCTCGGCGCTGGCCCACGAGGGGGGCTGTGTGGCCTGCCGGTCCTGCGGCTATTCCAAGTGCGGCTGATGATCGGTTTGCATCCTTCCACCGAATACGCAAAAGGGGGATCCCGTCGGACAGACGGGATTCCCCCTCTTTTGTTTGCCCTGGTGAGCCGGTCTTCTGTTACCGGGCCAGCACCTTGGTGATCTCCCCCAGGACCATCCGGTGATGGTCCCCTTCCTTGTACCACTGATCCAGGATGCCTTTGTCCACAAAGCAGTCCGCCGGCATATCCTGGGCGTAGACCTTCCGGCAGAGGAAGACCAGCCTCGCCTCCTCAAAGTAGGGGATCCTGTCCTCCCGGGCCAGGGTAAAGCCACATTTGGCGATCTTGTCCTCGTCCCGGCCGGACACCTTTCCGCAGTAGGCCAGCTGGGGACGGTACTCCTCCCCGAAGACGCAGAGGGAGAACCCTTCCGCCTCGTCCACAAAGGGGAGGGTGTAGCGGCTGTGGCGGATGTAGACGGTGGCCACCGGCATTCCCCAGTTGACCCCCAGGCTGCCCCAGCTGGCGGTCATGGTGTTGGCGGTTCCGTCCTTCCGCTGGGCGGTAATCAGCATCCAGTCCTTGCTGATCAGCCGGAACACGTTGTCCTCCAGCTGGTCGGGCGTTAGCGTGCGAAACTTGTTCATGGCGCTTCCTCCTTTCGGTATCTCCAGTATAATCGCTTTCCCCCCGCTGATGCAAGAGAAACCTGCCGATTGTCCGCCCGGCCCAAACCAATTCCCACCGCCAAAAACCAGCAAAACCGCCCGGATGTTACAACGAATAGACAAATTGTCAACATGGATTGCTTGCCAACCGGCCCCGGTAAGGATATACTGGATACCGCCGCTTCCATAGCAGCCGCAAGGAGGAGGATTGCAGAAATGAAATTTCAGGAAAAACTGATCTCCCTTCGAAAGCAGAAGGGCCTGTCCCAGGAGGAATTGGGGCTGGAGCTCCACGTCTCCAGGCAAACCGTCTCCAAATGGGAATCGGGCCAGTCCTACCCGGATTTCCAGCGATTGGTCCTGTTGAGCGATTACTTTGGCATCTCCTTGGATGCGCTGGTCAAAGACGTGGATCTTCAGGATGTGGGGAAGAACACCTGGACCGATGAACCGGCGGCATCGCTCTACGGGGACGTCCAGCAGATTAAAAAGATGTCCAAGCGCCTGGTAAGCCTCCTTTCCTATGGCATCCTCGCCTTGGCTGCTCTTGTTTTGCTGGGCTTTTTTCTCCATCTGCTTTTTCCCGACATTCCGTGGCTCTGGGGGAACAGCCGGTAACCGGCTCTCTTGGGAAAGCCGGGCCATGACAGGGCAGCGCAGCATACCGTTCAGCGCCCCTCTGGCCCTTTTGACGGACAAAGCACCGGGGTGGCAGCAAGTTTTGCTGCCACCCCGGTGCTTTGCGTTCTGTCAATGGGCAGATTTGCCATGGACTCCCCTCTGGACGTCCCGCCGCTACCGCTTCTCTCCCCGTTCCCGGACAATCAGCCGGATGGGGGTGCCCTCCATCCCGAAGTGCTCCCGGATCTGGTTTTCCAGGTACCGCTGATAGGAGAAATGGAAGAGCTGGGGGTCGTTCACAAAGGTGACAAAGGTCGGCGGCTTGGTGGAAGCCTGGGTCATGTAGAAGATCTTCAGGCGCTTGCCCTTGTCCGACGGGGGCTGCACCCGGGCGGTGGCATAGGCCAGCAGCTCGTTGCAGGTGCCGGTGGTGATCCGCATGGCGTTGTTGGCCGCCACCCGGTTGATCATCTCGTAGAGCTTCTCCACCCGCTGGCCGGTCTTGGCCGAGAGGAAAAGGAAGGGCACATAGGACATGAAGGAGAAATCCACCTTCAGCTTTTGCAGGTACTCGTCCATGGTTTTGCCGTCCTTCTCCACGGCATCCCACTTGTTCACCGCCACAATGCAACCCTTCCCCTGCTCGTGGGCATAGCCGGCCACCTTGGAGTCCTGCTCGGTAAAGCCGGTGAGGGCATCCAGCATGATGACGCACACGTCGCTGCGGTCCACCGCCATATAGGCCCGCAGAACGCTGTACCGCTCCACCGCGTCCTCCACCTTGCTCTTGCGGCGGATGCCAGCGGTGTCGATAAACACATACTTGCCGTATTGGTTTTCCACCACCGTGTCGGTGCTGTCCCGGGTGGTGCCGGCAATGTCCGAGACGATGGCCCGCTCCTGGCCGGCCACCCGGTTTACCAGGGAGGACTTGCCCACGTTGGGCTTGCCGATGATGGCCACCTTGATATACTCCTCCGGCCAGTCCTCTCCCCGGTCGAAGTCGATCTGCTCGAAGCAGGCGTCCATCAGGTCGCCGGTGCCGTGTCCATGGGCCGCCGAAACGGGGATGGGGTCCCCCAGGCCCAGGTTGTAAAACTCGTAGAAATCCGCCGGGGGCTGGCCCAGGGAATCGCACTTGTTGACACAGAGGACCACCGGCTTGCCGCTCTTCTGGAGCATGGCGGCCACCTCCGCGTCGGCGGCAGTGACGCCGGAACGCAGGTCGGTCACCAGGAGAATGACGTCGGCGCTGTCGATGGCCAGCTGGGCCTGGCGGCGCATCTGGGAGAGGATGATGTCGTTGGAGAAGGGTTCAATGCCGCCGGTGTCCACCAGCATGACCTCCCTCCCCCGCCACTCGCAGGGGGCATAAATCCGGTCCCGGGTGACGCCGGGGGTATCCTCCACAATAGCCAGCCGCTGGCCGATCAGCTTGTTAAACAGGGTGGACTTGCCCACGTTGGGCCGTCCCACCACCGCAATAATGGGTTTTGCCATGGTTGTTTCCTCCTTTCCGATCCAAGGGGGGGAACGGGAGGGACCGCCCCTAAAGGGCGCCGCCTCCCAGCAGGCAGTCGGCCAGCTCCCAGCCGTCCACCTCTACCACCTTCACCGGCCGTCCCAGGGCCTCCTCCAGCTGCTGGGGGGTGGTGTCGTCCAAAAAGCAGTCCCGCTCGTGGCGGAGCATGCAGGCGGGGAGGAGGATGGTCTCCCCCAACAAGGGCTGGCCCTGCAGCTGGCGGAGGATGTCCCCGCCGGTTACCAGGCCGGCCACCGTGATGGACGGGCCGAACAGCTGGTTGACCACCGGCACCACCTCCACCTGGAGGCCCTTGAGGCGAGCGGAGGCCTCCTTCATCAGCCGGGTGAGGAAGGGGGCGGCGGCCACGCCGGTCACCACCGTGAAGGAGCGCAGCGGCACCGCCTCGGGCCAGTCCTCCATGGCCTCCTGGAACTGCTGGCGCAGGTTGGACAGCAGGCCTACCCCGTCCTCCAGCTGGTCAAAGTCGCCGTAAAACGCCGCCGGAGGAATGGGCCGCCCGGCCTTGAGGTAAAACTCATCGGCCGCATAGACCTTGCGGCTGCCGTACTGGTCCATCGCCCGCCGGCCATACTCCTCCATCAGGTCGATCACCGCCCCCGCCTCCTGGGGAGAAAAGGGGCGCAGGGGCTCCAACCCCTCCCGATGGGCGCTGAGCCCCACCGGCACCGCCGCCACGCTCTGCAGGTTCTCCCCCAGAGCCAGCAGGTCCTCCAGGGTCCTGCCCAGGGCCTCGCCGTCGTTGATCCCCGGGCAGAGGACCAGCTGGGTGTTGAGATGGATGCCCCCCTGGGTCAGCTTCCGGAGCCACCGAAGGGAATCGGCCGCCGCCGGGTTCTTCATCATCCGCACCCGCAGCTGGGGGTCGGTGGTGTGGACCGACACGTTGATGGGGCTGATGTGCATCTGGATGATCCGGTCGATGTCCTCCTCCTTCAGGTTGGTCATGGTGATGTAGTTCCCAAAGAGGAAGGACAGCCGGTCGTCGTCGTCCTTAAAGTACAGGGAAGACCGCAGCCCCTTGGGCAGCTGATCGATGAAACAGAAGATGCACTTGTTTTTGCAGCTGTGGTGCTCGTCCATCAAATAGGTGTCGAACTGGAGGCCCAAATCCTCATACTGGCCCTTGCGCACCGGGAAGGGGGGCATGGGCCGTCCCTCCCGCTCCGCCTCCAGAGTCAGGGTCTGCTCCGTCATATAGAACCGGTAGTCCAACAGGTCCCGGATGGGGTGGCCGCTGATGGCAATCAGCCGGTCGCCGGGCCGCAGCCCCGCCTTCGCCGCCGGGGACCGGGGGGCAATTCCCCGGATCGTTACCGCCATGGTCTTCTCCTTTCCTGCTCGTCGCTGTCCTTCGGCAAAAAAAATAGAGGCGGATGCGCTCCCCCTCTACCTTTCTGGAATCGATTAGTCAGCGATCTTGACAACTTCCTTGCCCTTGTAGTAGCCGCAGTTGGGGCATACTCTGTGGGGGACCTTCAGCTCTCCACACTGTGTGCACTTGGAGAAGCTGGGGGCGGAAAGCTTCCAAACATTGGAACGTCTCTTGTTTTTGCGGGCGCTGGATAATTTTCTCTTCGGTACTGCCATGGTACGTGCACCTCCTCCGTTTTCTATATCAGTTGCTAAAAAAACTGTCCAAAATTTGCAGCCGGGGGTCCTTGACCCGCCGGTCACAGCCGCAATCCCCTTCGTTCAGGTTCTTGCCGCACTGGGGACAAAGGCCCTTGCAGTCCTCCCGGCAAAGAATCTTGCTGGGAAGCTCCAGCTGCAGGTCGGCGGAGAAGAGCTCTCCCCCGTCCACCAGGCCGTCCTCGGCCACCACAAAGGTTCCGTCGTCCTCTCCATAGAGGCGGCGCACCACCGTGTGCTGGAAACTGGGAGAAAACTGCCGCTGAAAAGCCGCCAGGCATCGGTCACAGGTCAACGCAAGGACAAACGAAGCCGAGAGGGTGAGTGTGACCACTCCGGCCCGGTTGACCGCCTCGGCCTTGACATGGATGGGCTGGGAAAAGGGATGCTTTCCCCACACCTTTACCGACGAAAGATCCACATCGTCCTCTACCACAAAGGCACTGCCTTCCTCGTTAAAGATGTTGCGAAGATCCAGCTGCAAGGTTCCACCTCCCGGTCATCGGGGACTTTGCCGCAGAAAGAAATAAGCCCTTTTACGGCTGTCACAGAATTATTATAGTAATCCAGCCTCCATTTGTCAAGGAAAAAGGCGAAATAAATCCGCCGCCGCCCCCCTTTCGGACAAATAGACAAAGAAGCCCCTTTCCCCGTTCCAAAAACAACCATTCTCCATAGGCTGGCACACAATTCTTCTTGAAAGTTTAGACATGGAATTTTTCATCTTCATCTGTTTGCTGCAAAAGCCCCCGGCCTTGCGGCCGGGGGCTTTTGCTTATTCCGATCCGGGCAGACGGGCTGCGCCGGTTAAATCATGTACTGCTTGAGGGACTCGGGCAGCTCGGAGGCATCGGCCGAGATGGTGAAGATCAGGTTCACCTTGTGCTCGCCTGCCAGGGCGGCGGCCTTCTCCATCATGGCGGCGAGGGCGTCCATGTCCCGCCCGCCAATCTTCAGCGTGGCATCCACAAACACATCGGTGATGTCGTAATTGCCGGCCATCAGGCCGCCCAGGAAGCCATACAGGCAATCGAAGCCCTGAATTTTGTACTCCCCGATGTCCACCAGGCGCACCTTGTGGCTGATATCGTAGGTAAGCTGCAGGCCCTTCTCCACACAAACCACGTTCCCATTGGACGAGGCAGCGGTCTCGTTGACCATGCGGATCAGAGTCTTGGTCTTACCGGAACCCTTGTTGCCAACAATCAACTTAATCATAGTACAATTCCTCCTATGGTTGGTCTATTGAAATCTTGGAAGATTACAAACAATTGGGGATTCTGGGGAGAGGGGTCAGTCGGCCAGCTGGGCCTCCAGCTGCGCCCGCCGATCCTCGAAGCCGGGCTTGCCCAGCAGGGCAAACATATTCTGCTTGTAGCTTTCCACCCCCGGCTGGTTGAAAGGGTTCACCCCCAGCAGATAACCGCTGATGGCGCAGGCCTTCTCAAAGAAGTAGATCAGATAACCCACCTGAGCCTCGTCGATGCCGTCCACCTCCAGCAGGATATTGGGGACACCGCCGCTCACATGGGCCAGAATGGTGCCTTCCATGGCCTTTTTGTTGACCACCGAGAGATTCTGCTCCGCCAGGAAATTGAGCCCGTCGAAGTTTTCCGGGTCCGAGGGGATGAAGAAATCCTTCTGGGCACCGCCAAAATCCACTACTGTCTCAAAGAGGTTTCGCCGCCCCTCCTGGATCATCTGCCCCATGGAGTGGAGGTCGGTGGAATTGGTCACGGCAGCGGGGAAAAGGCCTTTGTTGTCCTTACCCTCGCTTTCGCCGAAGAGCTGCTTGTACCACTCGGCCATCTGGACGAAGGCAGGCTCGTAGGAAACCAGGATCTCGATGGCTTTCCCCTTCCGATAGAGGGCGTTGCGGATGGCCGCATACCGGTAACAGGGGTTCTTGTCCAGGTCCGGGTCCTGCAACTCCTCCTGCGCCTTCCGGGCGCCGGCCATCAGGGCGTCGATGTCACAGCCGGCGACCGCAATGGGCAGCAGCCCCACGGCGGTGAGGACCGAGTACCGGCCGCCCACATCGTCCGGGATCACAAAGGTCTCGTAGCCTTCCCGGTCGGCTAAGGTCTTGAGGGTGCCGCGGGCCTTGTCGGTGGTGCAGTAGATCCGCCCCCGAGCCTCCTCCTTGCCGTACCGATCCTCCAGCAGCTTGCGGAAAACCCGGAACGCCAGGGCCGGCTCGGTGGTGGTGCCCGACTTGGAGATCACGTTGACCGATACCCGCTTCCCCTCGCAGAGGGTGAGGAGGTGGTTCAGATAGGTGGCACTGAGGTTGCAGCCGGCAAAGTAAATGTCCGGCGTGCTCTTCTTCAGGTTGTTGTAGAAGGGGGAACGAAGCAGCTCGATCACGGCACGAGGGCCCAAATACGAGCCGCCGATGCCAATGACGATCAGTACATCGGTATCGCTTTGAATCTTGGCCGCCGCCGCCTTGATGCGGGCGAACTCTTCCTTGTCATAGTTGGTAGGCAGGTCCCGCCAACCGAGAAAATCGCTGCCCAGGCCACACCCGGTATGGACCGTCTCGTGGGCGGCGCGAACCTGAGGTGCAAGCGCCTCCAGTTCATGGGGAGCAACAAAGCCCTCCAAGTGCTTACAATTGATCCTCACTGCCATGGCAACCCCTCCTTGGCCATTTCTTGTTGTTTTTTCCAAGAGAGATGAAAAAACATCCCACTTGTTATGTTTAATTTTACCCTAAAACGGGGCGTTTTGCAAGACAGCCAAGGCATTTTACCGGCATTTTCTTAAAACTTCTCGTTTTCCCTTCCTCCTTCTTCTTGGCAGAAGCTGCGCAGGCGGGGATTGGGGTCCTCTGCCGAGGGCGGGGGTAGGCGGCTCCGCCGCCGCTGTCGTGCGGGCCTGCGGCCCGCCTGCCGACTTTGCCCGCTGGCGCGGGCGGGTGGGGATCGGCGGTCTCTGCGAGACGGGCCTATGGGCCGCCTTTGGCGGCCCCTCCCGACGGGGGCGCTTCGCCCCCCGAACCCCCCGACCCTATCTTTCGACCGCGAAAGATAGGGGAGAAAGCTCGCCA
>CAJFKV010000057.1 GCA_904387055.1 Candidatus Heteroruminococcus faecigallinarum | reverse complement strand
GGGGATGCCCCCTTGGCGAGCTTTCTCCCCTATCTTTCGCGGTCGAAAGATAGGGTCGGGGGGTTCGGGGGGCGAAGCGCCCCCGTCGGGAGGGGCCGCAAAAGGCGGCCCACAAGTTTGTCTCGCAGAGACTACCGGTTCCCACCCGCCCGCGATAGCGTTGAGGAAAGTGGTTAGCAGGTCCGCACGGCAGCCGCCGCCGCAGGCGGCCCAAAAAGCCCATCTCGCAGAGACAATCGATTCTCGCCCGCGGCAGCGGACGATTCAGAGAGGAGTAAAAACGATGACAGCGGAAGGATTCTTTCGGTTTATAAAGGGAAAAACGGTAACGGTGGTGGGCATCGGGGTCAGCAACACCGACCTCATCCGCCTGCTGGTGGAAAAGGGCGCCCGGGTGTCGGCCTGCGATAAGCGTACCCGGGAGGAAAAAGGCGACATCTGCCGGGAGCTGGAGGAGCTGGGGGTCACCCTCCACCTGGGGGAGGACTACCTGGACCACCTGGACGGGGAGCTGGTGATCCGCACCCCGGGGCTCACCTTCTTCCATCCCAAGATCCAGGAGGTCCTGGCCGACGGCCGGCTGGTCTCCAGCGAGATGGAGCTCTTCTTCGACCTGTGCCCCTGTCCCATCTATGGGGTGAGCGGCAGCGACGGCAAAACCACCACCACCACCCTCATCGCCGAGATGCTGCGGGCGGTGGGAAAGACGGTCCACCTGGGTGGGAACATCGGCACCCCCCTCTTCCCCCGCATTGAGCAGGTGAAGCCGGAGGATGTGGCGGTGGTGGAGCTGTCCAGCTTCCAGCTGATGTCCATGCGCCAGAGCCCGGATGTGGCGGTCATCACCAACGTGACCCCCAACCATCTGGACATCCACAAGGACATGGCCGAGTATATCGCCGCCAAAGAGAACCTGATCCTCCACCAGCATCCCCTCTCCCGGACGGTGCTGGGGGCGGACAACGAGATCTCCGCCGGGATGGCGCCCAAGGTGCGGGGAGAGCTGTTCACCTTCTCCCTGGAGCGGCCGCCCCGCCGGGGGGCCTACTGCGCCCCCGACGGAACCATCTCGATGATTACCCGGGAGGGAACCACCCCCATCATGAAGAAGGAGGAGATCTTCATCCCCGGCATGCACAACGTGGCCAACTACCTGGCTGCCATCTCGGCGGTGTGGGGGACGGTGGACCCCCAGACGATCCGCCAGGTGGCCCATACCTTCCGGGGGGTGGAGCACCGGATCGAGCTGGTCCGGGAGGTGAACGGGGTCAAGTGGTACAACGATTCCATCGCCACCAGCCCCACCCGCACCATCGCCGGGCTGCGCTGCTTCCCCCAAAAGATCATCATGCTGGCGGGGGGCTACGACAAGAAGGTCTCCTTTGACCCCATGGCCTCCACCGTCCTGGATCACGTGAAGGTGCTGATCCTCACCGGCCCCACCGCCCCCAAGATCGAGGCGGCCATCACCGGCTGCCCCGGTTATGCAGAGAGCGGCATCCGCATCCTCCACGCCCGGGACCTGCCCCAGGCGGTGGAGCTGGCCCGGGAAAACGCCCTCCCCGGGGACGTGGTCTCCCTCTGCCCCGCCTGCGCCAGCTTCGACGCCTACCCCAATTTTGCGGTGCGGGGACGCCACTTCAAGGAACTGGTAAACGCCCTGTGATCCGGTTTTGTGCCCCCGGCCAGGTCCGCCTGCCGGACGACCCCCTCATGGGCCCCACCATGGCCACCCTGCTGGACTGCCAGCGGCCGGAGGACCGGGACCCGGAGTGGTGGATCCAGGAGACGGAGGCAGGGCAGACGGCCCTCCTCTGCCGGCAGAACGGGGTGTTCCGGATCCACGCCGCCCCCGGGGCGGATGGGGAGGAGCTGGCTCAGTTTGTCCGGATGGCCGGCTTTGAAGCGGCCCAGCTGCCCCAGGAGCTGGCCCCGGCCTTCGCGGCCCTGGGCTGCCGGCTGGAGCGGCGGGTTCTGATGGAGGCTCCCCCCTCCCTCCGGGGCGGGGAACCCCTCGTCCCCCTCACCGCCGGCCAGCTGGAGCGTGTGGCCGCCACCGCCTTCCCCGCCTTTGCCGCCCGCCGGGACGGGGGCCGCTGGCTGTGGGAGTTTTCCCGCAAGGCCCGCCGGGGGCTGGCCTTCGCGGCGGGGGTGCAGGAGGCGGGGGAGATCCTGGCCGCCGGCGCCGTCACCCACCGGGGAACCGGCCGGGCGGTGCTGGGCTACATCTGCTGCACCCCCTCCTGCCGGGGCCGGGGGCTGGGCAGCCGGGTGGTAACGGGCCTGGCGGCCCGCTGCGTCCAAGAGGGGGAGGTTCCGGTCCTCCTCTGCCGGGAGGAGCTGGTTCCCTTTTACCGGCGGATGGACTTTGTCCCCATCCGGACGGTGTGGGAGGCGTTTCCCCTGCCGTCCGCCGATCCACAGCGATGATTTGCATACCGATATAAAGGAGAGTATCCCTATGAAGGAATTGTTTCCCATCTCCCCCCGCATCCGGGAGGAAGCCGCCGCCGCGGAGGCCCAGTGCGCCCCCATCTTTCAGCAGATCGACCAGGTGGCGGAGTACAACAGCAACAAGGTGCTGGAGGCGTTTATCCATCACCGGGTGAGCGAGGCCTGCCTCAAAGGCTCCACCGGCTATGGGTATGACGATATGGGCCGGGATACCCTGGACAAGGTCTTTGCCCGGGTGTTCGGCTGCGAGGCCGCGCTGGTGCGCCACAACTTTGTGTCCGGCACCCATGCCCTGGTTACCGCCCTCTTTGGGGTGCTGCGCCCCGGCGACCGGCTGGTGGCCTGCACCGGCAAGCCCTACGACACTTTGGAGGAGGCCATCGGCATCCGGGGCCACGGGCAGGGCTCGTTGACCGACTTCGGGGTGGAGTATACCCAGCTGGAGCTCCTTGGCGACGGCACCCCCGATCTGGAGGCCATCGCCAAGGCGGCCTCCTATGCCAAGATGATCTATATCCAGCGGTCCCGGGGATACAGCCTGCGGCCCTCCCTGTCGGTGGAGACCATCGGCCGGATCGCCCAGGCGGCCAAGGCGGTCAACCCGGATGTGATCGTCATGGTGGACAACTGCTACGGGGAATTTGTGGAGGAGCAGGAGCCCACCCAGGTGGGCGCCGACCTGGTGGCCGGGTCCCTCATCAAGAACCCCGGCGGCGGCATCGCCCCCACCGGCGGCTACATCGCCGGCCGGGAGGATCTGGTGGAGCTGTGTGCCGGGCGGCTCACCTGCCCCGGCATGGGCCGGGAGGTGGGCTGTACCCTGGAGATGCTTCGCCCCCTCTACCAGGGCTTCTTTTTCGCCCCCACGGTGGTGGCGTCGGCCCTCAAGACCGCCGTCTTTGCCGCCGCCCTGTGCAGCCGGCTGGGCTTCACGGTAACCCCCGCCTGGGACGAGCCCCGCACCGACATCATCCAGTCGGTCCTCCTGGGGAACGACAAGCGGCTGATCGCCTTCTGCCAGGGGATCCAGAAGGGCTCCCCGGTGGATTCCTTCGTCAGCCCCGAGCCGTGGGACATGCCCGGCTACGACAGCAAGGTGATTATGGCGGCCGGGGCCTTTACCCTGGGGGCCTCCATCGAGCTTTCGGCCGACGCCCCCCTGCGGGAGCCCTATGCCGCCTGGCTCCAGGGCGGGCTTACCTATCCCACCGGGAAAACGGGGGTGTTGCTGGCGGTCCAGTCGATGGCCGACCAAGGGCTGCTGGAGGCCCAGTAGGGGGAGCTGCCGGGATTTGACACCCCGCCCGTTCCCATGGTACAATAAAAACTGCCCTCCGCCACGGCCGGCCGCGGGGAGGGTGGTCAAGACGGGGAAACCTGTTTTGGCCCATGGGGAAGAAGGAGATTCCCTCCCCCTCGGGCAGCTTTCCCCGGGCAAAAATAGAAGGCAAGCTGCGGAATCGGCGAAGATGCCCCGCCCCGGGAACCCCTCCCCGGGTGAAAATAGAGGGAACAAGGGCGGCTGCGGCCGCCGATGCCTGCGGGAGTGGCGGAATGGCAGACGCGCTGGTCTTAGGAACCAGTTCCCTCGGAGTGTGGGTTCGACCCCCATCTCCCGCACCACGTCGGAGCAAAGTCCGCTTTGCTCCGGCTTCTTTTTTGCCTACGGCGAAAAAGAAGCCATCCGCCCGCTCCCTTGCTCCTCCTTTTCCGCAAAAGGGCACGCTCGGCTCGCCTGCTCGGTTGCAAGCGCCCTCACAACGGCTCGCTGTCGCTACCACCCTTTTGCGGGTGCCTGCGACCGAAACTGACCGCCTCGGCCAAAAATCCCGCCACGGTGTGCCGTGGTGGGATTTTTCCACAGGGGGCTTTGCCCCCTATGTGGCGGGAATTTTCTCCGCCTTGCTCTAAAAATTCCCTGTTTTCCCCCACAGGGGAGGGTCGGCAGATGCCCTTCGGCCTGCCGACGGGGAGCGGGTCTCCCTTTGTCCTTCAACCGGGCCGCTTCGTTGCCCAAGATTTTCGCCCGCGTCCCAAAAGGCACCCGCAAGGGTGCCTTTTGGGTTTGGTGCTTCCGGCTTCCTACGGAAGCCGCCCGCTGCGGCGGGGCTATCCGCTCCTTGCAGTCGCTCGACGTGCGGTAGGGAACCTACGGTTATCTCGGACCAAGAGCCGCCCTTCGGGCGGTTGGCCTCGAAACGCTCGCTGCGGCTCGCAGCCCCCACACACGCCCCCCTCCCTTCTTGCGGGACCACTGCATTTGCCGATTGAGACCGGCTACCCCTATGGGACGGGAATTTTCTCCGCGTTGCTCTAAAAATTCCCTGTTTTCCCCCACAGGGGAGGGTCGGCAGATGCCTTTCGGCCTGCCGCCGGGGAACGGGTTTCCCTTTGTCCTTCAACCGGGCCGCTTCGTTGCCCAAGATTTTGGCCCGCGTCCCCAAAAGGCACCCGCAAGGGTGCCTTTTGGGTTTGGTGCTTCCGGCTTCCTGTACAAGCCCCCGCTGCGGCGGGGGTATCCCCTCCTTGCGGGGATCAATAGAACACCGGATCGACCCGGTCGCAGTATGGCGCGAAAAAGCGGCGCTTCCGCTGGTAGCTTTCCTCGGGTTCTCCGTCGTACCGGAAAAGGACGATCCTGTCGATCCCTCCGCACCGGTCCATGAGGCTTCGCAGGTAAACCTTGTCCCCCTCGATCCCGTGCCCCAAGACCACGATGGTTCGGACGGAGGAAAATTCCAGGCCGGGAAAAGGGGCCGGCCGATAGGCGGTCAGAAACCGATGGATGGTCCCATAACCGGGGAGGATGGACCTCATCTCCTCCTCCAGGCCCCTGCCGCTGTTTTCCCAATGGTGATACCCTTCCAGCCCGGCGATCATCCGGTTGTACTGGGGGCTGCCGGGACAGAGGCCCTCCTGCTGCCGGAGGAATCTGCGGAAAGCAAGGCTTTCCCTGCCGATCTGTTTGGACCACCGCATATCGGCAAATTGGGCCAAGCAGGGCTCCTCCCGGTAATCGTACCCCAGCAGGATGTCCTCTTCCTTCAGGGAACCATGGACATAAAAAACGGCAGGGAGGTATTGTTCGGCTGTTGGGGTATAGTTGAAATTGATCGCCACCCCGCCGGGGCCAAGCTGCTCTTGGATGCTGCGTTTTTTGCAAAAGGGGATGCGCGCCATCTCCCGGGCAAGGTAGCGGGCCAGCAGCCGCTGGATTTCCTGGAAGACGGCCGTCACCCGGGCAACCTCCCGCCGGTTGCCGGCAAAGTCGCAGCCCTCCTCCATCGAGTCCAGAAAAAGCCGCCCGCTGATCCGGCGGATGTTCTCCTCAAAGAGATACCAGGTGGCGATCTGCTCCCTTTGGCAGTAGGACCGAAATTCCTCCAGATATGGGCTCTCGGTGCTCTCCGCAAAGGACCGGTAGTCGGTCTTGTATCCGTGGGCCAGGTCGAACCCGTTCCCGATGATTGCCAGTGTGTCCGGCGGGTGTCTCCGCATCTCCATCCCCTCCCCTTCACCAGCCATTATACCAGGAGCGGGCCGCCTGTACAAACCGTCTTGCTTCCCGCCACGGCGAAGGCAGCCGGAAAACCGGGGGATTGACGGGGAGGAAGGCGGCTGTTAAACTGGAACCAAAGAGGGGCAGCAAAGCTGCCGGAAAGGAGCGTCAGCCATGGATCGGAAGCAGGCGGTGCGGACCGCTTTGGGAATGGAGGAACCGGATCTGGTTCTCAAGAATGCGCGGATTGTGGACGTGCTGGGGGGAGGCATCTATTGGGGGGATGTGGCCATCCGGGACGGGGTGATTGCAGGGATTGGCGAATACAGCGCCGCCAGAACCGAGGACCTGGGCGGGCGGTACCTGGCCCCCGGGCTGATCAACGCCCACTGCCATGTGGAAAGCTCCATGGCGACGCCCCAGGTCTACGCCATGGAGGAGCTGCGCTGGGGGGTGACGACCCTGGTTACCGATCCCCACGAGATTGCCAATGTGGCCGGGGAGGAGGGCATCCGCTTTATGCTGGACGCCTCCGCCGGTCTTCCCGTCAACTACTATGTGCAGGTTCCCTCCTGTGTGCCCTCCACCCCTTTTGAGCACGCGGGCGCGGTGCTGACGGCCGACCGCCTGAAGCCCTTCCTGGAGGAGCCGCGGGTGCTGGGGCTGGGGGAGATGATGAACTATCCCGGCGTGACGGCCTGTGACCCGGAGGTCCTGGGCAAGCTGGAGCTCTTCTCCGGCCGGGTAATCGACGGCCATGCTCCCGGCAGCAGCGGCAAGGGGCTGCAGGCCTACCGGGCGGCCGGCATCCTGACCGACCACGAGAGCACCAGCTACGCCGAGGCCCTGGAGAAGCTGCGGGCAGGCATGGCGGTGCTGGTGCGGGAAGGAAGCGCCTCCAAGAATCTCCGGGATATCCTCACCGGCGTCCTGCGGGACCGGGTCTGCACCCGGAATATGGCCTTCTGTACCGACGACAAGCATCTGGCGGATATCCGCCGGGAGGGGACGATCCGGCAGAACCTTCGCCTGGCGGTTTCCCTGGGGATGAACCCGGTGGAGGCGGTGCAGATGGCCACCGTCAACGCCGCGCGCATCTACCGGCTGGAGAGCCTGGGGGCGGTAGCCGTCGGCTATAAAGCCGACCTTGTGGTGTTTGAGGATCTGGAGCAGTTCCCGGTGTGGGCGGTCTACAAGGATGGAGCGCGGGTCGGCCTGGAGGGCAGCCTCCCCGGGAGCGGCAGCCTGGACCGGGCGGAGGACCGGGTGTTCCATTCGGTGCATGTGGCGCCGCTGGACGAGGCTTCCTTTGCTCTGCCGCCCCGGGAGCAGTACCCGGTGATCCGGATCCTTCCCGGGCAGATTGTGACCCAGCGGGGGACGGTGGCGGCCGGCGCCCTGGCCCGGGAGCTGGCGTCCGGGCGGCTGCGCAAGATCGCGGTGGTGGAACGGCATCACGCCACCGGGCATGTGGGCGTGGGGCTGGTGGAAGGCTACGGACTGGGCCACGGCGCGGTGGGAACGACGGTTGCCCACGACAGCCACAACATGATCCTCGTGGGCGACAACGACGGGGATCTGCTGGCGGCGGCAAAGGAGCTGGCCCGCGTCCAGGGAGGCTACACCATTGTGGAGGACGGCAAGGTCCTGGGAACCTTGCCGCTGCCGGTGGCGGGGCTGATGTCCCTGCTGCCCGCCGGGGAACTGATCCCCGCCCTGGAGCAGATGCTCGCCCTGGCCCGGGCACAGGGGGTGCGGGAGGGGATCGACCCCTTCATCACCCTCAGCTTCCTGGCCCTGCCGGTCATCCCGGAGCTCCGCCTGACCGACCTGGGAATGTTTGACGTGGACGCCTTCGCGCTGATGGAGTAGGCAAAAGGCAAAGGGAAACCCGTTTCCCGTCGGCAGGCCGAAAGGCATCTGCCGACGTTCTCCTGTGGGGGAAAACAGGGAATTTTTAGAGCGAAGCGGAGAAAATTTCCGCCACATAGGGGGCAAAGCCCCCTGTGGAAAAAATCCCGCCACGGGATACCGTGGCGGGATTTTTGGGATAAGCGGTCAGTTTCGATCGCAAACACCCGCAAAAGGGTGGTAGCGACAGTGAGCCGTCGCGAGGGCGTTCTGGGCCGAGCAGGCGAGCCGAGCGTGCCCTTTTGCGGAAAAGGAGGAATGACGGAGCGGTATAAGAAAAGCCCGGTCTCTGACCGGGCTTTTTGAATGGAGCGCAGTCCATTCCGACGTGGCGGAGACGGTGGGATTCGAACCCACGTGCCTATCTCTAGACAAAACGATTTCGAGTCGTTGACGGGAGAGATTCCGCTGGTCCGTTTGGGGTCACAGGAGTGCCGCCCGGGAAGCCGGAAAACCCTTTTCTGATGCGGGTTTGCGGGTCGAAAAGGGCGTCAGAACAGGGCTTTCCGGGAGTGGGGATTATCGCACCGGAACAGCCGATTTCATTGGTAAACCCATTAGTTTCACAAGGACTCAGGGTTAATATCTATTTAGTCAGACCAGTTTGCCCAATAATCTTCTAATTGAATCTCCAGATGTTCTTTTAGATCCCTTCTGGTAATTTTTCCATCTTTATCGTGATCCATTCCAGCATTTCCGTTATAGGCAGAAGGATTTGATCTTGAGTCATACACAACATCATAATCTCCTTTCCCAATTGGCTTTGTTGTACACATAACCCAATACAAATCAACAGCATCTTCAAGCTTTCCTATATAATCCTTAAAATATAAATATACGTAATCCAATTGTTCTATAGCAGACATTTTAGCAAGTGCCTGACGAGTTGTTCCAATATGTTCACAAGCAATATCTGTAAACTGGATCAATCCAATAGCAAATTTGTTGCCGCTTGTAGGATCTATTCGTGATTCTGCAGCCATAACTTTCATCAAATCATCAGGAGAAACTCCCAAAACAGATGCAATGTCGGCCGTTTTTTGTTTGAATGGAGGAGTTGTATACTTGCTATTCCAATTATATTGAAAACGTGTTTCTAAATTGGGATCAATCCAATCGGGGTTCAATCTGTTAATAAAAGACTCTATTATCTCCATACGATTGGAAGAGCTGTTTATAGAGCTTTCAAGTTTTATTTGGAGAGAAATATCACTATGAACTTGTCTGGAAATCGAATAGTAGTTTCTTAGCAATTGAACCTGATATTCCTTTGAAAGACCAGGATGAAATAGAAAATCCCATATGGCGTTTTCCTGCTCCCATGGATCCATTTTATGATCGTGTAATATTCCCACAGCAGTACATCTGCAATTAGGATGAAAAGGAGGGAAATTAATACCTATTTCGGCTTCTGATACCGGATATATTCTTCCACTTTTTTTGCGGCAATCTTCACAGGAATCTGTTTCGTCTAGCAGTTGGTAAAACGGGTAGGAGGATTGAAGGATATCTAAAAGATGATCTTCTTGTCTGGCCTTTAGCATTGTCTCTTCCTTTAAAGAAATTACAAATCCGCTCTTTTTTACATGCATAAAATCTATCCTTTCTGATTTTTATGATTTTTGTTATACTGAAATTAAAATAGGCAAGGAGGTAATAAAATGGCAGCGGTTGTTTTACGCATAGGGACGTTTATAATGCTGCTGGCATTACTTTGTGCTGGCTGTATGGGGGCCGGGGAACAGGGGGAATCCACCCAGAACGAAATGGTCAGTTTCTCTGCCACTGTAGAATATCTGGACAACGCCCTGGAGGAGCTCGGCAGTCAGGATCTTTTGAATGGCCCGGTCTTTGCAGACGGGTACAGCTGCTGCAGGCTGGGGGATGCGGTTCTGTACTGGGCTAATCACTGGTATGCCCCCCATCAGATTGGGTCGGTGATCCTGGTGGAAAATCAGACGACTGGAGAAATCTCACTTGTGGATCTGGGCTGCTGGCAGCGACTCAGCGTTCAGGAGATCCGGGAGACTAGCGACCCAACAGTGGTACGGATCTTCTTTTCCGACGGGATCGTTTTTGATGGGAGTGAGTATTATACCCGCAGCTTTGTGGACAGTGTGGACTACTCCCTGACTGAGGGCAAAGTCACCGCCGAAAACAGCCTCTGTTCCCCGGGGCGGTACGGCATGGTGGGGGATTCGGTGGAGTGCCAGCACAGCTTCGGGAACTGTGAGGTGACCGAAGGGAAGATTGCCCTCCGCTTTGCAGTGACCGAAACCACGGGCTGGGAGGGATATCCCAGAAGCACCGAAGTGGTGCTTCCAGAGGTTTTCCAGCCTGGGGAGCCGGGGGAGATTCTGCTGCCCCGAGTGGAGCCAGGACTTCCGGCGGAGTTCCTTACAGCCTGCGCTGAGGCAGAGGGGATCGTTTCTGTAACCGAAGAGCCTTTGGACCCGGAAGGAGGGACTCGGCTGACCATCACGCCGAAACCTGAGTATACGGTGACCTGTGGATTTGACACGCCCAACAACACAGAGTGGGGAGAAACTTTATGGGTGTGGAGCCGGGAAAGCTAGAGAAAGAACAAATGTTCTATTTATAATTGTACATATAAAAATTAGATTGTCAAGGAAAGGGGACGGACAGTAGGACATAAATTGTGATATTTATAATTAGAATATTGAAAAAAGCCGCCGCTTGGCGGCTTTTTTCTTTTGTGGGAAAGGGGAATGCTATGAAGAAGACACTTCAATTCCGGCGGAAGCGGCCGTTTGTCATGGTGGATTATGCGGTGGTGATGAGCGGTCAGCTTTCGGTGTACGAATTGGCGGTTTATCTGGTTCTCTGTGCCTACGCAGACAGCCGGGAGGGAACCTGTTTTCCCTCCTATCAGACCATCGCCAGCAAAGCCGGGTGTTCCCGGCGCAAGGCCATTGATGCTGTGGCACGGCTGGAGAGCCTGGGACTGATTCGCAAGGAGGTCTATCGCCTCATTGCCGCCGGAGCGCTTCCGGCTGTCCGGGCGGGCCGGGGCTACAGGATTCTCAAAGCCGCCCTGGTGGAGTGGCTCGGCGCGGGAGAAACGTGCGGATAAGAAAAATCCCGGATGCGACTGCATCCGGGATTTTCTGGCTAAAGTGGTCAGTTTCGATGGGCTGGGACGCGGGCACAAATTTGGGGCAAAGGAAAAGGCCCGGAGCGCATTTGGCTCCAGGCCCTTGCCTGGTGGCGGAGACGGTGGGATTCGAACCCACGTGCCTATCTCTAGACAAAACGATTTCGAGTCGTTCTCGTTACGACCACTTCGATACGTCTCCATTGGATAAGGCTGCCGGCGCCGCAGGAAAGCCTGCACACCAGTGCAACCAATATTATACCAAAGGATGAGGGAAGCGTCAAGGCGGAAGAAGGAAGATTTTGCAGGATTCTATTGACTTCCCCGTTTCTTTGTGCTATTATAGATAAGCTGATTCCAATATGGATTCTGTGCGCGTGTAGCTCAGCTGGATAGAGTGACTGACTACGAATCAGTAGGTCAGGGGTTCGAGTCCCTTCACGCGCGCCACCAGGCAAGGGCCTGGAGCCGTTTCGCGCTCCGGGCCTTTTGCTTTGTCTAAGATTTTTGCACGCGTCCAAAACAGATCAAAACTGACCACCACTGCCCCAAAATCCTGCCACGGCTCGCCGTGGCGGGATTTTTTCACAGGGGGCTTTACTTCCTATGTGGCGGGGCCGGGTTGCCCCGGCAAGCAAATCCGTGAGCGGGATTTTCCAGGGTGAAAGGCAGTACCCCGCTCTTTTTCTCCGCTTCGCTTTCAAAATTCCCTGTTCACCCCCACAGAGGAATGGCGGCAGATGCCATCCGGCCTGCCGCCGGGAAGCGGTTTCCATTCCGCAAAATGAAGCTAGCCGGCCACGCCGCTAGGCAGGGGCCTGGAGTTTCCTCCGCCCTCAAGTCCGATTTCCAGAAATCAATTTTGCCCAAAAGCTCTTTTCCCTCACTCCCCTACCGGCGGA
>CAJFKV010000056.1 GCA_904387055.1 Candidatus Heteroruminococcus faecigallinarum | reverse complement strand
TTACGGACAAGGTTGTGCGCCTTATCAAGAACGACAGCGGCGATGAAACCGCTTAAAAGCAAGATACTTTTTTCTTGTTCCTTATTGACAAAACCCGAACGGGTCGGTCAAGACCATTGTGGACGGGATCAACCAGTACAACGCCATTGTGTGGAACAAGGACAACACCAAGATGTTTGTGGTGGACACCTACCACTGCAAGCTGCTGGCCTTTGATTACGACCTGGCCAAGGGCCCTGTCAGCGGTCCCAAGGAAGTGATTGACTTCGGGGAGCTGGGGATGCCCGACGGCATGAGCATCGACTCGGAGGACAACCTCTACGTCTGCCATTGGACCGGTCATATCTCGGTGTGGAACCGGTCGATGGAACTGGTCGAAATCATCGACTTCCCGGTGGAGCAGGTGTGCTGCACCGGCTTCGGCGGGGAGGATCTGAAGGATCTGTATGTGGCCACCGCTCATTTCGGCTATACCCCTGAGCAGATGGCGGACCGCCGGGGTGCCGGCGGCATCTTCAAGGCCCGTGTGGAGACTGCCGGCGCCATGGATCATTTTTATCTGTAATCTTTTTTTACAAAGGAGTGGAAACCCTATGTACAATTTTGAGTTTGTTCTGCCCACCAAGATCATCTTTGGTGCTGGCGAAGTCAAGAGAGTGGGCGAGCAGGCCGCTACCTTCGGCAAGAAGGCCATGCTGGTTACCTACGATGAGAAGCTGGTCAAGGATCTCGGCTTCTACGACAAGGTTGCCAACAGCTGCCGCGAGGCCGGTGTGGAGCTGCTCCATCACTTCGGCGTCCAGAGCAACCCCACTGCCGAGCAGGCTGCTTCCGGCATTGCCCTGGCCAAGAAGGAGAAGCCCGACGTGCTGATCGCCCTGGGCGGCGGTTCCGCCATGGACTGCGCCAAGTTTATCGGCGTGGCGGCCAAGTACGACGGGGATCCCTGGGATTTCCCCACCGGCAAGGCCGAGATCAAGGACAGCATCCCCGTTATTGCGGTGGTAACCATCCCCGCTACCTCTTCTGAGCTGAACGGCACCGCTGTTATTACCAACGAGACCCTCCGTCGGAAGGACGGCTTTGTGAATCCCATCATGAAGCCCAAGGTCGCCATTCTGGACCCCGAGCTGACCTACACCATCCCGATCCGTCAGACCGCTTACTCCGCTGCGGACATTGTTTCCCACCTGCTGGAGCACTATCTGGGCCATCAGCTGTCCTTCGCTCCCTATCAGGATCACTTCTGTGAGGGCGGCATCCGCTCCATTATGGAGTGCATGGATCGTCTGCTGGTGGATCCCCAGGATCACGACGCCCGTGCCGTGATGATGTGGCAGGCTGCCTTTGCCTGGAACGGCTTCTACGATTGCGGATTCGGTCTGCCCAACTCCAACATCCATATCCTGGGCCACTCCCTGTCCAACTTCTACAACACTCCTCATGGCGCCGCCATGTCGGTCACCATCCTGGCCACCCTGCGGTACTACCTGAAGGAGAGAACCGCCAAGTATGCCCAGATGGCCCGCGAGGTCTTCGGCGTGCGGGATAAGGACGATATGATCGCTGCTCAGGCTGGCATCGCTGCCATGGAAGCCTGGTTCAAGAAGATCGGCGCTCCCACCACCCTGGCGGAGGCCGGCATCACCGATCCGGACGCGATCGACAAGATGGCTCCCGACGCTCTCAAGACCGCCGAGGCCTGGGGCGAGGTGGAGGCCTACGGTTACACTGAGCAGGTGATGCGTGAGCAGTTTGAGCTGTGCAAGTAACCGGATTACCACAGACTAGGAGGCCGAGGCAATGAGCTGTTTTTTAGGTATCGACGCCGGCACCAGCGGCATCAAGGCTGTTGTGCTGGATGAAACCGGTGTGATTCTGGGCGTCGGGTATCAGGAATGCAACCTGATTACTCCCAAGCCTGCCTGGGTGGAAGAGAATCCCCTGGACTGGTGGAAGGCCTGTGACGGCGCCGTGCAACAGGCCGTGGCTCTCAGCGGCCACGGCATGGAGATTGAAGGAATCGGTTTTTCCGGGCAGATGCAGGGAACGACCCTGATGGACAAGGACATGAACCCGGTGGACAACTGCATGATCTGGCTGGACCAGCGCGCCGCCGCCGAGGCGGACGAGTTGAACGGCCGTATGTCCGCCGAGGAGATGCTGTCCATCACCGCCAGCTACTGCCTGCCCAGCTACTGGGCTCCCAAGCTGCTGTGGCTGCAGCGGAACAAGCCGGATGTCTTTGAGAAGATTCATACCGTCCTGTTCACGAAGGACTACCTGCGGTACCAGATGACCGGCGAGGTGGCCACGGAGGTGTCCGACGCTTCCTGCAGCTGGCTGCTGGATATGAAGGCCCGCCGCTGGTCCGACCGGATGTTTGAGGTGACCGGCCTGCCCAAGGAGATTGTTCCCCAGCGGCTGCTGGAGTCCCAGGACGTTGCCGGTTATCTGCGGGCCGACGTGGCCGAGCGGTGGAAGGTCCGGGCCGGAATTCCCGTGGTAGCCGGCGGCGGCGATCAGCCTGCCGGCGGCGTGGGAAGCGGCGTTGTCAAGACCGGTACCATCGCGGCTACCATCGGAACCTCCGGCGTGGTGTTCGGCTGCTGCGACACCCCCTTCGTGGATTCGAAGAAGCGGGCCATGTACAGCCTGTGCCATTCGGTGCCCGGCAAGTACTGCTTCCTGGGCTGCACCCTGGGAGCGGGTGGCTCCTTCAAATGGATGCGGGATACCCTCTTTGCCGATAAGAAGGCTGCCCTTGCCGCCGAGGGGAAGGACGTGTACGATTACATGACCTCCCTGGCCGCGGCCGCTCCGGTGGGCAGCGAGGGACTCACCTTTCTGCCGTATATGAGCGGGGAATCTACTCCTCATGTGGACCCGGACGCGCGGGGTGTTTTCTTTGGCCTTTCCTATCGCCACGGCCTGGGCGACCTGTGCCGCAGCGTGATGGAGGGAGTTACCTACTCTCTGCGCGATACGATGGAAATCCTTCGGGATTTCGGCCTGACCATCAACGAGGTCCGCGCCATGGGCGGCGGCGCCAAGAGCTCTCTCTGGCGGCAGATCCAGGCGGATGTGTACAACGCCACCGTGGTGACCATGAACATGGAGGAAGGCCCGGCTGCCGGCGCTGCCATTATGGCGGCGGTGGGCGCTGGCCACTTCAAGGACATTCAGGAGGGCTGTGACGCCATCCTGAAGGTGGTAAGCACCACCGAGCCCATCCCCAAGAACGTGGAGATCTACGACGATTATTACCAGACCTATCGTTCCCTCTACGGGACGCTGAAGGACACCTTTGCCCTGCAGGCCAAGCGTGTCGCCAAGCATTTAGACTAATCGCTATCTCCAAGATCCGAATTTGGTTCGGATTTTCCTCCTCCGGCGGGGAGGAGCCCCTGTTCCTCCCCGCCGGACTATCCCCATTAATCGCTTGAACGGGAGTTTATTACATGATTACAGTTGAGCACTTGACCAAGTACTACGGCGATAAGCTGGGGGTCAACGACATCAGCTTTACCATCGAGAAGGGTGAGATTGTGGGCCTCCTGGGGCCGAACGGCGCCGGCAAGTCCACCATTATGAAGATGCTCACCGGGTACATGGCGCCCACATCCGGCACCATCCAGATTGATGGGGTGGATGTGGTAGAGGATCCGGCGGCCGCCGGCAAGAAGATTGGCTTCCTGCCGGAAATTCCCCCTCTGTATCTGGAGATGGGGGTGGAGGATTACCTCCGCTTTATGGCCGAGATTCGCAAGGTTCCCCGCCGCCAGCGCAAAGAGCACGTCGCCCAGGTTATGGAACAGACCAGTATCACCCATGTGAAGGACCGGTTGATCCGGAACCTGTCCAAGGGATACCGCCAGCGGGTGGGGCTTGCCCAGGCGCTGATCGGCTTCCCGGAGGTGCTGATTCTGGACGAGCCCACCGTGGGGCTGGACCCCAAGCAGATTGCCGAGGTGCGGGGGCTGATCGAGAAGCTGAGCGAGGATCACACCATCATTCTCAGCTCTCATATTCTGTCGGAAATCAAGATGACCTGTGAACGGGTCATCATCATCAACCGCGGCTACCTGGTGGCCGCCGATACATTGGAAAACCTGGAACAGGGAGACGCCTGCCGTTTCCAGCTTCAGGTACAGGGCGAGGCCGACCGGGTACGGGCGGTTCTCGGCCAGGCTCCTGGGATCCTCCTTCTGGAAGAGGGGGAGAACCAGGAGAAGAAGGAGGGAGAATCGGTCTGGGTGGTCACGACCCAGTCGGGTCAGGAAGGCAGGGTGGAGATCTTCCACCGCCTGGCAGCCGCGGACCTGCCGATTCTGGAGCTGCGGCCCCTCCGGCACACCCTGGAGGAGGCATTCCTGTCCATTACATCCCGGGAGGTTCTGGCCGATGGGGAAGAGGAGGAGACTCCCCCCGCCCCGCCGGACGCGGGGGAGCCGGATGCCGAGTCCGCCCCAGAGGAGGCTGTGGAGTAACGTATGTATTATCTTTGGAAAAAAGAGGTCTCCTCTTATTTTGCAACGCCGTTCGGCTTTGTATTCATGGGAATATTTTTGCTCCTGTCTGGCTTGTCCTTCACCACCTCCAACCTGTTGGGCGGGAACGGTGATCTGTCCGGAATGTTCGGTTTGTTGAGCAACATGTCCTTCATGACCTTCCCGGTGCTCACCATGCGCCTCTTTGCCGAGGAGCGGCGGGCCGGCACCGAGAATCTGCTGCTCACCTCCCGGCTGACCATCCCCCAAATTGTCCTGGCGAAGTATCTGGCGGCGGTAACGGTTTTTCTGATTACCATGCTGGCCACGCTGGTATATGTGGGCATCATCGTCACCTACGGGTATCCCAACCTGGGAGCCCTGGCAGCGTCCTACCTGGGATATATCCTCCTGGGAACGGCAATGATCGCGGTGTGTACCTTCACGTCCAGCCTGGCAGACAATCAGGTGACGGCGGCGATCCTTTCCTTCGGGGCGCTCTTCGTGCTGGTGATGATGAGCGCATTCAGCCGTTCCATGCAGGTCCCGATCATTGCTCCCGTGCTGCGGGCGATGTCCATTACCCTGCGGTACGACGAGTTTATCCGGGGAATCTTCCGCCTGGGGCCGGTCTGCTACTACATCGGCTATTCGATTATCTTCCTCTTCTTTGCCGTGAAGAATATGCAGAGAAGACGACTCAACTAGGAGCAAGCGATGGATAAGAAAGCGAATACCCTCAAAGGAAAAAAGAGACGTTTTTACCTGGTATCGGCGGTAAGCTGCGTATTGGTCATCGCCATCGTCGCCTTCGCCGTGCTGATCAGCTATCAAATTCCCTGGCGTTACGATATGACTGCCCAGCGGATTTTCACCCTTTCCCAGCAGACGCTGGATGTTCTGGACGGGCTGGAGGAAACGGTGCAGATCGCGGCGGTTTACCCGGAGGGCCAGGAGGAACAGATGGTGGTGTCCCTGCTGGACGAATACGAAAAGGCCAGCGACAACATCCTTGTGGAATATGTGGATGCCGAGCGGGAGCCCACCAAGCTGGCCAAGTATGAGCTGGATGTTTCCGCCGTTACCAACGGCACCCTGATTGTCAAGTCCGGGGAGCGGTCCAAGATCATCGAGAACGCCAGCCTCTTTGAGACCAACGAGCTGGGCTCGATCTTCAACGGTGAGCGGGAGATTACCGGCGCTGTCCGGTATGTAACCACCGACGATATGCCGGTTGTGTACTTTGTCCAGGGCCACGAGGAGGCCAACACCGCCAGCGTCATGAGCAAGGCGGTTTCCGCCCTGCAGCAGGATGCCTATGAGGTGCGGGAAGTAACCCTTCTCCAGGCGGGCCGGGTGCCGGAGGACGCGGACGTCCTGGTCTTCGCCTCCCCCAAAAGCGACATCAGCGATCAGGAGCTGGAGATGCTCCAGAACTACACCATGGAGGGGGGGAAGGTTCTCTTCCTGGTGGACTCGGTGATGAATACCAACAGCATCGTTCTGGACAACTTCAACACCTGGCTCCATGAATTCGGCCTGGATATTACCAACAACTACATCGTGGAGGAGGATCCCTCCTACCACCTGTCCAACCAGCCTCTCTACCTGATTCCCGGTTTCGGCCCCCACGAAATTACCCAGAAGATCGCCGAAAGCCGGAAGATGGTGATCCTGCCGGTGGCCCGGGGAATCAGCGAGGTAGAATACGACAAGACGACCGTCACCCAGTCGATCCTGATGGTGTCGTCGGAAAAATCGTGGGTGCGGTCGGATATGACCATCCCCACGGCCGAGCGAACCGAGGCCGATATGGCCGGCCCCATGCCGGTGGCCTATGCCGTCTCCCGCAGCAATGTGAAATGGGGGAACGACGCCGCCCGGGTGGTGGTGATCGGCAACTCTTCCTTTGCCTATGACGGGAACATCGAGGTACAGGCCAACCGGGATCTCTTCCTCAACAGCATCAACTGGCTGCAAGGCGGCCGGGAGTCGGATCTGATCGCCTCCAAGGTGATCAATGCGGACCGGCTGATTATCCGGGGGGACGATTTTGTCAAGCTGGCAATCATTTGCATGGGCGTTCTTCCGGGGATTGCCTTCCTGGGCGCTCTGGCTGTATGGGCTTTAAGGAGAAATCAATGAGCAAAAAGAAGATTCCAGGTTTGCTGATTCTGGCTGTGGCAGCTGTGGGATTGGGAGGGACCTATTTTGCCCTCGCCTCCACCAATGACCCTGCCCGTACCGGCGTCCTCTTTGCCATGGGCAACGGGGAAACGGTGGAGAGCATCTCCCTTACCAATACCTACGGCAGCTACGAATTTACAAAAGAAGACGACGAGTGGATTGTCCACAGCGACGGCGACTTCCGCACCAATCCGGAAAAGATGGATCTGCTGGTCTCCTCTCTGGAGGAGGTACCGGTTACCCGGGTGCTGGAGGAGACCGCGCCGGAATACGGCCTGGACGATCCGGTGGCCCAGGTATCCTTTACCACCAGCAAGGGGAAAACCCATTCGTTTATGGTGGGAAACGAGACGGCCAGCCGTTCCAGCGTCTACATTATGGACCCGGAAAACGGCAAGCCGATGCTGACCACCGATGCTGCGGTTGCCCAGCTGACAGGAAGCCTGTCCGCCTACCGGGCGAAGGATGTGTTGACGGTGGATACCACCGCCATCCAGCAGATCCGGTATTATGAAAATGGCGAGCTGATTTTGGAGGTGGGGAACACCGATTACCAAAATTGGTTCCTGACCCAGCCTTACGAAGCGCCCGCCCGCCGGGTAGTGCTGACCGAGCTGGTGAACAAGATGGCGGGATGGACGGTGGCCGGCTATCCGGAAGGGGAAGACGCCGCCGCCATGGGGCTGGACAACCCGGCCAGGGTGCTGGAGGTGACCGATGCCGCCGGCAACACCCAGCGGGTGGAATTTGGCCGGGACGACGGCACCAACGTGTATGCCCGTACCGCCGGCACCGATGAAGTGGTGAAGCTCTATTCGGTGGACTGTGACTTCTCCGGTCTGACGCCGGAGCAGGTGATGTTTGTCTCTCCCCTCACCACAACGGTGGACCAGCTGTCCTCCATTTCCGTCACGGTCGGCGGGAAGGCCGTGTCCTTCTTCCTGGAAAATCAAGACGGGGAAATGGTTGTGACCAGCAGCGAGGGGGACGAGGTCAAGTACAGCGATTTTATCTCGGTGCTGAGCAAGTTTATGGGCCATAATGCCGACGGGTATGACCCCCAGCATTCCATCGATCCCGGGGAAGAGCCGGCGGCGCTCCTCCAGATGGAGACGCTGGACGGGCAGGTTACCCAGCTGGAACTGTACCAGCGGGACGAGGAGACGCTGGCCATGCTGGTGGATGGACATACTCGGTACCATCTGCCGGTGAGTGACCTGGAGGAGCTGATCTACCGGATCAACAGTGCCTTGGGCCGCACAGTCCTCACCCTCGGGTAAAAAAGAACCATGGTAATCCGCCTTGGCGCCTGTGTGCCGGGGCTGGTTATAAAAACTCATGAAATTGAGGAGGCAACTATGAAGAAGTCTAGCAAACTGGTAGCTCTTGCGATGGCTCTGCTGATGGCCGCCACCATGTTGGCAGCCTGCGGCGGTGGCACCAGCAGCGAAGCTCCCGCAAGCGAACCCGCTTCCAGCGAGGCCGCCGCATCCGGCGAGTCCACCACTGGAGAGAGCGCTTCCAGCGTGGAGGGTGCCTACATTGGTAAGGTTCCCATCACCCTGAAGCACGACGTCCACGGCAACGACGCCAAGTGGGCCGAGCAGTACGCCGCTGAGAAGTACGGCGCTACCTACGAGGTCATTGACCCCGACCAGGACCTGAGCAAGGAGATCGCTGCTGTTGAGACCTTCATCAGCAAGGGTGTGGACGGTATCATTCTGCACCCCGTGACCGAGGATGGCGTGAACGAGATCATCCAGGAAGTCCGCGATCAGGACATCAACATCATGACCTACTGCGTGGGCACCACCGGCAAGCAGGTCCCCTCTCTGATGATCGACGAGGCGGGCATGGCTTACCAGATGGGCGCTGACATGGCCAAGCAGTGGATGGAGCTCTATCCCGACAAGCCCGTTTCGGTGGGTATCGTTGGCTGGACCGACATCGCGTTCTGCTTCGACAACCGTGGCGGCCCCTTCATCAACGGTGTTAAGAGCGTGACCACCCCCGACACCTCTGCCAACCCCTCTCCCGCGGTGTTCCAGAACTCTGCCGGCGAGGAGCTGACCGGTGCCACCTACTGGGTCCACGGCGGCGGCGTCCTGGAGACTGCTCAGCAGGTTACTGCCGATGCCATTGCTCAGTATCCGGATGTTAACGTGATCTATGGTACCAACGTGTCCAACGGCCTGGGCGCTCTGGCTGCCTATGAGGCTGCCGGCCGCGGCAAGGCGGAGGACGGCAAGCCCCTCACCGAGATCATCGCTTCTACCGATGCTTCTGCTGGTGAGCTGAGAAAGCTGGCGGATCCCACCTCTTCTCTGAAGTATGCCCTGGGCATGCAGCCCCAGACCTTTGCCTATGCTCAGATCGACATGATCATGGAGCTGATCAACGGCACTCTCGACAACGATACCTACGTTGAGAGAACCACCCCCGATATCTACTTCAACTACTACAAGGATTCTCTGGAGACCATGCAGGATTGGTACAACGTCCAGTACAACCCCGAGACTCCTCTGGATCTCGCTGCTGAGATCGCCAACGCTCAGTAATTTCCCGTTTCCCGGCAAAACGGAGTCCACTTTGCGGCACGGAGGGAGCAGGCCTCCCTCCGTGCCCGCCCTTTTCTTTTGACCTGCAACGGATTTTAACCTTGTCGATAACATCCCAGCGGGGATGATAACACATAGAGATTAACCGGGTTGACCGGTAGAGATGGAGGGGTATCCATGAGCGAATATGTTTTGGAAATCAAAAACGTATCCAAGCATTTTGCCGGCGTGAAAGCCCTGGACGATGTGAGTTTCAACATTGTAAAGGGTTCCTGCCACTGTCTTGTGGGCGAGAACGGTGCCGGCAAGTCCACATTGATCAAAATTTTGACCGGTGCCCATAAACGGACGTCCGGCCAGGTGCTCTACAACGGGAAGGAGTACAATCCCAACAACACCAAGGAAGCCATGAAGGCGGGAATTGGCTGCTTGTTCCAGGAGCTGAACGTGGTGGAGCAGCTGCGCGTGGAGGAGAATATCTGCCTGGGTCTGGAGGACACCAAGTTCGGCGTCATCCAAAAGAAGGGGTCGAACCAGAAGGTCTTCGACGTGCTCAAGCGGATCGACAAAACCATTGACCCCAAGCAGCTGATTGAGGAGCTGAGTGTTGCTAAGCGGCAGGTGGTGGAAATGGCCAAGGCGCTGGCAATGGATTCGGACGTCATCATCATGGATGAGCCCACCGCCTCTCTTTCGGAAGAAGAGGTGAGACGCCTCTTCGAGATCATTTCGGATTTGAAGAAGCAGGGAATCACCATCATCTACATCTCCCACCGCCTGGAGGAGATTTTGGAGCTGGCCGATTATGTGACGGTTCTGCGGGATGGTCACCACATCAAGACCTGCCCCCGCAGCGAGATCAACAGCCGCCAGGATCTGATCGAGATGATGATCGGTAAAGTGATCGTGGAGGACTACATCCCCAACAAGGTGGATACGTCGAAGAAGATCATCGAGGTAAAAGGCATCAGCAACAAGAAACTGAAGAACGTCTCCTTCGATCTGTACCAGGGGGAGATCCTGGGCTTCTATGGACTGATTGGCGCCGGTAAGACCGAGATTGCCCGGGCAATCTTTGGCGCCGACGAATTTGAGGGCCAGGTGATTGTAGACGGCGACGCGGAGAGGATCAACAGCCCCCGCAAGGCGCTGCGCAAGGGCGTTGCCCTGGTCCCGGAGGAGCGGCGTACCCAGGGCATCTGCACCTCGCTGAGCATCGCCGTCAATACCCCCATGATGAACTACAAGACCGTTTCCAAGTATGGAATCCTCTCCAAGCTGCAGCAGGCAAAGGTGGCGCGGGACTACATCGCCCAGATTGGAACCGCCTGCCGCGACGAGAACCAGTCGGTTGCCTACCTGTCGGGCGGCAACCAGCAGAAGGTGGTTCTGTCCAAATGCCTCAACGCGGCGCCCAAGGTTCTTCTTCTGGATGAGCCTACCCGTGGCGTGGATGTAGGCGCCAAGCAGGAAATCTATGCCATCATCCGCCGCCTGGTGCAGCAGGGCTGCTCGGCCATTGTGTTCTCCAGCGAGCTTCCTGAAATCCTGGGCTTGTGTGACCGCATCGGCCTTCTTTATGAAGGAGAATTGAAGAAATTCCTGAACAACGGCGACAACGTGGATTCTCAGGAAATCATGCATGTTGTAACGGGAGGTAATTGAAGATGAATGCTGTAGCAACTGAAAAAAGGAGCGCCGGCAAGCTGAAATTGACGGCCGACGGTCTCCAGAATCTGACGATTCTGGCCATCTTCGTGATCATCTGTATTGTGGGATATATTCTCAAGCCCGATCTTTTCCTCACCACCAACAACATGGTGAACATCCTGGTTTCCGCCTCGAGTACCATCATTACGGCCTCCGCCGTGACCATGGTCCTGATCTCGGGCAACCTGGACCTGTCGGTTGGCGGTGTAGGCGCTATGGCCGGCGTCCTCTTCGGACTGTTTGCCAAGGCCGGGGTTCCGGTGCTTACATCGGCGGTTTTGGCCGTTTTGGCAGGAATGATCTGCGGCTGCCTGTCCGGCTTGATTATTTCCGCATTGAGCCTGCCTTCGTTCATCATCTCGCTGGCGTTTAAGTACATCGCAAGCGGCATTGCCCTGATCGGCGCCGGCGGCGCCATCATTTCCGCCGGCCTTCCCGGCAACATCGGGATGCTGGGCCGGACCATTTCCGGCATTCCTCTGCCGGTGGTGTATGCCATCGTGATCTTCCTGATCTTCCTGTTCATCCAGAACAAGACGGTCTTTGCCAGCCAGGCCTATGCCATCGGTTCCAACATTACCACGGCAAAACTTTCCGGCATCAATACCACCAAGGTGGTCACCATTATCTTCATGCTGTCCGGCATGGTGGCGGCCTTTACCGGCGTGGTTGTAACCTCTCGGTTTACGGTGGCGGATTGCGGTATCCTTCCCGGTTTTGAAAGCGACTGTATTATTGCGGCTGTTCTGGGCGGCACCGATGTAAACGGCGGCCGCGGTACCGTTTTTGGCATGATCATCGGCGCTTTGATCATTGGTGTCTTGACCAACATCATGAACATGCAGGGCCTTGCCAGCTATACCCAGGATGTGGTAAAAGGCGTGGTGCTTGCACTGGCCATCCTGCTGAACAACACCATCCGGTCGAAGGTCAAGGTCTAACCAGGAAGGGAGCGTGTGGATATGAACAACAAG
>CAJFKV010000055.1 GCA_904387055.1 Candidatus Heteroruminococcus faecigallinarum | reverse complement strand
ACCGTGTCCCCGGCCTCGGCGTCCTCAATCCGGTTCACCACCCGGTCCCAGAAGGGCCGCTCCTCCTGGTAGGGGGTCTTCTGGCTGGAGGACGAGGAGCTGCCGGTGGAGGGGCGGGTGACGGTGATAACCGTTCCTCCAGCCCCGGCCGCGTCCTGGGCTTCCTTCTCGGTCAGGTAGTAGACGTCGATAAGTTCGCCGTCGCTGTTGGTCTGGGTGACCTTGTAAACCGTCTGCTGGCCCATGGCGCTGGCAGCGCCGCCGTCGCTGAATTTGCCCACGATGTAGGGGGTGCTGCCCCGCTTGGTCACCAGCTCGTCGTGGCCTTCGTCCACATATTTCTTCACATCTTCCTTGAAACTGCCGCCGGTGATGGTGATATTGGGTTTGTCGGCTTCACTGGCGCCACCGGCGAGAGTAATAGAGCCATTGATCGTTCCGTTTGCGATGTTCAGTTTAGCCTTGTTGGCAATGCCACCCTTGCCTGCAACAGTAGCATTGAGGTAACTGTATTCGATTTTGCCTTCGATTGTCCCAGTTGTATCAATATTAACAGTCACACCACTGGCATAATCAGAGGAGTCTCCCCAGTAGCAAACGTCGAAAGCCACCTGGCCAGGCGCAGCATAGATATTGGTATTTCCGGTGATGTTGATCGTTCCATGGTTATTGCTGGAGACATACTGGCACTGACTGCTTTCGCTGGCATCCAGGGTCATGTCAACATAGGTTAAATCGGAGTAGTTTTGGATCATAATCAGGGCGCTGCTTCCAGCTTTGATGGTGCCGTTTCTCATAACGATCGTGGAATCTTTTAGAAGCTGGAAAGCGTTGGTTTCCGTTCCTGTAGAACCGACCAAAGGATCTGTGACCGTGTATGTATGCCCACCAAAGTCAAAGATAATATTGCTGCCTTCGGGAACTTTAACTCCACTACCGGAAGTCGGTTTTAACAGCTTAATGGTGGCCGGCTGGCCGGGTTGAGTAGCGTGGACAGCAGAGGCTAGGGAAGGATATTTTTTTCCGTCCATTTCGACCACAGCGTTTTCATCATTGCCAATAATATAATTCCCGTTTCCATCAGGGATGCACTGACTGCCTGAGGCAACATAGTTGCTTACATCGGTGTCAAAGGTACCGCCGGAAATCTTGATAGTTTCCTTACCAGTGCTTGTTTTTTGAATTGTCCCTTTAAATTCGCCGCCCTGCAAGTAGATTTCACTTGTGGCAAAAGGGTAAGTATTTAAATCGACGTCTGCTTTCGCGGCGGCCACTCCGCCTTCAACGATGCCATCTTTTACCGTAATAGAGCCGCCGCTGCTGTATACATAGATGCCATAGCCGGTGGAGGTATAGCTGCCTCCGTCAATCACGGCGGTTCCGCCCTGGCTCACGCCGACAGCGGTGGCTTGAAAGTGTGATGGATCGGTAGAATTGGTTACCGTAAAGTCGCAGTTGTCAAAGGTAGCCGCCGGCCCGCATACCTCAATGACCGGGCCGGTTCCGGCAGTCACGGTCACATCTGTAAAGGTGACCGGGCTGGGAGGTATAACATCTATGCCGAACGCCTGGCCGTCGGTGGTGTAGGTTCCGCCGTTGACCACAAGCGTCGGAGTATTGGCATCTGTAGTGAGGGTATCGGTGGAAAAGAATTGGTTGTTTGAGGACATCTCCGCATTGGTAAAATAGACGGTAGACCCGGAAGCATCCAGTACCGGTTCATCGGAATGGAAGATCTTGATAAATGCGCCATTGTCCGTGTCTCCGGTATACGTGCCCCCGTCAACCGTGATTACAGAGGTATCCGCGACCTTAATAAACCCGTAGGAACTGGTATTCGATTCCGGGATCTCCATTTTGCTGCCGGCGACGGTTCCGTCAATGGCAAAGCTGGAGGCGGTCACTTGGAAAGGCCGCTCTTTTTCTACAAGGTTGGTAATGGTATGGCCGTTTAAATTCAGCGTAACCGGTGTTGTCACCGCAATTCCCGTATTAACCGTTGTATCGGCCAATAAAACGATTTCATCGTTTTCCCCTGCGTGCGCAAATGCATCCGCAAGTGTGGAGTAGCCCGTATCATCAATACGGCATATATCGGTAGGTGCTACCGACATCAAGGAGGCAGAGTTGGAAAGCAGCTCCTCTAGACCGGCCAGCTTCGCGGCCAGGTCGTCGGGGATCAAGGCCTGTCCCCCGACACCGATGGTGTCGAACTCGCTCATGAGCGAGTTGACTTCGGCAAGGAGCTGGGACATGTCGCCGGTCCAGACGCCATTCAGAACATCCTCGGCGGTGGGAAGGGCGCTGATCCGGTCGATCAGGGCTTGCACATTCTCGGGGATCACCGTTTCATCGGGGTTCCCGGTGCCGCCGGAGGGGTCGCCCTCATCGGGGTTCTCGTCGCCGCCGGAGGGGTCGGTGCCGCCGGAGGTGTCGTCGCCGCCGGAGGGGTCGGTGCCGTCGGAGGGGTCGGTGCCGTCGGAGGTGTCGCCGGGGGTGGTACCGGTGGTGTCGCCGGGGGTGGTACCGGTGGTATCGCCGGGGTTCTCGATGTCGCCGGAGGCATCGGTGTCATCGGGGGTCCCGGTGTCGCCGGGGGTCTCCTCCTCACCGATAGTTCCGGCCTCGCCGGTTCCCACGGTGACGGAGCTGCCGTCCCCCTCTGTGATGCCGTCCGCAAAAGCCAGCATCCCGGAGGAAAGGGCGAGGGACGCTGCCAGCAGCAATGCCAGCAGCCTGCGCGCTGTGGATTTCATACTTGCCATACCTCCTCAACCTATATTTAGGAATGATTCCACTATACCATAGTTCAGGAAAAAAAGGAAGGCTTTGGTGGACGAAAGCTGACAAAAAAACGCCCCTTCCCTTTGGAAGAGGCGACAAAAGACGATTATTGGGGGCGGGCAAATCCCATAAGCGGCCGGGCAATGAGGGTGCACAGCACCGCCGCCACCAGGGCTTCGGCCACGCCGTTGGTGGCCACCGCCGTCAGAATCAGGCCCGACAGGGCCGACAGGGGCACATTGTTGGCCGCCGCATAGGCCTCCCCGTAAAAGAGCCAGATGCCGCCCATCACCAGAAGGGTGTTGGTAAACGAGCCGATAACCGAGGCGGCAACGCAGGCCAGGGTCTGCCGCCGGCCTTCCCCGGCGAGGAGCCGGTAGACCCATCCGGCCGCCACCCCCACCAGCACGCGGGGAAGGATGGCGATAACCAGGCTGAACAGGTTGGGGCCGCTGTGGCCCGGGGCGGGGATAAAGGGGGAGAAGCAGAAGGAGACCACCGCCGGCTCGATGGTGTTCTTGATGACGCTGGTGATGCCGAAGACCCCTCCCAGGATGCCTCCGGCCTTGGGCCCCAGCAGGATGGCCCCCAGGATCACCGGGATGTGCACGGTGGTGGCCTTGATGACCACCAGGGGGATGTACCCCAGGAAGGGTACAAAGGACAGGAGCACCACAATGGCGGCCATCAGGGAGAGCTGGACCATGCGGCGGGTGTGGGCGGACGCGGTTGACATGGGAAAATCACTCCTTGCTGTTGTTCCCACCGGGGGGATACAACGCAGATTTTGACGGGACGATCAGCGATTTCGCTGGCAAAGGAGGCGCAGCCCCTCGTGAACCAGCAGGGGGCGCACCTGGGCCGGATGGCGGCATTGGGCCAGCACCGCCGGGGCCAGCCGCCCGGTGGCCACCACCGTGGCGCCGCCTCCCAGGGCCTCCTGGTACCGGTCCAGCATGCCGTCGATCATGGCGGCGCTGCCGTAGAGGATGCCGGAACGGATGGCGTCGGCAGTACCCCGCCCCAGCAGGCGGCACCGAGGCTCAAAGGCCACAGCGGGCAGCTGGGCGGCGGTGTGGTGGAGGTTGGCCAGGGAGCTTTCCACCCCCGGCACGATGGAGCGGCCCACCAGGCAGCCCTCCCGGTCGATGGCCAGGAAGGTGGTGGCGGCATCGGCCAGGGAAAGCACCACCAGCGGCGGCGGGAACTCCGCCAGGGCAGCCGCCGCGGTGCAGACAAAATCCGCCCCCACGGCGGGGACGTTCTCCAGGCG
Organism: Candidatus Heteroruminococcus faecigallinarum; assembly: GCA_904387055.1. Classification (GTDB taxonomy): domain Bacteria; phylum Bacillota; class Clostridia; order Oscillospirales; family Ruminococcaceae; genus Heteroruminococcus; species Heteroruminococcus faecigallinarum. The sequence goes on along the minus strand of CAJFKV010000055.1, from coordinate 8,538 downwards.
CATGTTGAGCCCGGTCTTGATCCCCGGCCCCACTGCCAGCAGCGGCCGCCCCGGCAGCAGCAGCTCCAGGGCCTGGCGCAGGGAGTGGGTCAAGGGAGGGACCACCGAGCCGAAGATCCCCTCGGTTACCTGGGAGAGGTCGGCTCCCCGCAGGCAGAGCACCCCCTGGATGGACGCCGCGCACTGGTCCGGGGTAAACGCCGGGTCGGCGGCCAGGGAACTGGACACCACCGGGTCGTTTCCGTCAAACAGGACCAGGCTGAGCAGCTGATTATCCAGGTGGACGGTGAGGGTCATGGGGGAGGCTCCTTTCCAGATGAAATGCATCGTTTCCCGCCCTTATTATAGAGGAAGGGGCGCGCCGCCGCAAGATCTTCCGAAGAAAAACCCCGGAAACAAGTGTGTTTCCGGGGTTTCTTTGTGGCAGCAGCGGTCCGTTTCGATCTGTTTTGGCCGCGGGCAAAAAGCTTAGGCAAAACAAAAGACCCGGAGCGCGAAATGGCTCCAGGCCCATCCCCTGTGGGGGAAAACAGGAAATTTTTGAGCAAAGCGAAAAAATCCCGCCGCGGGAAACCGCAGCGGGATTTTATGGCGGAGAGAAAGGGATTCGAACCCTTGAACGGGTATTAGCCGTTACACGATTTCCAGTCGTGCGCCTTAGACCAGCTCAGCCATCTCTCCAGACCATGAGCGGGGGCCAGCAGTGACCCGACGGTTATTTATTATAACGCCTCCAGTAAAAAAAATCAAGCCCCCTTTTCCTCTTTTTCCGGTTTTTTTTCGGCAAGCACGGCGGGGGCGAAAGAACGGCCCGGGACGCGGGATCCCGGGCCGGCCGCTGAGGTCAGCAGGTGGCGCCGCCCTCCGCAGACATCTCTTTATTGAGGATCTCTTCCTTCCGGCGGAGAAGGTCGTCCCCTTCCAGCATGGCAAAGACCGCGTCCTCCCCCAGCCGGTCCACCATGGAGGCCAGCCGCTCCCCGTTTTCTCCCTTGTCCCGGAAGAGGAGGATGGCCTTCTCGATCAGCTCCATGGCCTCCTCCTCGGAGTAGACCTTGGGCAACTTGCTGCCGATGCGGGTTTTTTTGCCCCACCGGCCGCCCAGGTAGGCCGCAAAGCCCTTTTTGCCGGGGGTGACCGCGTCAAAGCGGCAGCGGGTGACACACCGGCCGCAGTTGTTGCATTTCTCCCGGTCGATGACCAGTTTCCCCTCCACCACATGGGCGGCATCCATGGGGCAGACGTTCTCCACCGCGCATTTGCGGCAGCCCAGGCATTTGTCGGCGTCCAGGTCCGGCACGGTGACCCCGGCCAGGCCCAGGTCGTTCAGGTCGGGCTTGACGCAGTTGTTGGGACAGCCGCCCACGGCGATCTTGAACTTGTGGGGAAGCTTGACGTCGTAATAGTCCACAAAGAACCGGTCATGGATCCGAAGGGCCAGGGCCTGGGTGTCACAGTTGCCGTACTGGCAGACCGTCCCCTTGCAGGCGACCACCGGCCGTACCCGGGAGCCGGTCCCGCCGGAGACAAGACCCTCCTTGCCGATAAACTCCCGCACCGTCTCGATGTCCTCATACCGGATGCCGGGGATCTCGGCGGTGAGGCGGGTGGTGAGGGCCACGGTCCCCTGGCCCCACCGGTCGGCCACCTCGGCCAGGCAGCGCATCTGGCTGCCGGTGAGGACGCCGTTTTTGGTAATTACCCGCATGGAGAACCCCTCGTTGGTGGTGTTCTTCAAAAATCCCATGCCCTTGACTCGCTTGATATCGTCCGCGGTAAGCTTTGCCATCTTCCATTCCTCCGTCTCGATGGATTGTCTCGTTCCCACCGGGCGGCTTCCCTCCGCCCTTCTTCCCATCCAGTATACCACTTGTTTTGTCAAAAGAAAAATAGTAATATAGAATAAAGTTCATCGGATTTTTCAATACATATAGGAAAACGAGGGGATTTTTGTGACCATCAAGCATCTGCGCATCCTGGTGGCGGTGGCCGAGTGCGGCAGCATCAGCCAGGCGGCCGGCCGCCTGTATCTATCCCAGCCCACCGTCAGCCAGATCGTGGCCGAGCTGGAGCAGTACTGCGGCGCGCGCCTGTTTGACAGGCTCTCCCGGCGGCTCTACCCCACCCCCGCCTGCCGGGAGCTGGTCGCCAAGGCCGTGCCGGTGCTGGCCGCCTTTGACCGGCTGGACCGGTCGATGCAGGCCACCCTGCGGGAGGAACCGGTGCGGCTGGGGGCCAGCGTTACGGTGGGCACCTGCCTGCTGGCCAGCCTGGTGGAGCGTTTCCGCCGGCGGGAACCGGAGGGGAAGATCGAGGCGGCGGTGAACAATACCCATGTGGTGGAGGAGATGCTTCTCCACGGCCGCCTGGACCTGGCCTTTGTGGAGGGGCGGATCCGCAGCCCCTACCTGGAGGTGACGCCGGTGGTGGAGGACCGGCTGGTGCTGGTCTGCCATCCGGAGCATCCCTTTGCCGGGGAGCGGGAGGTGACGTTGGAACAGCTGGCGGGCCAGACCCTTCTCCTGCGGGAGGAGGGGAGCGGCACCCGGGAGCTGTTTGAACGGGATCTGGAGGATGGGCGCCTCCCCCTGCGGGGAAGCTGGTCCTGCAGCAATTCGGAGGCCATCAAGAATGCCCTCCTCCATAACCTGGGGGTGTCGGTGCTGTCGGCGCTGCTGGTGAAGGAGGAGCTGGAGAAGGGAAGGCTGCGGGCGGTCCGGGTGGTACGGGCCCCCGGCGGGGAGCCCTTCCTGTGGAAGCGGCCCTTTTCCCTGGTGATCCACCGGGACAAATACCGCACCCCCGCCATCCAGTCGATGATCGAGGCGATCCGGTCCTTCCAGGGGGAGGAAATGGCCAGCCTGCTGCCATAGGGGGGATGCCCAAAAGGAGCCGGCGCCGGTGGGGAGAGGGAAGCCGGTCCCCCGCAAAAAAACAGCAAGGCCGGGCAGCGCCCGGCCTTGCTGTTTTTCCGGAGTTACCGGCGGGTCGGCATGATTTCACACAGATAGCCGTCCGGGTCCTGGATAAAGTAGACCCCGAAGGCGGGCAGATCGTGGTGGAAACAGCCCATCTTGGTGTGGAATTCCCGGGCGGCGTCGATGTCGTCTGCCCGGAAGGCCAGATGGGTGGGGTTCTCCCCCAGCTCATAAGGGCCGGGGTGGTCCTTCATCTGGATGACCTCGATCTGGTGGGGAACCAGGTCGCTGCCCAGGAAAACAATCTCCCGGTCGTCGGCGCTTTTGCGCCGGCGGACCGTGAGCTGCAGCGCTTCCTCGTAAAAACGGATGGTGCGGTCCAGGTCGGTGACACAGATGCAGTTGTGCTCCATTTTCAGCGTCATGGGATCAGCCTCCTTTTTAATCGATCATGCTGTTGGTCATATTATAGCAATATGAACGAATAAAGTAAATATTAGATCGGAAATTGATCGTATTATTTTCATATCAGCCCAAATGCTGGCGAAAATGGAACGTTTCCCGCCCGGCCGGATTTCCCGTTGACTTTACCGCCAAAATGTGTTAAAGTACAAGCAAGTACAGATCAAGGAGAGTCCATTGATGAGCAAGCTGTTCGGTTATGCATATGGCTATTACCGCTACTACTTTTTTAGCAGCGGTTCGTTTGTCTGCCCATAACCGGCCACCGATGGATGTCTCTTTCCGAAAGCGCAACAAGGAGATTTGCCGCGGCAGCCCCCATGGGCCGGCCGCGGTTTTTTATTTCCGCCGCCCCGCCGTTGGAGCTCCCGCCCGTTTCCCGATCAAAGGAGGATTTGCAGATGGTAGTCATTATGAAACAGCAGTTCACCCCCGACCAGCTTCAGGAAGCCATCAAGGCCATGAAGGCAGGGGGCGTCAACGTGATGGTCTCCAAAGGAAGCGAGACCACCATCCTGGGCGCCGAGGGGGATCCCAGCAGCATCGACCAGGAGATGCTGGAACAGCTCCCCGGCGTGGAGCGGGTGATGCGGGTGACCGAGCCCTACAAAAAAGCCAACCGGAAATACCACCCGGACGACACGGTCATCCCCCTGCCGGGGGGCGGGGCCATAGGGGGGAAGAAGCTGGCGGTGATTGCCGGGCCCTGCTCGGTGGAGAGCAGGGAGCAGATTACCCAGGTGGCCCAGGCGGTGAAGACCGCCGGGGCGGTGGCGCTGCGGGGCGGCGCCTTCAAGCCCCGCACCTCCCCCTACGCCTTCCAGGGCCTGGAGGGGCAGGGGCTGGAGCTTCTCCAACAGGCCAAAGAGGCCACCGGCCTGCCCATCGTCACCGAGATTATGGACGGGGACCACATCGATCTCTTCAACGCCTATGTGGATGTGATCCAGGTGGGGGCCCGGAACATGCAGAACTTCTCCCTCCTCAAGCAGCTGGGCCGGGAAACCGACAAGCCCATCCTGCTGAAGCGGGGGCTTTCCGCCACGGTGGAGGAATGGCTCATGAGCGCCGAATACATCATGGCGGGGGGGAACAAGCAGGTGATCCTCTGCGAGCGGGGGATCCGCACCTTTGAAACCTTCACCCGCAACACCCTGGATCTGTCGGCGGTGCTGGCGGTGAAGCAGCTCTCCCACCTGCCGGTGGTGGTGGACCCCTCCCACGCCTGCGGAAAGGCCTGGATGGTGGAGCGGATGGCCATGGCGGCGGTGGCGGCCGGGGCCGACGGGCTGCTCATCGAGGTCCACAACGACCCCAAAAACGCCCTCTGTGACGGGGCCCAGTCGATCACTCCCCCCGCCTTTTCCGCGCTGATGGAGAAGCTCCAGTGTGTGGCCCAGTGTGTGGGGAAGGAGCTTTGATCCTTCCTCCCGGGTTCCGCCCATGGACAGGGAAGAAAACAGGAGGGCAGTTTCCCCTTGCAGGGGACTGCCCTCTTGTTGTATCATAGGAAGAAACCTGCGCGGTGCAGGGTGTGGGAAGGGGCGGCGTCCGCCTCTCCGATTTTTGCGGGAAAAAGGAGGCGGTCCTTGTGATCGAGTGGCTTATCCGCCTGGGAGTGAAGGAGCCGGAAAAGGTGTCCAGCCCGGCGGTGCGGGAGCAGTACGGACGGCTGGCCGGCATGGTGGGCGTGGGGTCCAATGTGGTGCTGTTTCTCATCAAATTTGCAGCGGGGGTGTTGTTTTCCAGCATCTCGGTGATGGCGGACGCGGTGAACAACCTGTCCGACGCCGGGTCCTCGGTGATTACCCTGGTGGGATTCAAGCTGTCCGGCAAGCCGGCCGACGCGGAACACCCCTACGGCCATGCCCGGATGGAGTATATCACCGGGCTGGTGGTTTCCTTTTTGATTATCCTCATCGGGCTGCAGCTGGTGCGCAGCTCGGTGGAAAAGATTTTCCATCCGGACCCCATCCATTTCAGCTGGCTGACGGTGGGGGTGCTGGCGGTGTCCATCCTCATCAAGCTGTGGCAGAGCCGGTTCAACCGGACCATCGGCCGGCGGATCCAGTCCACCACCCTGGAGGCCACCGCCACCGACAGCATGGGCGACGTGCTGTCCACCTCGGCGGTCCTCCTCAGCACCCTGGCGGCCAAGGTGACCGGCCTCCAGCTGGACGGCTGGATGGGAGCGGCGGTGGCGGTGTTCATCACCGTTTCCGGCATCCGGCTGGTGGGGGAGACCATCGACCCCCTTCTGGGCAAGGCGCCCACCCCCGAGCTGGTGAAGGAACTGTCCGACAAGATCATGGGGTACGAAGGGGTGATCGGCCTCCACGACCTGGTGGTGCACAACTATGGGCCCGGCCGGTGCTTTGCCTCGGTCCATGTGGAGGTCCCCGCCAAGCAGGACATCCTGGTGAGCCACGACATCATCGACAACATCGAGCACGACATCCAGGGGGAGATGGGCATCCATCTGGTGATCCATCTGGACCCCATCGTCACCGACGATCCCCTCACCACCCAGCGGTACCGGGAGACAAAGGCCCTGGTGAAGGAGATTTCCCCCCTGCTGTCCATCCACGATTTCCGGCTGGTGGTAGGCAAAACCCACACCAACATCCTCTTTGACGTGCTGGTGCCTGCCGACTATCCGGAGAGCGACCAGGAGGTGAGCCATCAGGTGTGCGCCGTCCTGAAGGAGCGGTATCCGGAGGATTACCCGGTCATTACGGTGGACCGGAACTACACCTCCACCATTGTGGAAGGGTAACGGTTGCGCCGGGGGCGGAAGTTTGGTAGAATAAGACGGACACACAACCGCAGCCTCTGCGGAAATGCTACAAGGGAACAGGAGGCTTGCCGTGAAACAGGTCGTATCCTTTTTGCTGGCTGCCATGGCGGCGGTATCGCTGCTGCCGGCGGCGGTTTTTGCCGCAGAGGAGGAGGGTTCCTCCACGCCCCCCGATACCGTTTCGGACGCGTATGTGGTCATGGAGGCGGACACCGGCCAGGTGCTCATCGAGAAGAACATGAACAAGCGGGAATATCCTGCCAGCATCACCAAGATCATGACCGGCGCCCTGGCCCTGGAGCACGACCAGCTGGACGACGTGGTCACCATGACCGACGAGGCGGTGTTTTCGGTCCCGCGGGACACCACCCATATCGCCCTCACCCCCGGCGAGGAGGTGACGGTGGAGCAGCTGATGTACGGGTGCATGATGATGTCCGCCAACGACTGCGCCAATGGCCTGGCCGAGTTTACCGGCGGCACCATCGACAACTTTGTGCAGATGATGAACGACAAGGCCCAGGAGCTGGGGGCGGTAAACACCCACTTTGTCAATGCCAGCGGCCTGCCCGACAACAACCACTATACCACCGCCTACGACATGGCTCTGATTACCCGGTATGCCCTGGGGGTGGAGGGGTTCCGCACCTTTTTTGGGGCCACCGAGTATACCATGGCTCCCACCAACCTCCAGCCGGAGGAGCGCCTCTTCGGCACCCAGTCCATGATGATCGTCACCTCCGCCTATGAGTACGAAGGGGCCACCGGCAGCAAGCTGGGCTGGACCGAGGAGGCCCACCACACCATGGTGACCACGGCGGAGCGAGACGGCGTGGAGCTGATCTGCGTGGTGCTCAACAGCGTGGGCCAGTATGAAAAGTACAAGGACAGCCACAATCTGCTGGACTACTGCTTTGACAATTTCCAGAATATGGCCTATAAGGAGGGCTCCATCGCGCCCCAGGACCTTTCCCTCACCGGGGAGAATGGAACGGTGACCGCCAATTTTCATGTGTATCTGGACGGGAATTTCCATCTGATGATGCACAATACGGTGGACCAGAGTACGGTTACCATGGAGCTGGATATTCCCACTGCCCAGGAGCTGGAGGCGGGAGCGGTTCCCACCGTTACCTTTGCGCTGCCCGATACGGTCACCTCCATGAACCCGCAGCTGGGCACCTATCCCCTCACGGTGGAACGGACGGTTCCCGTCCAGGAGACGGTGGAGACGGCCGTGCAGGAGGGGATTACGGTCTGGTCGGTGCTGCGGTTTGTGGGGATCTTCCTGCTGGTCTGCTTGGGGCTGCTGGCAGTGCTGGTGCTGGCCATGCTGGTGATCCGCTGGTATAACCGGACGGTTCGCCGCCGGGGGCGCCGGCGGTCCGGCGGCAAGGCCGCGTCCTCCCGCCGGGGAGCTGCCTCGGGGAGAAAGCGGTCCCGGGGGCCGGATATTCTGGCCTCCCACCGGCCCATCGGCGATCCCCGCAGCACCCAGACGGTCCATCTGAAGGAACCGCTCTTCACCTTCCCCAAGGTGCAGGACCAGCCGGTCCACCGAAGGGACAGTTACCATCGGAAAAACCCGCCGCGGAAAGATTGACAATTTGCGCAAAGAAGGCCGCCCTTGGGGCGGCCTTCTGCCGTGCGGGCCTTCGGCCCGCCTGCCGTTTTTGCCCGCTGCCGCGGGCGGGTGGGAACCGGTAGCCTCTGCGAGGCAAACTTGTGGGCCGCCTTTGGCGGCCCCTCCCGACGGGGGCGCTTCGCCCCCCGGCCCCCCCGACCCTATCTTTCGACCGCGAAAGATAGGGGAGAAAGCTCGCCAAGGGGGCATCCCCCTTGGCAATCCCCCTGAGTTACCCCACTCCTCCTAGGGAAAAGGTCTCGCTCCGCTCGCCCCTGTCCGACGGGAGCAACACCTCATCAGGCACGGAACTGCCCATCCAGGAGGCAACCACCGGAAATCGATCGTTGCCGTGGGTCTTGATTGACAGGTCACCGAACGACCAGCGGAGTGGTTTGCCCCAAGGTGTCACCACCGGCAGTCTGGCCTGCGGGTATCATCAATATTCTTCTAAGTACGGTGCAGGCACATGTCCCGCTTTAACCGGAGATGTGGCCTTTTTCATTTCCCCGTTTCTCCCTGCTGACAAGTTCCCGCCTCGATGAGCGTGGCTCGGTGGCTATCCTGGTGTGTGGGTGCAGTTCCATGTTAGAAGAATATTGGCGCCGGGTACTGCGCCAGGACGAATGGTGTGCAGTTTCCCTTTTCTGAAACGCGGCAGGGCGAATGCCATCTGCCGCTCTCCCCTCCAGGGGTGACAGGAGATTTTTAGAGCCGCAGGCGGAGAAAATCGACGT
>CAJFKV010000054.1 GCA_904387055.1 Candidatus Heteroruminococcus faecigallinarum | reverse complement strand
AGTGGTCGGAGTAAATCTTCTGGAATACGATTTCGCGACCAAAGAGGTCAGACTGTATCGGGAAAATGCCCAGAATCCTCTATGGATCGATTCCAGACTGGCGTATATCTGCAAGGACGAAAATACAGATCAGCATTTTGTAGAAGTTTCCGGGTATGAGGATAGAATTTATCTGGACGAGAATATCAGCTTGCTTACTTCGACAGGAAATGAGCTGTATTCCATCAATTACGAATCCAATGATCCGAAAACCAATCGCACCATTTGGAGCATTAGAAGTTTGCCAGCAGATGAAGAATTGCTCTTATCCTCCAATGCTATAGACCAATTAGCCGCCAACTGTTCTGTGGTAACATGGAGAAATTTTACTCCTGAAAAGCCTGTGATTTATTTAAGAGAACAGGATTGTTTCACTGTGCTTCTGGAAGATGAACTTGCATATAATACCTATCTTCTGGGAGCTGAATGGGGTGTTTTGATATGCAGCCATGACAACTCTCCCACGGCCTACTATATATTCTCCCTAACCTAAAGCAGCAGCGGCTTGGCCAGTCCAGGGGGTACTCTTTCTTTTGGTGGAGCAGTTTCAGATGGAAGCCGGTTGCTGCGGCCTGACGCTCCTCACTGGGGGACAGATTACACTTTGGTGCTTCATCCTGCTTATGGGGAACGCTAGAGAACTGCTCCCCGCAGGGGCGGTTCCCCCACAAACGCTCCCTCCCTTTTGACAGGACGATGCAAACGCCGATCTAAACTGACCACCCTTCCCACCAAGAAACCGCCTGGGAAGCCATTTCCCAGGCGGTTTCTTTTTGTAATCCGAAAACCATGGGCTATGCCCATGGTTCCAAAAAGGCGGAAGCCGATGAGTAGGAAATAAAAACTCCTTCATGTTAAAATAGAAGCGGGTTTGCCAACCGCAGCAACAACATGAAGGAGGTCATTCAAAGGTGAACGACATAAACAGTTTAGCGCATACAAAATGGAATTGCAAGTATCACATAATCTTTGCACCGAAGTACCGCAGACAGGTAATCTATGGGAAAATAAAAGCAGATATAGGGCAGATACTCAGGAAGTTATGTGAACATAAGGGGATAGAGATTATAGAAGCAAATGCGTGCGCCGACCACATTCACATGCTGGTGAGTATCCCTCCGAAGTACAGTGTATCACAGGTTATGGGATATCTCAAAGGGAAAAGCAGCTTGATGATATTCGACAGGCATGCGAATTTAAAGTACAAGTATGGCAACAGGCAATTCTGGTGCAAAGGATATTATGTCGATACGGTGGGACGGAATAAGAAAGCAATCGCGGAATATATCCGTAATCAACTACAGGAAGACATAGCATCAGATCAGATAACACTCAAGGAATACATAGACCCGTTTACGGGTGACAAGAATACCAAGGCATAAAAACAGGCCGCTTTAGCGGCGGCCTGTGAAAACTATGCGGTTGGCAAATCGTTCAGCGAGCCTTTAGGCTCAGCTTGCATTATGCCCTTTTAGGGCTTGGTCATGCCACCCGTTGTCACGGGTGGTCATGACTATTTGTGTTCCGCTGCCGCTGCCGGCGGGAAGGGAATCTTTGAAAGGCCGAAGATTCCCCCGGCCTTCGTCGCTTTACAAAGAATTTACAGGAATTTGACCTTGCGCCAGTCGCAGCCGGGAGGGGGTTTTGCTATTCTGTTACCATGGATTTCTAGATGCTGCCATCTTTTTTGGCTTGCGACCCCGAAAATCCGGCGGTCGTTTCGTATTCTGCCGTTGGGGGTGGAGGGAACAACATGGTGCGGACGGAACACAGCATTGTAAACCAGGTGTATGCGGCAAAGACCGATTCGGACGCGGCGGACGGCCTCATCGGTCAATACATGGGCTTTATCCGCAGCGAGACGGTGAAGTTCACCCATGCCGCTCCGGAGGATGGCCATGAGGACGAGCTGAGCATCGCCATGCTGGCCTTTTACGAGTCGATCTTGAGCTACGAAAAGAATCGGGGAGCCTTTCTGCCCTATGCGGCCCGGGCGATCCGAAACCGCCTCATCGACCATTACCGGGCCGAAAAACGCCGCGGAACCGTGCTTTCCCTCCATACCCCCGTGGACGGCAGGGAAGAGGCGCTGCTGGATACCCTGCCCCACCACCGGGACGAGCTGGGCGACTATGAGCTGCGGGAGGCCAGCCAGCGGGAGATTCAGGAGTTCGGCGCCCAGCTGGCCGGCCTGGGGCTGTCCCTCTCCGATGTGGCGGACAACTGTCCCAAGCAGGAACGGACGCTGGCCGCCTGCCACCGGGCGCTGCAGTATGCCCGGTCCCACCCGGAGCTGCTGGACCAGCTGACTGCATCGGGCCGCCTGCCCATGAAGGAGCTGGCGGCCGGTTCCGGTGTGGAGAAGAAGACGCTGGAACGGCATCGAAAGTATCTGGTGGCCATCCTGCTGGCCTTCACCAATGGATATGAGATCATCCGCGGGCACCTGTGCCAGCTTGCTCCAGGGAAGGGAGGGGGTGCGAAATGAAATACCTTGTGATGGAGGTACACCCGGCGTATGCGATTGTTCTGGACGAGGCGGGCCGTTTTTGCAAGGCAGCCAACCTGCACTACCAGGTGGGCGATACGGTCCAGACAATCGTGGAGCTCCGGCAGCCGAGGGCAGCAGCCCCCATCCTGTGGAAACCGTTGGCTGGTCTGGCTGCGGCGGCCGCTTGCGTTTGCCTGGTGTTCTTCGGCTATTATCAGCCCAACTATACGGCCTACGGAACCCTGCGCATCCGGATCAACCCCGATGTGGAGATGACCGTCAGCCGCACCGACCGGGTGCTGGATCTGGAGGGGCTCAACGAGGACGGCAGATTGCTCATCGACGGTTACGCCTACAAGGGAAAGGACCAGGAGACGGCCACCGGTGAATTGGTGGAACGGGCCATCCACATGGGCTATCTCTCCGATGGGGATACGGTCTCTATTGCCGTGAGCAGTTCGGATGCAGACTGGCAGGCCCGGGAGGAGGCCAAAATCCAGGCGGGGCTGGAAGAGCGGTATGGGGAAACGATCGTCATCCAGCTGGGAACCGGGGTTGTCTCGGCCGGCCCGCCGCCCTCCAGCGACGCCCCGGAGGTGGTGATCCCGGTAACACCGTCGTCGCCTGCCGATGACGGTGGCGACAACAGTATGAGCGAGGCGGATACCGACGATGGACCATATACCGATGGCATGACCGGTTATAAGGACACCGATTACGGCCCCGACAGCGACGGCATCACCGACTACGGTTCGGGCGATGGGTCGTACACCGATGGCGTCACCGACTATGAGGATCGGGAGGACCGCGACGATCGAGACAGCGACGACGATGACGATCATGACGACGATACCGATGATGACGATGACGACGATGACGACGAGGGGGATGACTGACAGAAGAGAAAAACAAATTTTTTTCGCAGCGACCCCGGTTTTCCCATGATCCCGACGTATTCTCCCGATGAAAGCCGAACAGGAAAGGAACATGTAATCGATCCCTTGTTTTCCTGACCCGGTTTCCCAATCTGCAGATACAGGCAGAACAACCAAATCGACATTTTGAGGAGATGAGTGAAATGACAAAGAAGACGACGAATCAAAAGCATATTGGTCTGGCGCTCGCTGCCGCGTTGGTTCTTACCGCCCTGACCGCCTGTGGGACGACCGCCGAGACCCTGCCTCTTCCCGCTGGCTCCGGCTCTGGCTCCCCCGCCGCTTCCCAGGAAGCTTCTTCCAACAGCGTGGGCACCGTCCTGTTGAGCGTCAATCCGGAAATCGAGATGGACTACGACCAGGCGGGCAATGTGGTGGCCCTCACCGGCGTCAACGACGACGGAAGAGCGGTTCTGGCCTCCTATACCGGCTATGAGGGCAAGGCCTGCACCACGGTGGTGGGCGAGCTGGTGGACGAAATCAACGCCGGCGGCTATTTTGACACCACCATCGATGGACACGAGAAGAACATTGTGCTCAAGCTGGAGCGTGGTTCCCGGTATCCCAACGACCAGTTCTTAACCGACCTGGCCGAGGCCGTCCGCGTGGTGGTGGAGACCGACCAGATCGGCTCCCAGACGGTGGCCCTCGACGATGACGACTACGACGACGCGTATGGCGACAAGGGGTATATCAACGCCGCAGCCGCCCAGACGATCCTATCCACCCAGCTGGGCCGGGACGACATCCAGTTTGTGGAGAAGGACTATGACCTGGATGACGGGGAGTACGAGGTAGAGTTTGTAATGGACGGCGTGGAGTATGAGTACGAGGTCAACGCCGTTACCGGCAAGGTAACCGAGATGGACATGGATTATCGGGACTACGACGATACCGATTACGGCCCCAACGACGATGGGATCACCGATTACGACGACACCGATTACGGCCCCAATGCCGACGGGATTACCGACTACGACGACACCGACTATGGCCCCAACGCCGACGGGATTACCGACTACGACGACACCGACTACGGCCCCAACGCCGACGGAATCCCAACGCCGACGGGATCACCGATTACGACGACACCGACTATGGCCCCAACGCCGACGGGATCACCGATTACGACGACACCGACTACGGCCCCAACGCCGACGGAATCACCGATTACGACGACACCGACTACGATGACTGGGACGATGACGACGATTGGGACGATGACGACGATTGGGACGATGACGACGACTGGGACGATGACGACGACTGGGATGACTAAGCCAATCCGCTTGCGCCATGAGTGGAAGCACCAGATCCTTCCCCAGGAGGATCTGGTGCTCTCCGGCAGGCTGCGCCGCCTGTTTGCCCACGACGATCACGCAGGGCCGGAGGGAAGCTACCGGGTTACCAGTCTGTACTTTGACACCCCCTACGATGCCGCCCTCCGGGAGAAGCTGGACGGGGTGGACCGCCGGGAGAAGTTCCGTCTGCGGTACTATGGAGACGATCCCGTCTGGCTCAAGATGGAGAAGAAATGGAAGCGGGGCGGCTTATGCGGCAAGGAAAGTGCCCGGCTGACCAGGGAAGAAGCCCAGCGGCTGCTGGCGGGGGACTGGGGATTCTTGCTCCGGCGGGAAGAGCCTGTTCTTCAGGAGTTGTACAGCAAGCTGCGGGGAAGAGGCCTGGCGCCCCGGACGGTTGTCTGCTATGACCGGGAAGCGTTTCTGTATGCCCCCGGCAATGTGCGGGTTACCCTGGACCGGAACCTGCGGACCGGGCGGAGCCCCCTGGATCTGTTTCACCCCGAGCGGTTTGCCCTCAAGCCCATGGCCGGGTTCACTGTGCTGGAGGTAAAGTATGACGCGTTTCTTCCCGACCTGGTGCGGATGGCCATCCAGGTTCCCAACCGCCGGGCGGGCGCCTGTTCCAAATATGCCCTCTGCCGCCGGTTTGACTAAATCACCAATGTAAGGAGCAGCCCTTCCATGACGACGTTTCAGGACATTTTTCAATCCAGCTTCTTGGAGCGGCTGGACAGCGTATCTCTGCTGGACACCGCCATCGCCCTGGTATTGGCCTTTTTCCTCGGTTTGTTCATCTATCTGATTTATAGAAAGAGCTACAGTGGGGTGATGGATTCCCCCAGCTTCGGCGTGACCCTTGTCGCCCTCACCCTCATCACCACGCTGCTGATTCTGGCAGTCACCAGCAACATCGTCCTTTCCCTGGGCATGGTGGGCGCGCTGTCCATCGTTCGGTTCCGCGCTGCCATCAAGGAGCCGATGGACATCGCCTTCCTCTTCTGGGCCATTGCGGTCGGCATTGTGCTGGCGGCAGGGCTGGTTCCCCTGGCAGTGCTGGGAAGCCTCTTCATCGGGGTGGTGCTGCTGGTCTTCTCCCGGCAGAAGAACGGGGAGTCCCCCTACATCCTGGTGGTTCACTGCACCTCCCAGGACGAGGAGGCGCAGGTCCGGGCACTGGTAGAGGCCCGGGTGCGCCGGCTCAACCTGAAAAGCAAGAGCGTTTCCCCTGGCCAGATCGAGCTGAACTACGAGGTGCGGCTGAAGGATGCAGCCACCGGTTTTATCAACGAGCTGGGCGAGATGGCAGGCGTGAGCCATGTGGTACTGGTCTCCTACAACGGGGACTATATGGGATAGCCGCCATGATCCGCCACAAACGCATCAACCAGCTTTGCATCCTGGCCATGGCGCTTGCGGTAGTCCTTACCGTGTTTCTCTATGTTGGGGAGGATTTGGGCATCCGGCGGGCCTTCGGCGCCCCCGAGTATGCGTTCCGCCTCTTTGACGTCAGCCGGGTTCATACGGTCGATCTCCAGGTGGAGGATTGGGCGCAGTTCCTTGCCGAGGCGCCCATGGAGGAATATGTCCCCTGTACCGTGGTTATCGACGGGGAGGAGTTCCGCCAGGTGGGCCTGCGGGCCAAGGGGAACAACTCCCGGCGGCTGACGGAGGAATATGGCCTTGCCCGGTATAGCCTGAAGCTGGAGTTCGACCACTATGTGGAGGGAGGAGACTACCATGGCCTGGACAAATTCTCCCTGGACGCCTCCTTCCAGGACAACAGCTATCTAAAATCCTATCTTGCCTATGATATGATGGAATATATGGACGTGCCTGTACCCCTGCGCAGCTTCGTATGGGTGACGGTGAACGGCCAGCCCTGGGGACTCTTTCTGGCCATAGAGGAGCCGGAGGAGGCCTTCGCCCGGAGAAACTTCGGTGTGGATTACGGGGCGCTCTACAAACCGGATTATACCTCCCTGCAGGCGGAAAACGCCGATGTGGCGCTGCGGTATGTGGACGATTCCCCCGCCAGCTATCCCAACATCTTTGACAACGCCAAGTTCCCCATCGACCGGCAGGACCAGCAGCGGCTCATCCAGGCCTTAAAGACCCTGGACTCTGGAAAGCAGCTGGAGACGGCGGTGGATGTGGACGAGGTGCTGCGGTATTTTACGGTGCAGGTCTTTGTCATGAACTGGGACAGCTACCTGGGGCACACCGGCCACAACTACTTCCTCTATGAGGAGGAGGGCATCCTCTCCATTCTGCCCTGGGATTACAACCTGGCCTTCGGGACCTATGCCCTGGGGATGACGAACCCCATCCAGGATCCCACGGTGCTTATCAACTGGCCGGTCAACACGCCCGCCCCGGGGGCGGTGATGCGGAAGCGGCCGCTGTTCCACAATCTGATGAAAAACGACGAGTACTTTGCCCGGTACCACGACTGCTTCGATCAATTCCTCACGGAGTATCTCGAGAGCGGCCGGTACGAGGCGGTTATCCGGCAGGCCCAGGCGCTCATCGCCCCGTATGTGGAGGCGGACCCTACCGCCTTCTGTTCCTATGAGGAGCACCTGCAGGCTGTGGATACCTTGCTGGAGGTGTGCCGCCTGCGCGCCCGGAGCGTCCGGGGGCAGCTGAACGGGGAGTATCCCGCCACTCTGGCCCAGCAGGCGGAGCATCCCGGAGTGGGGGTGGATGCCTCCCACGTGGAGCTGCGCAGCCTGGGGAACTTTCAAAACCTGGAAAGGGCAAAGGAAAAACAGGCCGCCGCAGTGGCTGCCGTGGAACAGCGGATATAAAGGGCCAAAGCAGCCGCTTTCACCTTGTCACGCCGCCGGCGGCAGTAGGATGACCGGTTTGGAAGAAAACCCTGTCCTTGCAAAAGGATAGGCATACGTCCATGAAAAAACAGCAAGAAGCCCCGTACGCAGATGGAGGGTACCGGGGCGGTCATCGGGAGGTCTTGCGAGAAAAGGGGGCGGCGCAGATGTGAACACCACACCTGCGCCGCCCCCAAACCAGTGGGGAGGAAGAAGCTGCGTGCAGAAGCGGGAACCGGCGAAGATCCGCTCTCCCCTTTTGGGAAGAGGGATGCCTACCGGGAGAACACCGTTTCCCCCTCTTTGATGGTTTCCAGCACCTGGAGGGAGGGAAGACGGTCCGGCTCCACAGCCAGGGGGTTTTGATCCAGGATCACAAGGTCGGCCAGCTTGCCCGGGCGGATCGACCCTTTTCGGTCTTCTTCGCCGTACTGCCAGGCAGCATGGATGGTTATCGCCTTGAGGGCCTCCAGGGGGGAGAGGCATTCCTCCCCATCCAGGAGAACGCCCTTTCGGGTAATCCGTTGCACGGCGCACCAGAGGGTGGTGAGCATGTCCGGCGGCAGAACCGGGGTGTCCTGGTGAAAGGTTTCCACCACGCCCGCTTCCACCGCCGACCTGGCCGGGCTGATCCGGCTGGCCCGCTCCCGGCCCAGGTTTTCCAGATGGATGTCCCCCCAATAGTAGGTGTGGGCCACAAAGAAGGAGGCGATCATCCCCAGGGAAGCCATGGCCGGCAGCTGGTCTTTCCGGAGCAGCTGCCCATGGACCAGTACCGGGCGGGGATGGTGATGGGGAAATTCCCGCTGGGCGGCGGTGCAGGCGTCGATGAACTGTTGGGCGGCCACATCGCCGTTGCAGTGGGCCAGGAGCTGGAATCCGTCCCGATAGGCGGCGCGGGCAAAGGCGAGCACCTGCCGGTCTTCGTAAAGGCCGTATCCCCGGTATCCGTCATCAGCATGGAGATACGGGGCGGAAAGCCAGGCGGTCCTCCCCTGGGGGGACCCGTCCAGAAAGATCTTGCCCCCGCCAATCCGCAGCCGGCGGCGGTATTCCCGCTGGATGGGAAAGGGAAAGGAACCGTCCTCCTGCAGGGGAGGATAGCAGACCACATCCGCCCGCAGCCCTCCCTTCTGGGCAAACTCCTGTAAGAGGGCCCAGTCGGCCGGGCCGGTGCGGCCGTCCTGGATGGTGGTGATCCCCGCGGCCAGGTAACGGTTCTGGGCTTTCTCCAGAGCCGACAGGAGCTGGTCCCGGGAGATGGGGGGCACCCGGGCCGTGGCCTGGGTAAAGGCCGCTTCTTCCAGGTATCCGCTGGGTTCCCGGCTGCCCTCCAGCCGCCCGATCCGCCCTCCCACGGGATCGGGGGTGGAAGCGTCGATCCCCAAGGCGGCCAGGGCGGTGGAGTTCAAAACCCCCATATGGCCGGAGGCATGGGTGATGAGGAGGGGACGATGGGGACAGACCTGATCCAGCAGCTCCCTGGTGGGATGCTGCCGGCTGGGAAACTGGTTGTGGTCATATCCAAATCCCATGGCCCAGGCGCCGTCCGGTAGGGGAGCGGTTTGCAGCCCGCTGCGAAGAAGATCGAGGACCTCCTGCGGGGACTTGGCCCCCTCCAGCGCCACCAGGCAGAGAGAATTGGCATAGGCGGTCAGATGGCTATGGCCGTCCAGAAAGGCAGGGAGGAGGGCGCGTCCCTCCAGGTCCACCTCCCGGCAGGAACCGGCCCGGCGGCGGAGAAGATCTCGTTCCCCCACCGCGGCAATGATGCCGTGGTCAACCAGGACCGCCTGGGGCATGGGGCCTTCCTCCATGGTGAGGATAGGACCGCCGAAATACAACGTAGGCTCGGCCATGATGGATTCCTCCTTTTTGTGGGTAATACCGGCAATTTTATCTGTAAAGAGATATGCCATTACAGTGAATTCTCGACCAATCAACAGATTTAAAATGCCCAATGCGCATAATCGGAATACACTTGCTTTTCTAGTTTTCGTCCCATGGTTCCGGCAGCAGTTCTCTAAGGGTGACGGTCCGGCCGCCAGGCAGAAGCACCTGGCAGGCGCGGTTCTTCCGGTTCAGCTGGCAGAGGAATTCCCTGCACCGGCCACAGGGGGAAACGATTCCCTTCTCCCAATGGACTGCCACCAGCTGGACAATCCGGCTTTCTCCCGCGGTGACCATGGCAGCGGCGGCGCTGTGCTCCGCGCAAAATCCCATGGAACAAGGCACATCGATGTTTACCCCGCGGTAGATGGTTCCTTTGTCGGTGAGGAGGACGGCTGCCACCGTGGCAGCTTCCCCCTGGCTGCCGAGGACGTGGGGGTGAAGGAGTTTATGGGCTTCTTGGATCATCTGGTCAAAGGTCATGTCGTTTGTCACCTCTCGTTTACCGGGCCGCGCAGGGAGGTGGAAAAGATCCCCTCGGAGGAGGGGGACTGGGGCTCTTCGGGCTGTGTTGAGGGCAGGCTGTCCTCCTCCTGGGAAGGAAGGTCCGCCCATTCCCACTCGCCACTCCCGGGATCCTCCGAAGGCTCCTCCATCATCCAGTCGTCGTACCAGTAGTGGACGATGATCTCCTCGGCGGCTTCCACGCTGCCATACTGCTGGATCAAGAACTGGTCCAGCGCCTGGGCCACTTGAGTGGGGAGGATGACCAGATTGGTGTTGTTGCGACTTCCCTCCACCCCGATAAAGTAGGCAGAGGGATCCTCCAGGGAGAGGCTTCCCCCCTGGGGCAGGAAGGTGAGGTACCACCGGGGGAGGGAAACCTCCTCGGTGACGGCAAAAAGGCCGGGGGCAGCCGCCTCGTCCAGGAAAAAACCGTACCCTGTGGGCTGCCCAATCCGGTCATCCTGGACCGATAAGGTGATATCCAGGATGCTTCGCCCCAAAATATCCACAAAACAGTACCAGGTTCCCTCCTCTTCGCTTCGCTGGGCGGCCAGGAAGCAATAGGGATCCCCGTCGTAGTAGTCGTCGGTCACCTGCCACTGGTACCCCTCGGCAGAGACGCTTCCCGGTTGGAGGGAGGCACAACCGCCCAAGAGAAGAAGCAGCGCCAGCAGCAGCGGCAAAAGACAGCGTTTGGCCACAAAAATCGGTCTCCTTTCCAATCCTCCGCCGGGGAGGAACCGTTGATGTCCTATCCTTTCTTGTAGTATACCATCCTCTGCCGGGAAAGACCAGGATTCTTTCCTCCAAAAGGGAAGCAAAACGCTTGCTGGGAATGTTCCGCCGGCAGCAAGCTGTTTCCCCGCCCCCTTCGTCCAAGGTCCGGAAAAAGAGCCGCGGGTGATGGAGAAACCGGAAGGCCCTTCAGAGCTACTCTTCCCGGGAGGGAAGGATCTGGGTGACGGTAAGGACGGTTCCTTCCACCGAGAAGCGGACCTCCCACCCGGCAAAGGCCATGCCGTAGATCCGAGCCGGATCCTCCTGGTAGGAGGGGCGAGGATCCTCTTCCAGCACCTGGAGAAGGGCCTCCCGCTGGCGGGGAGAAAGAGGTTCCAGCAGAGAAGGGGGACATACCACCTCCAGCCGGTGATCCTTCACCAGGTCCGCAAAGCCGCCGGTGGCGTCCGGATGACTGTCCACATAGGGCAGATAGGGCTTGATGTCCAGGATGGGGGTGCCGTCCAGCAGGTCCGCCCCGGAAACCAGGAGCACCGGTCCCCGCTGGGGGTCCAGGCGGATCTCCTCCAGCTTGACCGACGAGAGGCCCAGGTTGTTGGGCCGGAAGGGGGACCGGGTGGCGAAAACCCCCATCCGCTTGTTTCCCCCCAGCCGGGGAGGACGGACGGTAGGGGACCACCCCTGCCGCACCGCCTGGGAAAACTGCCAGATGAGCCACACATGGGAGAATTCCTCCAGGCCCCGCACGGCCTCCGCCGCCCGGTATTCCGGCTCAAAGAGGATCTCGGCCCGAAGGCTGGGCGCCAGCCCGCTCTGGCGGGGAATGCCGAATTTGGTGGGAAATTCGCTGTGGATATGGGCGATGGGATGGATGAAAATGGACTGGTCCATCAAAAGAACGCCTCCTTCCAAAGAATAGGGACTGTTGTGGAAAGGGCTCCTCGCGCCGCAGCCGGGGAGCCCTTTGAAAGATCCTCTAACGGATAAAATTGGTCCAGACCTTCTTTTCCTGCGGGGGAATGGGAGCCTGGGGAGAGCGAAGCTGGCGGAGCATCCAGGCCATGTTCCGGCCCAGGTTCCGCATGGTTTGCAGCCCCTCCAGGTCCTGGCGCACCTCTTCAGGGGAGCCGCCGTGGACCATGTTCCAATAGGTGGCGCCCACCACCGGCATGGAGGAGATGGTGAAATACTTGTTCAGCACGTCCACCGAGGCGGTGGTTCCCGCCCGCCGGGCCGAGGCGATGGCCGCCCCCGGCTTGCCGGCAAAAATGGCGGGGCTGGCGGAGAAAAAGACCCGGTCCAGGAAGGAGAGAAGCTGCCCGGAGGGGTGGGCGTAGTAGACCGGCGTTCCAAAGACAAAGCCGTCGGCCTCCTTCGCCTTGCGGAGGAACTCGTTTACCCCGCCGTCCTCAAAGACGCAGCCGTTTCCCGTGCAGCGGCGGCAGGCAATGCAGTCCCGGATGGGCTTGTTGCCCACCTGTACAATTTCGTAGGTAATCCCTTCTTCTTCCAGCACCTTGCCAATCTCGGTGAGGGCGGTGTAGGTGCAGCCGTGAGGCCGGGGGCTTCCGTTTACCATGAGTACATGCATGTTGTTCATCTCCCAATTTCCAGTATGGTTCTGCTTTTATGAAAGACCCGGACGGCTACTGCCGCAGGGCAGACAGACGCAGATTCTCCAGCACCTCCGGGCGGGGCCGGTCATCCAACGGCCGGAAGCCGTTCCTCCCTCATCGGGGCAAGCGGCAGGCTGTTGCCCGCGGACCGGCGCTCCGCGCCGGCTTTGCGATTATTATACCACAACCCCAAAGAGGCAGAGGCTCTTTGGCGCGGCGGCACGCCGCAGCCGCGTCCGAAGGGCGCGGCACAGGTTGATGATACAAGAAGAGCAAAGGGGAAAATGGGTTCCATTTTCCCGAAGCGGGCTCCCGCCCGCGGACCGGCGCTCCGCGCCGGCTTTGCGATTATTATACCATAACTTCCAAAAGGCGAAAACCCGTTGCAAAGGTCCCCAAGAGGGAGACCGCTTGCCGCCCCTCTTCCTTCCATGGTACAATATTCCCATAGCCGCTCCTCAAGGGACGGCCAACACCGACGAAAGGAGCACAGCGGATAATATGAAGATCGAGATTGGACAAAAGCGGCCGGACTGGTTTACTCCCGCCTATCCGGAGATGTTTGACCTGTTTTCCCATTTGGAGGTGAGCGCCGCCATCCCCCAGGCCCTTTTTGCCATCACCACCTGGAAGGAGAACGGAAAACCCAACCTGTGCTTCCACAGCTGGGGCTCCTTCCACGGGGAACCCACACCTATGCCAATCTGCGGCGGGAAGGATGTTTTTGCCTGAATTTTCTCCCGGTGAGCTGTTATGACCGGCTGAGCGCCACCATCGAGCAGAACGGCCCGGAGGAGGACGAATTCGCCGTGGGCGGTTTTTCCCTGGAGGAGGGGAAAGCGGTCCACGCGCCCCGCATTGGGGAGAGCTTCCTCACAATGGAATGCACCCTCCGGGAGCTGCGGGACCTCACCGGCCAGGGGCAGACGGCCATGGTGATCGGCCAGGTGGTCCGGGTGGCGGTGGAGGAATCCTATGCCCGGGGGCTGGACAAGCGGTACGGCCCGGAGGGATTTATGATGCTGCTGCCGGCGCCTCAGAACCTCCTCACCGGGGAGCCGTCCCCGTCGGGGGTGGCCACCCTGCGGCTGGAACGGCTGGACTGATCCCCTATCCCATAAAAGGAACGGCCGGTGCAGAATCTGTTCTGCACCGGCCGTTCCTTTGTAAGAATGGATGATGGAGGGAAGGGGAGGTTAATCAAAGACCTTGAGGGCGTTCTCAAAATCGGCCGCCAGATCGTCCGGATCCTCGATGCCCACCGAGACCCGGATCATACCGGGGGTGATGCCCATTTTCCGGCGGGTCTCGTCGGGGACGCCCATGTGGGAGGAGGTGACAGGGTGGCTGAGGGTGGTGTGCAGCCCGCCCAGGGTGGGGGCGTACCGAGGGAAGCGGAGAGCCAGCATAAACTGGTCGATCTTCTCCAGATCCTCGGGCACGATGAAGCTGAGCATGGCACAGTAGCCGTTCTTGCCAAACATCCGGTCCGCCAGCGCCTTCTGGGGATAGGTGGACAGGCTGGGGTGGTTGACCCGGGACACATGCCGGTGCTCCGAGAGAACCTTGGCCAGCTTTTCGGCGGTGTGCATCGCCTGGGGCAGGCGGAGAGAGGCGGTGTTGATGCCCCGGTGGATCAGCCAGGAGCTGAAGGGGTCGCCGGGGGTTCCCAGGAGCATGGCCACCGGCTGGATCTTATCACAGAGAGCCTGGGTGGTGGTGATGGAGCCGCCGATGGCGTCGCTGTGGCCGTTGAGGAACTTGGTCAGGCTGTTGATGACAATGTCGGCGCCGAACTGGATGGGCCGGATGGCAATGGGGGTGGTGAAGGTGTTGTCCACCATCAGGAGCGCCCCGTTGTCATGGGCAATCTTGGCCACCGCTTCCAGGTCCACCAGGGTGAGGGTGGGATTGGAGAGGACCTCCGAGTAGATCAGCTTCGTCTGGGGACGGACTGCCTTGGCAATATCATCGGTGTTCTGGTAGTCCACAAAGGTGACCTCCACCCCGCACTTGGGGAGAATTTCGGTCATCACCTCGAAGGTTTCTCCGTAGATGTTGGCGTTGCAGATCACGTGATCCCCCGGGTTCAGGAGGGTCATCAGGGTGCTGGTGATGGCGCCCATGCCGGAGGCGAAGACGAGGGACGCCTCGCCTCCCTCCAGGCAGGAGATCACCTCTCCCAGGGCAGTGCGGTTGGGGTTGCGGGTGCGCACATAGGTGTATCCTTTGGTTGCATAGGTTTCCTGGACCTCCTTAAATCCCCGCATGGTGAAGGCGGTGGTGAGGAAGCAGGGAATGGATTCCGGCTTCAGGCTCATTCCCCGGACGGTTTCTCCGGAGTACAGTGCCTCGGTAATATACGAGTAATCGCTCATGGCAGTGTTCCTTCCTTTCTTGGCAAAACGTTAGTGGGATTCTTCGACCGAGGGAACGGGAGCCGGTTCCTTGTCGTCGTAGAAGACCTTCTGCTGGGGATCCACCGTCCCAATGCCCATATACCGGGCCTTGTAATCGTTGAGAAGCTTGATGAAGACGCCGGACAGCCCGATGAGGGCGATGACGTTGAAGAAGGTGGGCAGAACGGTGACCAGGTCGATGACCGCCCAGTACAGGTTGGGCCCTTGCCCGGAGAGGACGATGGCCGCCACCACAATGATGTTGGGCCAGGGGAAGATGATCTTGAAGATCAGGGTCAGCCGGTCGCGGAGCTTCTCGTTCTTCCGGAAGCCATGGGCAATGAGGGAGCAATAGTAGGTAAACCAGCCGGTGGTGGTGGTGACGCCGAACAGGAGGGCCACAATGCCGATGAAATACAGGCCGACCTGGCCGAACACGCTTTCAAAAGCGGTGATGGTGAGGGTGACCGAGGTAAGGCCGGTGGTCCAGGTGCCGGTGCACAGAATCGCCAGGGCGGTGATGGTGCTCACCAGCACGGTGCTTACAAAGACCTCGATGGCGCCCCAGAGGGCCTGCTCCACCGGGTGGGGGGTATCGGCCGAGGCATGGATCATGGGGGAAGAACCCTGGCCGGCCTCGTTGGAGTTGATCGACCGGGCGATGCCGGTGCGGATGACGGTCATGACGCCGCAGCCTACGAAGCCGCCCACAGCAGCGGTGCCGGTAAAGGCGTCGTGGATAACCGCCTGGATCACGCCGGGAAGAGCCTCAATGTTGACGGCGATCAGGATGATGCCGCCGGCAAAGTAGAGCAGGCACATAAAGGGAACCAGCTTACTGGCAAAATTGGCAATGCGGGGGACACCCCTCCAGGTGATATAGAAGACAAAGAGGGAATAGACACAGGCAAAGGGAATCATGGGGATGTGGAAGGTGGTGTTCAGCGCCTCGGCGATGGTAAACACCTGGTTGCCGGAGAAGGCCGCCAGAATGAAGGCAACGCCGAAGCACCAAGCCAGCACCTTGGCCCACTTGTGGCCCTTCTGCTCGCCAAGGCCCCGCTCGATGTAGTAGGAAGGACCGCCGTAGTAGCTGCCCTGGGAGTCCTGGCACCGGTAATGGCAGGCCAGGGTGACCTCGGCCACCTTCACCGTCATGCCGAAAAAGGCCCAGGCCAGAATCCAGAAGAGGGCGCCGGGACCGCCCACGGCAATGGCCGCCGCTACGCCGCCCAGGGAACCAACCCCGACGGCGCCGCCCACGGCGATGCAGATGGCTTCAAAGGGGGAGACCTTTCCTTCCCGCTTTGCTTCGGATTTTTTCATGGAACCAAGGGTTTTGCGGAAGATCAGGCCAAAATACCGGAAGACAAAAAATTTGGACCGGACGGTGAGCAGGATGCCGCAGCCCATGATAGCGATGATCATCGGCGGGCCCCATAGGAAGGAACCGATGCTGCTGATAAGCTCTTGCATGTTTGGAATACTCCTCTCTCAGATTGATTTCGATTTGTCGTGACTCCTCGTGACTCTACTGTAACATTACAGGTGGGAAGAAGGTCAAGGCAGTTGCAATTCATAAAACATCTGATTTTATAGAATTATTTTTGTCAATTTTACCTGGAAAAGTCCCCCCAACCCTCTACCTTGGTATAGACTTTTTCCCCCGGGAACCGTATAATAAAACAAAGAAGGCCGGTCGGCCAAAAGCCGGACGCATAAGGAGGTGCCGGAATGAAGGAGCGATACACCATCGGCGAGGTGGCGGCCCTTTTGAATATGTCTCCCCAGACGCTGCGGTTTTACGACAAGAACGGGGTAGTGGTGCCTCATCAGATCGACGGCCGCACCGGGTACCGGTACTACAGCTACGATCAGATTCAATACATCGACCGGGTGAAATATCTCCAGCGGTTTGGTTTCCGGCTGGAGGATATTCGGGACATTCTGGCCGCCAACGACATCCGCGCCTTCTGCGGTTTTTTGGAAAAACGGCGGCAGGATATTCAGGAGGAGATGGGCCGCCTGGGGGAACTGCTGGAAGACCTGGACTGGTATCTGGAGTATTACAACCATCTGGACTACCACAACTACAACGACCTCCCCTATAAAATCAAAGAACCCTGCCGGTATCTGCTGGCAGAGCCCCTGCTGCCGGGGGAGGATATGTATGGTACGGCGGGCCGGCGCCTGGCCAAGCTGCAGCACAGCGAGGCGCTGGAGGGGGCGCGGTTCCTGCGGCACCATGGATATCTGCTGGACTTCGGCGCCCTCTTGGAGGGGAAGATTGTCCCCACCCACTACTACATTCATCTGCGCCAGCAGCCGCCCCAGCCCCATCCCAAGGTGATGGAGGTGCCGGCCGGCACCTATTTCTGCACCCAGGCCCGCATCCTCTCCGAACCCTTTGACGGGTCCAGTCTGCGGCGGTATTTTCGGGAAGACTGGGGCCCGCGCCTGGTTCTGGCCGATGAATATGAGGACAATTTCACCGATTTTTTCCACTGCATCTACGAGCTGCAGGTGCCGCTGGGGGAACCGGCGGGAACGGTTCGGCCGGGCAGCGGCCGATGAGCCGATAACGGGAAGGGGGGCTCACGGTGGAAATCCGCCGGCTGGACAGTTCATGGCGCAGGCAGGTGACCGATCTGGTTCTGGAAACATTCCATGCCTTTGTGGCGCCCGGCTATTCCCGGGAAGGGGTGAACTCCTTCTGTGCCTTTGTGGAGGACGAGGCGGCAATGGAGGCGCTGTCCTGCTGGGGTGCGGTGGAAAAAGGGGAACTGGCAGGAGTGCTGGCCGCCAATTCCTCGGGGAGCCATGTCTGTCTCTTCTTTGTAGCGGCCGGCTGGCAGGGAAAGGGAATCGGCCGGCAGCTGTGGGAGCGGTTTTTGCAGGAGGGGAACGGGGCGGAGATCACCGTTCATGCCTCCCCATTCGCTGTCCCCATCTACCGGCGGCTGGGGTTCCACGCCACCGCAGAAGAACAGCAGGCAGACGGCATGCGGTATACTCCCATGACATTTCGACGGTAAGGAAGAGCGGATCGTTTCGCTGGCTGCAAAGGGAAGGGCCGCCCAGATGGGCGGCCCTTCCCTTTATCGATTGTCGGGACGTCGAGGGACCCTCAAAGGGCCGTTCCCGTTTGGGGAACGGTAAAACGGGACGTGTCCACCTGTTCCAGGGAAAGAAGAGCGAGCTTTTTCTGGATGCCCCCGGCGTAGCCGGTGAGGCTGCCGCCGGCGCCCACCACCCGGTGGCAGGGAATCATGAGGGAGATAGGGTTATGCCCCACCGCGCCGCCCACCGCCTGGGCGGACATGGACGGCAGTCCCTGCTCCCGGGCGATGGCCGCGCCAATAGCGCCGTAGGTGGTTACCTGGCCGTAGGGAATCTCCAGCAGCTTCTTCCACACCGCCTGGCGGAAGGGGGAACCTTTGGGGGACAAGGGGGGAGGGCTTCCCGGATCTTTCCCCTGAAAATACCGATCCAGCCAGGCCCGCGCCTGGGCGAAAACCGGCAGGTCACCCTCCTGGTGGGACGGGTCCAGGGAAGCGGCGAAATACTTCTGCCCGTCGAACCACAGGCCGGTGAGAGCTTGTCCGTCGCTGGCCAGGGTGATGCCCCCCAGGGGAGACCGATAGTGGGCGATTTGTTCCATGAGAGTCGCTCCTTTCTTATCGTTCCCAGCCGAAAAAGCCGGGAACCACAATCGTTAGGAAAGCAGAAGGCGGCAGGCGGCGTCTACCGCCAGGAGGACTACCTCTGCCCACGCCAGCTTTTTCAGGAGAGGGAGGGGGATCCGCTGAACCATCCGCTCTAGGGGAGGATGCAGGAGGTAGAGGATGACCATCCCGCCCACGCCGAACCGAAGGCTGGGATTGAGGGCGATTCTCCCCTGAAAATGAAAGGCGAACCGGGTGTAGTCCCACATCCAGCTGCCGGTTACCCATTCCATCAGGTAACTGGCCACCAGCTCCACGCCGGTGGTGATTGCCACAATTCCCAGGAAGACCAGGAGAGGGGTAATGGGCAGGGGACCCAGGCGGATCTTCTTCTTTTTGAGGCCGCCCAAGGTGAACAGGAGAAGGAGAGCCCCCACTCCGTAGACAATGCAGTAGGGGCCAAAGAGGAATCCCCGGTTGGAAAAACCCCACCGGTAGACCACCACCTCCAGAAATACCTCGTAGCACCACCCCAGCACCGAATAGAACAGAAAATACAGCAGGGAAGAGGCCGTCGTTCGGGTCATGATGTCGATACCTCCTTTTCCGTTTTAGAATAGAATTGGAAAGGGAAGAGCGTGGGTCTTTTCTCCATGATACCATGGGGGATTTTTCATTGCAACGTTCTTTTGCGGGATTGCTGTCCTTCCCGACGTTCGTTTCTTCTATATGCCGTTTCCAAATACGGAAATTGCATCCGGATTGCCGGGAGAAAATCGGCAGATGAGGGAAAAACCAGCAGGGATTCCCCCTTTTTCCAGTGGGAAAATTCACAGAATGGTCACAAATAGCCGGCGCCGCCTCTATTCTTTTGGAGGGAAATGTGCTACAATACAGAGGAAAATTTCGTCGAAATTGGGTGCAGGAATTTTCCTTCCGCTCCCCACTATATAAATACCATGGAAGAAAAGGCCTGTGGCCTTGTGGGGAAATCTTTCCAAAAAGAAGGGATGCAACGACATGAAGTGGAAAAGAATTGCAGCCGCCGCCCTGTCTGTGTTGACGTTGGCGGTGCTTTGCGCCTTTGAGGAACCAGCCAGCGACGAGGAGCTGTATCAGGCTCTCCACGGGACCTGGCAGGGCAGTTTTCATGTAGTGGTTGCCGAAGGGTACTATACCGAGGACCATGCGACCATCAACTTTATCAACAAGGGGGACGAGTCGGAGCTCTTTGTTACGGTCGAGACAGCCGAAAGCGCCTACGTCCGTCTCAATGACTGGAAGATTGAAGATGGGACCCTCACCTTCTCCTATAACAGCGATCCGTGGACCTGCGAAGTCTCTCTCTCCTTAAATGAAGAGGGAAATCTGCAAGGGCTCTTCAGCCAGTATGGCAAGAACTACACCACCCTGTTTACCAAGGTGTCCAACCAGCCGACCGACCTGGGCAGCACCGCCCGCTATGTATTCGATGGGCGCACCAGCTCCGAATGGCTGGATCAACTTCGCGCCTATCCCAGTTATTTTTCATCGGGAACGGTGATCCCCTTTACCTATGAGCTGGGCAACAAGGCCAAGGTTCAAAGCCTGATCGACGCCTATCAGGTGGAGCCCCTCATGGAGGAAGCTGGCAGCGACATTGAGCGGATCCAGATCCTGCTGGATGCCGTTTGCGCCAATGTGCGCCACGATGGGGCCTCGGGGATGCCGACGCCCCAGGACGCGATAACGGTTGCCCAGTACAGCCAGACGATGGGCGGTGTGGAATGCCGAGGCTTGTCCATCATTCTGTCGGAGCTGTGCCGTGCCTATGGTATTCCTGCCAAATCCATCAAATGTGCCCCTGCCATGGCGGACGCGGAATACTGCCATGTGATTGTTCATGCCTATGCCCGGGACCTGGGCCAGTGGGTCATGGTGGACCCCACCTACCACCTGATGCTGCAGGATGAAAGCGGAAACTATCTCAGCATTCCCCAGGTGCGGGATTGCCTGATCCGCGGCGAGACGATGGTCCCCTATGAGAAGGCGGGTCGCAACGGCCGTCCCTTTTATATGGACTACTATCGGGGATATATGGCCCAGAACATGTTCCACTTCTCCTGTGCCCTGAACGCGGGCTTTGGGACCGATACCACCGACTCGACGGTGAGCGGGCCGGTTTACACCCTGGTTCCTGCCGGGTATTCTTCCACCTATGCCTATTATCGGAACGAGCGCCCCACCTACGACGCCGAGGCTTTCTGGGCGGTGCCGGATCTTCCCGGCATATCTCAGGAGCCTGCCGCAGAGGAGCAGGTTGTAGAAGCTCCCGTGGAGTAGATCGCTGGGTGAAAAGGGAACGGGCCGGGCCCGTTCCCTTTTTTGCGGAGTCGGTGCTTTTGACAAAAGATATGGTAACGTGCTAAAATACCGAAGACGAAAGGAGATGGACGCAATGACCCTGACGGTGGTCCCGGCCGATCCGGCGGGCAATCGGACGCTGCTGGTACTGGATTGGGTGGAACCGGCCCTTCGCCCCTCCCTGGCGGCATGGATGCTGGAGAGGGGAATCGGCCGAGGCGAGCAGGTGGGCTTTGTGGCACCTCCCCAGCGAGGCGGCTGGGGCAGGCTGGAGATGATGGGGGGAGAATTCTGCGGCAACGCTACCCGCGCCTTTGGACTCTGGTTGGCCCGGCAGAAAGGGATCGCTGCCGGGACGGTGCCGGTGGAGATCAGCGGCTGTGACCGGCCGTTGCAGGTGGAGGTGGACGCCGCCTCCGGGGAGGCCTCCGCCCAGATGCCCCTCCCCCGCAGAATCGAGACGGTGCCGGTGCCGGGTCTTGGTCCCCTGCCGGCGTTGGTGCTGGAAGGGATTACCCACCTGCCGGTGGAGGGAAAGGCAGCGGACGAGAAAACGATCCGGCGGATTGTCCAGTCGGTCCAGCAGCAGATTCCCAGCGATGCCGTCGGCGTCCTTTTTTTCCGGCCGGAAACCCAGGAGATGGTGCCGGCGGTCTATGTAGAGAAGACGGCCACCACGGTTTTTGAAAGCAGCTGCGGGTCCGGCAGTGTGGCCTTAGCCATTTGGCTGGGAGAAAAGCTGGGGGATGGCGAGCATCGCTTTGCCTTTCGCCAGCCGGGCGGCGTCATTGAGGCGGCAATCCGCCGGGAGCATGGAAAAACAGCGTTCGCCGCCATTGGCGGAGCGGTTTCCTTTGACCCGCCGCTGCTGGTGGACTGTCCCACTTTTGCAGAAGGACAGTAAAGGGCGCCCCTGATCCCGGCAGGCGGGGAATGCAGATCTGCCGGGGAAAGTTTATCGAGATTTTACAGCTTCCAGATAGAAGGGCTGTTTCCCCTCTGGTATACTGAAAACAGAAGCGGGAACTCCCGCCGGGGAAGGAGCGATGCCAATGGCGGCCCTCTGCCCAGCCAGACAATCCATCG
This sequence comes from Candidatus Heteroruminococcus faecigallinarum, assembly GCA_904387055.1. GTDB lineage: Bacteria > Bacillota > Clostridia > Oscillospirales > Ruminococcaceae > Heteroruminococcus > Heteroruminococcus faecigallinarum. Next base: position 4,424 of record CAJFKV010000054.1, on the reverse strand, counting down.
TTTCTACAAAGGATCAAGACCGGTAGCGGCCGCAAAGCGCTGCTGGTGTTGGTCCTTTTTGATTGTTTGGGATCCGGCGGCTTCGACAGCGGGGAGGCAGACTTCCGACCCGCTGGGGAGGATACCAACAGAAAGGCGGAACAAAGAATGGAAAAAACCTATGTGCTGGACACCAACGTCCTGATTCAGGCCCCATATGCCTTGGAATCCTTTGAAGAGAACCACATTGTCCTGCCCCTTGCCGTGTTGGAGGAGCTGGACGGGTTGAAGCAGGCCGAGGGAGAACGGGGCGGCAATGCCCGGCAGGTGATCCGCTTTCTGGAGAAGCTGCGCCTTCAGGGAAATTTGATGGAGGGAGTGCCTCTGCCCGGAGGAGGAACCCTGCGGCTGGAGAGCAATCATGTGGGGGTAGCACTTCTTCACGGCATGGATCCGAACAGCCGGGACAACCGGATTTTACAGGTGTGCAAGGGACTTCGGGAGGATGGAGTTCCCGCCACGCTGGTGACGCGGGACATTGTGGCCCGGATTAAGGCCCAGTTGATGGGGGTACCGGCGGAGGATTTCACCACCGACCAGGTACCGGAGGCTGGGGAGGCATACACGGGACGGGCGGATTTGTACCTGCCTAACGACCTTCTTTCCTCCTTCAAAAAGAAAGGAATTGCCGCCGACCACCTGTATCAGGTGGATTCGGAGGGGGAACGGAAGTCGGTCGCGTTGGTGGAAAACCAGTTTGTCATCCTTCGGTCCGATACCCAGGAGAAGAAAACGATGCTGGGACGGTACAAAGAGGGGAAGGTGGTCCCCCTGGCCTACAACGGGGTCAAACCCTTCGGCGTCAAGGCCCGCAGCGTGGGGCAGCAGTTTTTGCAGGAGGCGCTGATGCTCCCGGCAACGGAGGCACCCCTGGTCATCGTCAAGGGGCCGGCCGGGACGGCCAAGACCTTCTATACCCTGGCGGTGGGGCTGGAAAAGGTTCTGGAGCCGGAGGAACGCGCCTACCGGAAGATCCTGGTCTGCCGGCCCAATGCTCAGTTTGACCAGGACATCGGTTTCCTTCCCGGCAGCGAGCAGGAGAAGATCTCGCCCCTCCTGCGGCCGGTGGTGGACAATCTGGAGGTGCTGCTGGACCTGGATGCCAAGGAACGAGGCAACGAGAAGGAGCTGCGCAGCCGGATCGATTACCTGTTTGAAACCGGCGTGATTACCGCCGAGGCCATGAACTTTATGCGGGGGCGTTCCATTACCGACACCTGGCTGATGATCGACGAGGCGCAGAACCTTACCCCCCGCCAGGTAAAAGGGATCATCACCCGGGTAGGGCGTGGGACAAAGGTGATCCTCCTGGGGGACCCCGCCCAGATCGACCACCTGCTGCTGGACCGGCGCAGCAACGGCCTGTCCTACGCGTCCGACCGGATGAAGGGCAGCCGGCTCTGTGCCCAGCTGACCATGCTGCCGGATGAATGCGAGCGGTCCCAGCTGGCGCTGGATGCGGCGGTCCGAATGGACTGAGCGACTCTTCGACCGATGGAATCCTCGAAACCCGTCTGTTTTCCTAGGGAAGCAGATGGGTTTTTGTTTGGTTCCAGGAAAAGGAAACAAAAAACGGGCGTTTTTTGATCGATGCATTTCTTTTTTCCTTGATTTCTCCTCACAAAGTCGTTACAATAGAACTACTGAAATGGGAGAGGGAGGCGGCTGCATGTTAGCCCATAAGCGGAAGCAGATGATACAGGAATTGGTGGACCGGTACCGCACGGTCCGGGTGTCGGACCTGAGCGAGCGGTTTGGCATTTCGGACGTGACCATCCGCCGGGATCTGAAGGAGCTGGAGGAGGCCGGTTTGTTAAAACGGACCCACGGCGGCGCCATGAAGGTGTCCAACGCGGCGGTGGAACCCTCCCTCTGGGAGCTGGAGAACGCGCGGGTGCGGGAGAAATTCCAGATTGCCCAGATGGCCTACAACCAGATCCGGGACAACGACGCCATCATGATCGATTCGTCCACCACCGCATCTTCCATCATCCCCTTGCTGAAGAGCGGCGAGAAAAAGAATATTACCCTGGTGACCAATTCCTTCCGAGCGGTGAACGATCTTCTCACCTGTGAAGAGGTGGAGGTGATCCACATCGGCGGCCAGCTGCGGCGGAATCTCCAGTCCTCCATTGGATCCATTGCCGAGAACGCGCTAAAAACCCTGCGGGTGGACAAGGTGTTTATCGGCGTGAACGGGGTGGATTTTACTATTGGCTATACAACCCCCAATTTATTTGAGGCCAGTATTAAACGGGCCATGCTGGAAAATGCCAACGAGCGCTATATTTTGGCGGACAGCAGCAAGTTCCATCAAACCTTTCTCAGCATTATTTGTCCTCCCGACGGCATTGACCACATTATCACCGACAGTTCCATCGATCCGGAAAGCGTTTCCCAGGCGGAAGCCGCCAGCGTGGATCTGATCATTGCGCCGGACCAGTAGGCAGGCAGATAGGATATGCAGAGGAGCGGGCAGCGATCGGCTGCCCGCTCCTCTTTTCGGTCAAAAGGCCCGTGTGTGGGTGGTTGGTTTAATCCAGCTTGTGGATTACCATGGTGCTGTTTTCATAGGACGCCTGGGTGTCGGTGGCGTTCAACTGGATAGTGACCGGGGCGGAGGTGACGTTGACAATGGCGGAACCGGAGAGCACGGCGTCGTCGTTATCGGTGGAGATGGTAGCGCTGGAGGTGGTGCCTGCAATGGGAGTGCTGTTGTTGGTCAGCTGGACCGTTGCTGTTTGCGGAGCACCGGAGGTAACCGTCGCCACCGTTTTGTAGTGGATGAGATAGTTGCCGTTGGTGGTAAGGGAGAAGTCACCGCTGCTGGCTGTATGGGTGATATCGGTCCCCTGTGTGACAGCGTTTGTGTCAAAGAGTAGGGGATCGTTGGCCGAGGAGATGGTTTGGTTGGACGCATGGGTGGCAAAGAGGGCGTTCAGCGGCGGTGCCGCGCCAGTGTCCCCCTTTTCACCCTGGATGCCTTGAGGCCCTTGGGCGCCCTGGGGGCCGGTGTCGCCGGTGGGTCCGGTAGGACCGGTGGGGCCGGTCGGTCCAGTAGGGCCGGTGGGACCAGCCGGGCCGACATCGCCCTGGGGACCGGTGTCGCCGGTGGGTCCGGTAGGGCCAGTGGGACCGGTATCGCCTGCTCCGGTCGGCCCAGTGGGTCCGGTAGGTCCGGTGGGGCCGGTGGGGCCAGCGGCTCCGGTAGCGCCCTGAGGCCCTTGAGGTCCCTCAGGACCCTGGGGCCCTTCGGGGCCTTGGGCGCCCTGCGGTCCCTGGGGACCGGCCGCACCGGTTGCTCCAGTGGGTCCGGTGGGCCCGGTGGGGCCTGTTGCACCGGTGATACCGCCATTCAAGGCGATCCGGGCAAAATCGGCCGAGCTGCCGGGTGTACCGGTGGGATTATCGGCAACTGCCACATAGGCATTGTCACCGTAAATGACCACTTGCCCCTGGTGATAGGGCGTACCTGCTACAAAGCTGACTGCATCGTCAAAGGCGGGACCGGTGGGGCCGGTGGGACCAGTGGCGCCTGTTGCACCGGTAACACCTCTGGGACCGGCAGCGCCAGTAGCGCCGGTTGTGCCGGTCGTCCCTATGGGGCCGGTTGGTCCGGTGGGACCGGTTGGTCCGGTGGGACCGGTAGGACCGGTGGCGCCGGTGACGCCGCCGCTCACGGTGATGGGGGTGTAATCGGGAGAACTGCCCGGCACACCGGTGGGAGGCGCGCTGGTTACCACATAGACTCCCCCATTATAAAGCACCACCTGACCGCGGGGGTAGGTGATGGCCATCGCCGGATCGAAGACGACAGCACTGTCAAAGCCGATGCCGGCAGGCCCAGTGGGCCCAGTGGGACCGGTAGGGCCAGGCATACAAGGAGGTGGCGGGTAAGGAGGCGGACAATTGCATCCGCCACAGGAATTACAGCCGGAACCGCTGGAGCAGCAGTTGCCGGGAAAATCAGGGTTTGGGTATCGATTCATAAGTCGTGTACCTCCCATATAAAGTAGAAGGGGATTGCAGACCGGTTTTCTTAAGAAGAAAGGATATAAGCAGCGCCCTGCCCGACCCAGCATCCGCCGAGGCACGTTTCTCTGGTTTTGCCCCAAGAGAGCAGCGATACCCTGTCGGATTGCTGCTTCACGGGGAAACTGGCACGGTTTTTCCGCTGTTGAAAGCAGGTGTTTTCTTCTTTTGGCACACCTTCCCCTCAGTCCATCCTATGCGGAGAAGGGGGAAGATGCGACCCTCAAATAAAAATCCCCCCGCAAAGCGGGGGATATTTCAGTTTCGGGCAAAGCCCTAATACTACAGGCTACGCACAAGTGCGTCGTCTATTGGCCTGCCAGCCACGCATGGGATTACTTGCTACCCGTAAA
>CAJFKV010000053.1 GCA_904387055.1 Candidatus Heteroruminococcus faecigallinarum | reverse complement strand
CACCGAAAGACGTTCTTTATCGTGGGCCTTCACTGACGACCCACAAAAGAAGCCGGGGAATCCCCGGCTTTTCCATTCCCCCGGCCGGCAGTCCAGCCTCTAGGTATCATCCATATTCTTCTGAGTACAGTGCAGGTACATGTCCCAGGGTTGCGGAAGCGCAGCCTTTTTTGTTCTCCCCAAAGACTCCGGGAATCGGTGGAAAACCACATGGCACAGCGTGCTCCCTAGCCAGGCCGACCGAGGAGGCACACCGGTCATCTATGTTCGTGCCCCGTGAGGGGATTTTTATCCGGGGAAGGGGGCCTTGGTGACCGCTGTTTTTTTTCTCTGCATCTTGGCAGTGGGGTGATTCCTGCTTGCCATGCCCGGATAAAAACTCCAGCACGTCCGTTCGGCGAGAGCCGAACATTGGCGTGCGTCGGAGCCGAACGGCCTTGGGCGACCGCTGCACTCCCGAGCCGACGATGTTTAGCGTACCGGGAGGTACGCCGGTCGGCAGGGGGCGGCGGGGGATTTCCCCCGCCTGGCTTTCGGGGTACTCTTTCTCCACAGAAAGAGTACCCCTGGGGGTCCGGGGGGCGGAGCGCCCCCGCAAAAGGGGGTGTGGGGGAATCCCCCACAAAAAAACGGGAGGGCCGGGCGCAGCCCGGCCACGGGAGTGGCGGCGAAGCCGCCTACAAGCCCGCCTCGCAGAGACTACCGGTTCCCGCCCGCGCTAGCCTCTGCAAGGAGGTTAAAAGGCCCGTTCGGCAGAGAACCATCGATCTTCCCGTCAGCACCATGCGATGGGAAACCAGCGGTTTTATGTGAAGAACTTCATATAACCGTGCAGGCGTCTTACAACCGACAGTTTGGCAAAAAGGCAGCCCCATCGCAAAGATGGGGCTGTTTTTTGCTATTCCGATTAGGGATTGACGGTGTAGTTGGGGGATTCCTTGGTGATGTAGATGTCGTGGGGATGGCTCTCCTTCAGGCCGGCGCCGGTGATCCGTACAAACTGCGCCCGCTCGTGGAGCTCGGGGATGGTCTTGCAGCCGCAATATCCCATGCCGGAGCGGATGCCGCCCGCCAGCTGGTAGATGGTATCCCCCACCAGGCCCTTGTAGGGAACCCGGCCTTCCACCCCTTCGGGCACCAGCTTGCTGTTCCCCTCCTGGAAATACCGGTCCTTGCTGCCCTTGGCCATAGCCCCCAGGGAACCCATTCCCCGGTAGACCTTGAAGCTGCGGCCCTGGTAAATCTCGGTGTCGCTGGGGGACTCCTCACACCCGGCCAGAAGGCTGCCCAGCATCACGGTGGACGCCCCGGCGGCCAGCGCCTTTACAATGTCGCCGGAATACTTGATACCGCCGTCGGCAATGACCGGGATGTTATGCTTCGCCGCCACACAGGCCACGTCGTAGATGGCGGTTACCTGGGGCACGCCGATGCCGGCGATGACCCGGGTGGTGCAGATGGAACCGGGGCCGATGCCCACCTTCACCGCATCGGCGCCGGCGGCGATCAGATCCTCCGCCGCTTCGGCGGTGGCGATGTTGCCGGCCACCAGGGCCACATCCGGGAAGGCCGCCTTCACCTTCTTGACACACTCGATGATGTTGTGGGAATGTCCATGGGCCGAATCCAGCACCAGCACGTCCACCTGAGCGGCCACCAGCTGCTCGGCCCGTTCCAGCACGTCGGCCGTTACGCCGATGGCCGCCCCGCAGAGCAGCCGGCCCTTGTTGTCGCTGGAATAGTTGGGATACTGGGAAACCTTCTCGATGTCCTTGATGGTGATAAGGCCCCGCAGGTACCCCTTCTCATCCACCAGGGGAAGCTTCTCCACCTTGTGGCGGCCCAGCAGCTCCCGCGCCTCCTCCAGGGTGGTGCCCACCGGCGCCGTGACCAGGTTCTCCTTGGTCATCACGTCCTTGATCTTGCAGTTATAATCCTTGAGGAACTTCAAATCCCGGTTGGTAATGATGCCCACCAGCTTCCCGTCCTCACAGATGGGCACGCCGGAGATCTTGAACTTGGCCATCAGCTCGTCGGCGTCGTAGACATAGTGCTCGGGGGAGAGAGAAAAGGGGTTGGTGATGACGCCGTTCTGGGACCGCTTTACCCGGTCTACTTCATCGGCCTGGCGCTCGATGGACATGTTCTTGTGGATGATGCCGATGCCGCCTTCCCGGGCGACGGCGATGGCCATGCGGCTCTCGGTCACCGTATCCATGGCGGCGGTGATGATGGGGGTGTTCAGGTAGATGTCCCGGGCCAGCCGGGTGTGCAGGTCGATGTCCCGGGGGATCACGTCGCTCTTGGCCGGGATCAACAGCACATCATCAAAGGTGAGTGCTTCCTTGGTGAACTTCTCGCTAAAATTCATATTCAGCATGGGCTCTCTCCTATCCTTTCTGTATTCCCCCAAGGATGGGGTCTCCAAGCGGCTCTTGATGGTATTTTTAATATTCTACAACAAGTTCCGTCAACTGGCAAGGGAATTCCCCCTCCTTTTGAGGAAAATCCATTCTTTCTCCCACCCGCTCAATAATTCCCCGCAGTTTTTCCACCTTTTTGGGCCTTTTGGAGAGGGCTGGAAGAGGAGCCGCCGCGGGAATGTGCCCCTCGCTTCCGCCCCGGCAGGAAACTGCCGATCGCCGCCCGCCTGTGGTGCCGGCAGCGCCTGCACACAGCAGGCGGCCCACCGGAAGGCCTACCCCTGGAAAACTGCACAATTTGCAGGGGGAAGGATGTTTTGCATTTTGGAAGATGGAAAATTGCAGATCTGCAAAAAATCCCTTGACTTTCCCATGGAGACCCGGTATACTTTTGCCTATAGATGAGGACAAAGGCGTTCCCAGCTTGGTAGCTTGGTGCGCCTTTGTCTTTTTTATTGAAAGATTGATGGGGTTTCCCTGCATTCCGGCGGAAAGACAGCCGCCGGCAGGGGAGCCTGCTCGCTCTGGCGGGGCGGCCATCGGCCCCGTGGGGGGCGATTTTTGGAAAGGGGATGTTTCTATGAAAACCGAGGGGTACCCCCAAAGAGGGCTCTACCGGCCCTCCTGTGAACACGACGCCTGCGGCGTGGGAGCGGTGGTGGAGATCAACGGCCGCCCCAGCCACCGGACGGTGGACGACGCCCTGAAGATTGTGGAGAAGCTGGAACACCGGGCCGGCAAGGACGCCGAGGGAAAAACCGGCGACGGGGTGGGCATCCTGGTGCAGATCTCCCACCGGTTCTTCTCCCAGGCGGCCCCCCAGGCGGGCATCCAGCTGCCGGGGGAGCGGGAGTACGGCATCGGGGTCTTCTTCTTCCCCCAGGACCCCCTCCAGCGGGGCCAGGCCAAGAAGATGTTCCAGGTGATTGTGGAAAAGGAAGGGATGGAGTTCCTGGGCTGGCGGACCGTCCCCATCTGCCCCCAGATCCTGGGCCAGAAGGCCCGGGACAAGATGCCCTGGATCGAGCAGGGCTTTGTCCGCCGTCCCCAGGGGGTGGAGCAGGGGCTGGCCTTTGACCGGAAGCTCTATGTGGCCCGGCGGGTGTTTGAGCAGTCCAACGACAACACCTATGTGGTCTCCTGCTCCAGCCGGACGGTGGTCTACAAGGGGATGTTCCTGGTAGACCAGCTGCGGGCCTTCTACCCCGACCTGGAGAGCCCGGACTACGAATCGGCCATCGCATTGGTCCACTCCCGCTTCTCCACCAACACCAACCCCTCCTGGGAGCGGACCCATCCCTACCGCCTGCTGGCCCACAACGGGGAGATCAACACCATCCGGGGCAACGTGGACCGGATGCTGGCCCGGGAGGAGACCATCTCCAGCCCCCTGCTGGACCAGGATATGGACAAGGTGCTGCCGGTGGTGGACGTGTCCGGGTCCGACTCGGCCATGCTGGACAACACCCTGGAATTCTTGATGATGGCGGGGATGGACCTCCCCCTGGCGGTGATGATCTGCCTTCCGGAGCCCTGGATGGGGGATCCCTCCCTCTCCCGGGCAAAAAAGGATCTTTACCAGTACTACGCCACCCTGATGGAGCCCTGGGACGGCCCGGCGGCCGTTCTCTTTTCCGACGGGGACCGGGTGGGGGCGGTGCTGGACCGGAACGGCCTGCGGCCCTCCCGGTACTACGTCACCACCGACGGCCGCTTGATTCTGGCCTCGGAGGTGGGGGTGCTGGACATTCCCCCCAGCCAGATTGCCGAGAAATCCCGCCTGCGCCCCGGCCGGATGCTGCTGGTGGACCTGAAGGAGGGCCGCATCATCCAGGACGAGGAGCTGAAGGAGACCTACGCCCGGCGGCAGCCCTACGGGGAGTGGCTGGACCAGAACCTGGTCCACCTGGCCGACCTGCCCATCCCCAACAAGCGGGTGGAAACCCACACCCGCTCCCAGCTGAAGCGGCTGCAAAAGGCCTTCGGCTACACCTATGAGGATGTGCGGGACACCATCCTTCCCATGGCCCGCACCGGGGCGGAGCCCACCGCCGCCATGGGCATCGACATCCCCCTGGCGGTGCTGGACAACCAGAACCAGCCCCTCTTCAACTACTTCAAGCAGCTCTTTGCCCAGGTGACCAACCCGCCCATCGACGCCATCCGGGAGGAGATCGTCACCGATACTACCGTCTATGTGGGGGACGACGGCAACCTTCTGGAGGAGAAGGCGGAAAATTGCCGGGTCCTCCAGATCCGCAACCCCATCCTCTCCTCCACCGACCTGATGAAGATCCGGGCCATGAAGAAGCCCGGCTTCCAGGTGGCCACCGTCTCGATCCTCTACTACAAGAACACCCCCCTGGACCGGGCCCTGGGCCGGCTGGAGGTGGCGGTGGACCGGGCCTACCGGGAAGGGGCCAACATCATCATCCTCTCCGACCGGGGGGTGGACGAGAACCACGTGGCCATCCCCTCCCTGCTGGCGGTGTCGGCCATGGAGCAGCACCTGATCCGCACCAAGAAGCGCACCGCCGTCTCGATCCTGCTGGAATCGGCCGAGCCCCGGGATGTCCACCACTTTGCCACCCTTCTGGGCTACGGCGCCCGGGCCATCAACCCCTATCTGGCCGAGGAAACCATTGTGGACCTGATCGAGGAAGGGGTGCTGGACAAGGATTTCCACGCGGCGGTCAAGGATTACCACACCGCCATCCGGAAGGGGATCGTCAAGATCGCCTCCAAGATGGGCATCTCCACCCTCCAGTCCTACCAGTCCGCCCAGATCTTCGAGGCGGTGGGGATCAGCCAGCCGGTGATCGACCGGTATTTTACCAACACCATCTCCCCCGTGGGGGGCATCGGCCTGAAGGAGATTGCCGCCATGGTGGACCACAACCACTCCAAGGCCTTCGACCCCCTGGGGCTGGACGCGGACCCGGAGCTGGACAGCCTGGGGGCCCACAAGGCCCGGGCCGGCGGGGAGGACCACCTCTACAACCCCCGCACCATCCATCTCCTCCAGCAGGCCACCCGCCTGGGGGATTACCAGCTCTTCCAGGAATACACCGCCCTGGTGGACGACGAAACCCTGCCCCACACCCTCCGGGGGCTGCTGGACCTGCGGTATGCCGACACCCCCATCCCCCTGGAGGAGGTGGAGAGCGTGGACGAGATCGTCAAGCGGTTCAAGACCGGCGCCATGAGCTACGGGTCCATCTCCCAGGAGGCCCACGAGTGCCTGGCCAGGGCCATGAACCTGCTGGGAGGCAAGTCCAACTCCGGCGAGGGCGGGGAGGAGCCGGAGCGGCTGGCCGACCCGGCCCGGAACTCCGCCATCAAGCAGGTGGCCTCCGGCCGGTTCGGGGTGACCAGCGACTATCTGGTGAGCGCCCGGGAGATCCAGATCAAGATGGCCCAGGGGGCCAAGCCGGGGGAGGGCGGCCATCTGCCCGCCGGCAAGGTGTACCCCTGGATTGCCCGGTGCCGCCACTCCACCCCCGGCGTCACCCTCATCTCCCCGCCGCCCCACCACGACATCTACTCCATCGAGGACCTGGCCCAGCTGATCTACGACCTGAAAAACGCCAACCGCCAGGCCCGGATCTCGGTGAAGCTGGTGAGCGAGGCGGGGGTGGGTACCATCGCCGCCGGCGTGGCCAAGGCGGGGGCCCAGGTGGTCCTCATCTCCGGCCACGACGGGGGCACCGGCGCCGCCCCCCGCACCTCCATCCACAACGCCGGCCTCCCCTGGGAGCTGGGCCTGGCCGAAACCCACCAAACCCTGATCCAGAACGGCCTGCGGTCCCGGGTGGTGGTGGAGACCGACGGCAAGCTGATGAGCGGCCGGGACGTGGCCATCGCCTGCATGCTGGGGGCGGAGGAGTTCGGCTTTGCCACCGCGCCCCTGGTGACCCTGGGCTGCGTCATGATGCGGGTGTGCAACCTGGACACCTGCCCGGTGGGGGTCGCCACCCAGAACCCGGAGCTGCGCAAGCGGTTCCGGGGCAAGCCGGAGTATGTGGTGAACTTTATGCGGTTCATCGCCCAGGAGCTGCGGGAGCACATGGCCCGCCTGGGCATCCGGAAGGTGGAGGACCTGGTGGGCCGCACCGACCTTCTCCAGGTGCGCAGCCCCGCCGTCAACGAGCGGGCCGCCACCGTGGACCTGTCCCCCATCCTGGACAACCCCTATGTGGGGACGGGGGTCAAGACCCACTTTGACCCGGCGGATGCCTACGACTTCGCCCTGGACAAGACGGTGGACCTGCGGGTCCTGGAGAAGAAGCTGGGCAGCGCCCTGGCCAAGGGGGAACCCCGCCGGCTGGAGCTGCCGGTTTCCAGCACCGACCGGGCGGTGGGCACCATCCTGGGGTCGGACATCACCCGCCTGCACGGCTCCCTGCCGGAGGGCACCTTCACCGTCCACTGCGTGGGCGGGGGCGGCCAGTCCTTCGGGGCCTTCCTGCCCCAGGGCCTCACCCTGGAGCTGGAGGGGGACGCCAACGATTACCTGGGCAAGGGCCTGTCCGGCGGCACCATTGTGGCCTATCCCCCCAAGGACAGTCCCTTCGACCCCTCGGAGAACATCCTGGTGGGCAATGTGGCCCTCTACGGGGCCACCAGCGGCAAGGCCTTCCTCAACGGCGTGGCGGGGGAGCGGTTCTGTGTCCGCAATTCCGGCGCCACCGCGGTGGTGGAGGGGGTGGGCGACCACGGCTGCGAATATATGACCGGCGGCTGCGTGGTGGTGCTGGGCCCCACCGGCAAAAACTTTGCCGCCGGCATGAGCGGCGGGGTGGCCTTTGTCCTGGACGAGGAGCAGGACCTGTACCGGCGGCTCAACAAGGCCCTGGTCTCGATGGAGCCGGTTACCCACCCCGACGACATCGCCCGCCTGCGGGAGCTGATCGAAGCCCATGTGGCGGCCACCGGCTCCCCCAAGGGGGAGGAGATCCTGGCCCGGTTTGAGGAGTATCTGCCCCTGTTCAAGCGGATTCTTCCCCAGGATTACGACCGGATGCTGCGGACCATCGCCCAGTATGAGCAGAAGGGAATGACCAGGGAGCAGGCCCAGGTGGAGGCCTTCTACCTCCACACCAAGAAAGCGGGGGAATGAGAAGATGGGAAAACCAACGGGATTTTTGGACTATTCGCGGCAGGGGAACCCTGCACAGGAGCCCCGGGAGCGGGTGCTCCATTACCGGGAATTTCATCCCCGGCTGGGCCGGGAGGACCGGCAGCGCCAGGGGGCCAGATGCATGGAGTGCGGGGTGCCCTTCTGCCAGTCGGGGGCGGTGCTGGGGGGGATGGTGTCCGGCTGTCCCCTCCACAACCTGATCCCCGAGTGGAACGACCTGGTGTACCGGGGAGACGTGGGCCACGGGGTGGAGCGGCTCCTCAAGACCAACAACTTCCCCGAGTTTACCGGCCGGGTCTGCCCGGCGCTGTGCGAGGCGGCCTGCACCTGCGGCCTCAACGGGGACCCGGTGACCATCCGGGAAAACGAGCTGGGCCTCATCGAGGACGCCTGGGAGCGGGGGCTCATCCAGCCCCGCCCGCCCCAAACCCGTACCGGCAAGCGGGTGGCGGTGGTGGGGTCCGGGCCTTCGGGCCTGGCCTGCGCCGACCAGCTGAACCGCCGTGGCCACCAGGTAACCGTCCTGGAGCGGGAGGACCGGCCGGGGGGACTATTGATGTACGGCATCCCCAATATGAAGCTGGAGAAGACCGTTGTCCGGCGGCGGCTGGACCTGATGGCCGCCCAGGGGGTGGAATTCCGCACCGGCGTGGACGTGGGGCGGGACCTGGACCCCCGCCAGCTGGTGGAGGAATACGACGCGGTGGTCCTCTGCTGCGGCGCCGCCCAGCCCCGGGACCTGGCCGTCCCCGGCCGGGAGGCGGCGGGGGTGTGGTTCGCGGTGGACTTCCTCAAGGAGACCACCCGCAGCCTGCTGGACACCGGCCTGCGGGAGGGAACCTACCCCTCGGCCAAGGGGAAAAACGTGGTCATCGTGGGCGGCGGCGACACCGGCAACGACTGCGTGGGCACCTGCATCCGCCACGGCTGCGCCAGCGTCGTCCAGCTGGAGATGATGCCCAAGGCCCCCGACCAACGGGGGGAGAACAACCCCTGGCCCCAGTGGCCCCGGGTCTGCAAGACCGACTACGGCCAGGAGGAGGCCATCGCCCTCTTCGGCCGGGATCCCCGGATCTACGAAACCACCGTGGCCGAGCTGCTTGCCGGGGAGGACGGCAAGCTGGCGGGGGTCAAGACGGTCCGCCTGGGCAGGGACCACAAGCCCATTCCCGGCAGCGAGGAGGTGCTGGACTGCCAGCTGCTGCTGATTGCCGCCGGGTTCCTGGGACCCCAGGGATACCTGCCCCAGGCCCTGGGCCTGGAGCTGACCCCCCGGTCCTTGGTCAAGACCCGGGAGGGCGGCTACGCCACCTCGGTCCCCAAGGTCTTTGCCGCAGGGGATATGCACCGGGGCCAGTCCCTGGTGGTGTGGGCCATCCAGGAGGGCCGCTGCGCCGCCCGGGAGGTGGACCGGTTCCTGATGGGGTATACCAACCTGTAGGGAGCCATCCAGGCGCGGGGGAAGATCCCCCCGCGCCTGGATGGCATTACCCCTGAAAAATTGCAAAAAAATTTCCCAGGAGCCCTTGACAAGCCCCCCTATCATCCGATATAATTAAATACGCTGCATTCCATGTGGCATCATAGATGGCGGTATAGCTCAGTTGGCTAGAGCATGCGGTTCATACCCGCAGTGTCGGCGGTTCAAATCCACCTACCGCTACCACCCCAATGAGAAGCAAATGGATAGTGGCCCTTTGCTTCTCATTTCTTGTTTGGCCCGTTGGTCAAGCGGCTAAGACACCGCCCTTTCACGGCGGTAACGGGGGTTCGATTCCCCCACGGGTCACCACAGGAACCCCCGGAGAAGATTTCTCCGGGGGTTCCTGTTTTTTTTCGGGTTCTGCCGCCGGATTCTCCCCGGGACGGGCTGCCCTCCACAAAAAACGGCCCCGGACCGATGGTCCGGGGCCGTTTTTATAGGCAGGGTATCGATTACTCGTAGAGCTTGGCCAGCTTCTGCAGATGCTCGTACCGGGCAGCCGCAACCTTCTCGGCCTCGTCGAAGAGCTTCTCGGCTCTCTCGGGGAAGGACCGGGTGAGGGCGGAGTACCGGGCCTCGCCCATGAGGAAGTCGTGGTAGCTGCCGGTGGGAGCCTTGCTGTCCAGGGTGAAGGGGTTCTTGCCCTCGGCCTTGGCAGCGGGGTTGTACCGGAACATGTTCCAGTACCCGGCGTCGACCGCCTTCTTCATCTCCATCTGGCAGTTGCTCATGCCGCCCTTGATGCTGTGCATCTCGCAGGGGGCGTAGCAGATGATGAGGGAGGGGCCGGGATAGGCCTCGGCCTCGGTGATGGCCTTGATGGTCTGGTTCATGTCGGCGCCCATGGCCACCTGCGCCACATAGACGTAGCCGTAGGTCATGGCAATCTCGGAGAGGCTCTTCTTGGCAATGGCCTTGCCCGCCGCGGCAAACTGGGCCACCTGGCCGATGTTGGAGGCCTTGGAGGCCTGGCCGCCGGTGTTGGAGTACACCTCGGTGTCGAAGACCATCACGTTCACATCCTCGCCGGAAGCAAGCACGTGGTCCAAACCGCCGAAGCCGATGTCGTAGGCCCAGCCGTCGCCGCCGAAGATCCACATGGACTTCTTGGACAGGTACTCCTTCTCGGAGAGGATCTCGGCAGCCAGGGTGCAGGCCTCACAGTTGCAGTAGGGCTTGCCGGCAGCCTTGAGGCTCTTCATGTTCTCCAGCATGGCGGGCTGCTTCTCCCCAAAGGCGGCCTTGCCGGCGTCGCTCTCCAGGAAGGCGATCCCCTCGTCCACGCCCAGGATGCTCTGCTCCAGAGCGGCAACATAGGCCTTGGCGGCTTCGCCGTTGGTCTTGCCGTCGTCCATGGTATCCAGCCACTTCTGGGCGGCTTCCTTCAGCTCGGGACGGGCATAGGGAACCGCGATGAGGGCCTTGGTCTTCTCGGCCAGCCGATCCCGCAGCACCTTCTGGCCATAGTACATGCCCAGGCCGTGCTCGGCGTTGTCCTCAAAGAGGGAGTTGCACCAGGCAGGACCAAATCCGCTCACCTTGCTGGTGGTGTAGGGAGAGGTGGCAGCCGGGCCGCCCCAGATGGAGGAACAGCCGGTGGCGTTGGACACATACATCCGCTCGCCGAAGAGCTGGGTCACCAGCCGGGCGTAGGAGGTCTCGGCACAGCCGGCGCAGGAGCCGGAGAACTCCAGCAGGGGCTGGTTGAACTGGCTGCCCTTCACCGTCTCGGCGGCGGGCATATCCGCCTTCCGGCGGACGTTGGCCACCAGGTAATCGAAGACAGGCTGCTGAACCTCCTGCTCCTCCCGGGGCCTCATGACCAGGGCCTTCTCCTTGGCGGGGCAGACGCTGACGCAGACGCCGCAGCCCATGCAGTCCATGGGAGAAACGCTCATGGTGAACTGGTACGGGGTTGCAAACTTGCCGGTCATCTTCACCGTCTTGATGGCGGCGGGAGCGGCAGCGGCCTCCTCGTCGGTCAGGGCGAAGGGGCGGATGGTGGCATGGGGGCAGACATAGGCGCACCGGTTGCACTGGATGCAGTTCTGGGGCAGCCACTCGGGAACCAGGACCGCCACGCCTCTCTTCTCGTAGGCGGAAGCGCCCTGCTCAAAGGTGCCGTCCACATGGTCCACAAAGGCGGAAACAGGCAGGCTGTCGCCGTCCATCTTGCCCACCGGCTTCATGATGGTATCCACCATCTTCACCAGCTTGGCGGGGCCAACCTCGGGGGCGGAAGCCGCGTCGTCCACCGCATCGGCCCAGGCGGCGGGAACGTCAATCTTGGTGAAGGCGGAAACACCGGCGTCGATGGCCTTGTGGTTCATCTCCACCACATCCTGGCCCTTCTTGGAGTAGCTCTTGGTGGCGGCGTCCTTCATATACTGGACAGCCTCCTCGATGGGCATCACCTTGGCCAGGGCGAAGAAGGCGGCCTGGAGGATGGTGTTGGTCCGCTTGCCCATGCCGATCTGCATGGCCAGGTCGATGGCGTTCACGGTGTAGAGCTGGATGTTGTTCTTGGCAATATACCGCTTGGCCTCCGCGGGCATGTGGTGATCCAGCTCCTGGGCGTTCCACTGGCAGTTGATGAGGAAGACGCCGCCGGGCTTCACGTCGTTGACCATCTTGTAGCCCTTCACAACATAGGAGGGGTTGTGGCAGGCCACAAAGTCCGCCTTGTTGATATAGTAGGCGCTGCGGATGGGCTTGTCCCCAAAGCGCAGGTGGGACACGGTGATACCGCCGGTCTTCTTGGAGTCATACTGGAAGTAGGCCTGGACGTACTTGTTGGTGTGGTCGCCGATGATCTTGATGGAGTTCTTGTTGGCGCCCACGGTGCCGTCGCCGCCCAGCCCCCAGAACTTGCACTCGATGGTGCCTTCCGCCGCGGTGTTGGGGGAGGGCTCCTCGGGCAGGGAGAGGTCGGTCACGTCGTCCACGATGCCGATGGTGAACTGGCGCTTGGGCTCGGCCTTCTCCAGCTCCTTGTACACGGCAAAGACGCTGGAAGGAGGAGTATCCTTGGAACCCAGGCCGTACCGGCCGCCAATGACGGTGATGTCGTTCATGCCGGCGTTGCACAGGGCGGTGACCACATCCAGGTAGAGGGGCTCGCCCAGGGAGCCGGGCTCCTTGGTCCGGTCGAGAACGGCAATCTTCTTGGCGGTGGCGGGGATGGCGGCCAGCAGCCGGTCGGCAGCGAAGGGCCGGTAGAGACGGACCTTGATGAGGCCCACCTTCTCCCCATGGGCATTCAGGTAGTCGATAACCTCCTCGGCCACATCGCAGATGGAACCCATGGCGATGATGACCCGGTCGGCATCGGCGGCGCCGTAGTAGTTGAAGAGCTTATAGTCGGTGCCCAGCTTGGCGTTCACCTTGTCCATGTACTCCTCCACGATGGCGGGCACCGCGTCGTAGTACTTGTTGCAGGACTCCCGATGCTGGAAGAAGATGTCGCCGTTCTCGTGGGAACCGCGCATGGTGGGATGCTCGGGGTTCAGGGCACGGGCACGGAAGGCCGCAACCGCGTCCATATCCACCATCTCGGCCAGATCCTGGTAATCCCACACCTGGATCTTCTGCAGCTCGTGGGAGGTGCGGAAGCCGTCAAAGAAGTTGATGAAGGGAACCCGGCCCTTGATGGCGGCCAGATGGGCCACCGGACCCAGATCCATCACTTCCTGGGGGTTGGACTCGGCCAGCATGGCAAAGCCGGTCTGCCGGCAGGCATACACGTCCGAATGGTCGCCGAAGATGTTCAGCGCCTGGGTAGCCACCGTCCGGGCAGATACATGGAAGACGGCAGGCAGCAGCTCGCCGGCAATCTTGTACATGTTGGGGATCATGAGCAGCAGGCCCTGGGAAGCGGTAAAGGTGGTGGTAAGAGCGCCCGCGCCCAGCGAACCGTGGACGGTACCGGCAGCGCCGGCCTCCGACTGCATCTCGATGACCTTTACTTCGGTGCCGAAGATGTTCTTCTGATGGGCGGCAGACCACTGATCCACATAGTCGGCCATGGGGCTGGACGGGGTGATCGGATAGATACCGGCCACTTCGGTAAACGCATAGGCAACATAGGCTGCTGCGTTATTTCCGTCCATGGTTTTCATTTTTCTCGCCATGTAACAGTTCCTCCCTTATTTTTGGGTTGTTGACGTTGCCTTTGTGCGGCGGTTTGCACACAAAACACCACTTTGAATTTTAGCACAGTTAGGCCCTCGGTTCAAGCGTCCCAAGAGGATTATTCCCTCTTTTTCGGAAAGATTTGCAAGAAAAACACCATCCTCACAACATTTATCCTCCGGGTGGCCTGGGGGCGGCCCCTCCCGAGCGGCCCTGCGGGCCGCCTGCCGTTTTTGCCCGCTGGCGCGGGCGGGTGGGAATGGTAGTCTCTGCTAGACGGGCCTGTGGGCGGCTTCGCCGCCGCTCCCGAGCGGCCCTGTGGGCCGCCTGCCGGTTTTGCCCGCTGGCGCGGGCGGGTGGGAACCGGTGGTCTCTGCGAGACAAACTTGTGGGCCGCCTTTGGCGGCCCCTCCCGACGGGGGCGCTTCGCCCCCCGAACCCCCCGACCCTATCTTTCGACCGCGAAAGATAGGGGAGAAAGCTCGCCA
>CAJFKV010000052.1 GCA_904387055.1 Candidatus Heteroruminococcus faecigallinarum | reverse complement strand
GGAGGGGCCGCCAAAGGCGGCCCCTAGGTTCGTCTCGCAGAGACTACCTCCCACCCGCCCGCGTGAGCCTCGGGGCAACTGGGGCAGCGGCCCCGCCGTAACCCCGGAAGGTGTGGAGGGCGGAGCGCCTCCACATAAATTCGGCAGGCGGGCCGAAGGCCCGCTCGGCAGAAGGGCCGCCCCCAGGGGCGGCCCTTCTCCTTTCCAATCACCGTTCGGAACGGCTTTCACAGTAATCTTCGTAAATCATAATCAGGCCGTCCAGCATCAGGCGGCGGTCGATGGTGTCAAAGATCTCCTTCTTGGGATCGATCATCTGGGAGAGGCCGCCGGTGGCGATTACCTTGGCGTTGGCCCCCATCTCCTGGCGCATCCGCTCCACAATGTTCAGCACCGCCCCCTGGTACCCGTACATAGCGCCCGCCTGCATGCTGGAGACGGTGGTGGTGCCGATCACCTTCCCCGGGTCCACCAGCTCCACCTTGGGCAGCTTGGAGGCCTTTTGGAAAAGGGCGTCCATGGAGATCTTGATGCCGGGGTAGATGGCGCCCCCCAGATAGGCCCCGTCGCCGCTCACCGCGTCAAAGGTGGTGGCGGTGCCGAAATCCACCACGATCAGCGGGCCGCCGTACTTCCGATATGCCCCCAGGGCCGCCACCAGCCGGTCGGACCCCACCTCCGACGGATTGCCGTAGCGGTTCTCAATCCGGACGGGAAGGTTGGCCCCCACCACCAGCGGCCGCCGCCCAAAGTATTTCACCATGGCGTTGTTGACCGAGTACATCACCTGGGGAACCACCGAGGAGATCAGCACCTCCTCCACCGCTTTCCGGTCCACATTGGTGGCGGCAAAAAACTGTGCCGCCATGATGCCGATCTCGTCGGAGGTAGCGTCCCGGTTGGTCCCCAGGCGGAAGCTGAACCGCAGCTCCCGCCCTTCAAAGAGGCCGAACTCCATATTGGTATTGCCAATGTCAAGCGCTAAAATCACCGTTGTCACATTCCCTTTCCTACGCGTCCAGGATCTCCAGCACCCATTCGCAGATCCGATCCACCTCCTGCTGGGACAGATAGGGATGGATGGGCAGGGAAAGCACCCGTCCCGCCGCCTCCTCCGCATTGGGCATGGCGTGCTGGGGCAGGCTGGCCAGGGCCGGTTGGCGGTTGAGCGGCAGAGGATAGTACACCCTCGCCTCCACCCCCCGCCGGACCAGTTCCTCCCGGAGATGGTCCCGCTGGACGCGGTCTTTTAAGGTTATTGTATATTGGGAGAAGGCGCTCGTCAAGCATATTTCCCGGTCGGGCACCCGCACCCGTCCCCCCAGGCGGGCGCTGTACTGCTGGGCCACTGCCCGCCTTTTCTCAATCTCCTCGGCAAAAACCGTCAGCTTTTCCAGCAGGATGGCCGCCTGGATCGTATCCAGCCGGGCATTGCGCCCCGCCTGAAGATGGGTGTACCGATCCTCCCCTCTGCCGTGCTCCCGCAGCGATCGAAGCTTCCGGTCTGCCTCGTCGTCGTCGCAGAAGACCGCTCCCCCGTCCCCATAACCGCCCAGCGGTTTGGTGGGGAAGAAGGAGGTGGCCGCATATTTGCCGAAGGAACCGGCCATCCGCCCTCCCCGGCTGGCCCCCATCGACTGGGCCGCGTCCTCGATAAGCACCAGGTCCCGCTCCTCACAGACGCTTTCCAGCCGGTCGTAATCGGCGCAGGCCCCGTACAGATCCACCGCGATCACCGCCCTGGGCCGCAGGCGGCCGGTGCGGCTCACCGAGCGGATCTCCAGCGAGAGGAGATGGGGGTCCAGATGGAAGGTTTCCGGATGAATGTCGCAGAAGACCGGCTGGGCGCCCACCTGCTGGATGGCCTCCGCCGTGGCATAAAAGGTAAAAGGGGTGGTGAAGACCCCGTCCCCCGGGCCGATCCCCTCCGCCAGAAGGGCCAGGACCAGGGCGTCGGTCCCGCTGGACACCCCGATGCAGTGTTTCCTCCCCACCAGCCGGGCCAGCTCCTGCTCCAGCTCCTCCACCTGCCTGCCCAGAATATACTGCCCTTCGGACAAGACCTCCTTCACCCGGCGGAGGATCCCTTCCTCCAGGCGGGCACACTGGGCGTTGATCCCCTGTTGATCCATGGCGATTCCTCCTTTTTCAGCGGGGAAAGAGAACCATCCGCGCCGTCCGCAGCAGAATCCGGATATCCCCTTTCACGCTCAAGTTCTCCACATATTGGCAGTTATATGCCATTTTGGCGGGCAATATTTCCTCCAGGTACAGCGTCTCCCGATCTCCCAGCGCCAGCACCTCTTCCTCCTTCCGGAAGCAAAGGGAGGCCGGGCAGGTGATGCCCGCCGGCACCAGGAGGGCCGGCAGCATCCAGGGCCGGTACCGGCTTACATAGCAGGGAAGCTCCGGACGGGGCCCCACAAAGGACATCTCCCCCCGCAGCACGTTCCACAGCTGGGGCAGCTCGTCCAGGCGGCTGCGCCGCAGCACCCTCCCCACCGGGGTGACCCGCCGGTCCCCTGCCGCCGCCAGGGCGGTGCCGCTGCCCATCGCCATCGTCCGCAGCTTGTAAATGGTAAAGAGCTGTCCTCCCGCCGTCACCCGCGCCTGCCGGAAGAGAACCGGCCCCGGGGAGGTGAGGCGGATGGCCAGGGCCGCCGCCCCCACCACCGGCAGGGTCAGCGGGATCAGGTAGGCCGCCCCCACCAGGTCAAAGGCCCGCTTGAGGGCCAGAGTGTCCCTCCGGCAGGCCAGCCGCCGCCAGGACCGGGCCACCTCCGGGCAGTGCATCCAGGGGGGCAGCCGGGAATAGGCGGGAAGCAGGTTCATCGCCCCGCCTCCTTCCGCCTTTTGGCCAGCTGGACCGCCTCCTCCAGCGTCTCCAGGTACCGCTCCGCCAGGCGGGCATACTGGTGATGCTGCCGGAGGTAGGCCTTTCCCCGCCGGCCCATGGCCTCCCGCTCCTCCCGGGGAAGGGCCCGCAGCCGCTCCACCCCCTGGGCGATGGCGGCCGGGTTCTCCGGGGGGATCACCAGCCCGCAGCCGGCCAGCTCCACGGGATTTTGCGGGGTTTTCACCCCGCAGAGGATCGGCCGGGCGGCCTGCATATAGTCATAGAGCTTGTTCATCCCGATCCCATACTGGTACAGGGGGCTGTCCTTCGCCCCCAGATAGCAGGCATCCGCCCGGGCCAGAAGGGGTGCCAGCTGGCCCCGGTCCACCCCATCCAGAAACAGGAGGTTGCTTCCCTCTCCCGCCGCCCGCTTGAGGGGGATTTTGTAGGCCCCGTTTCCCAGGATGGCGATCCCCGCCTTCCCTTCCAGCAGGGAGGCTGCCTCCACCAGGGGCAGGAGGCCATTGGATCGCCCCACGCTCCCCGCGTAGATCAGCAGGAACCCCTGCTCCCGCCGCAGCCGTTCCAGCGCCGCCAGCTGCCGCCGGGGCGGCGTACCCCCCTGGGGAAAGGGCTCGGCCCCGTTGGGGATATAGACCATCTTGCCCGGGTCCAGCCCCATCTGTGCAAAGTACTCCCCTGCCCCCGGCAGGATGGAGACCACCTTGTCCGCTGTCCGCCAGGCATACTTTTCCCCCTGGCGGATGGTGCGCACCAGGGGATGGTTTTCCCCGTAGCCGTACAGCTCAATCTGGGTGAGGGGCCACAGGTCGTGCACCTCAAAGACCAGCCCCGCCCCCGCCAGGCGGGCAATCCGCCGGGCAGGCCAGCTGTCAAAGGGATAGGTGGAGGAGGCGATGACCGCCTCCGGGTTCCACAGGCGGACCAGCTGGGGGGCTGCCCGCCAGATCTTGGCCACAAAGGCCGCCGCATTCCTCCCCCGTCCCCCCAGGGCCGGACCGTACTCCGGCGTCCGGACGAAGGAATAGCGCACCCCGCCAATCACCTTTTCCTCAAAATCCCGGGAAACATGGGGATTGTGGAGGCGCAGATGGCTGTGGTCGGCGGCCAGAAGGACAACCTGGTGCCCCATCCGCACCCAGCGCCGGGCCATCTGGTAGGGGCGGTATTCCATTCCCATCCGGGGCGACCCGGCATAATGATCGATGAGCAGTATCCTCATCCCAGACCTCCTTCTCTCCCCTGGGTCTCCTCCAAGACCAGGCTGTTCCACAGCGACACCAGCCGCTCCTGCTCCCGCCGGCCGTCAAACCGCCCCATGGCCAGCTCCCGTCCCTCACGGCCCAGGCGGCGGACCAGGTCGTCCTCCTGGGCCAGGCGGCGGATGGCCTGGGCGGCGGCGCGGGCATCCCCCGGAGGGACAAACAGAACCCCCTTTTCCTGGGTCAGCTGCCGCCAAAGGGGAAAATCCGAGGCCACCACCGGCAGCCCCGCCATCTGATACTCAAAGAGTTTGATGGGCATGGACCGGCGGTAGGCGTCGGTCCCCTGGAGGAGGAGAAGGCCCATCCGGCACTGGTCCATCAGGGCAGGCAGTTCCTCCCGGCCGCGCAGCCCCATCCATCGGACCATGCTCCATCCCGGGTGGTCGACCGCCTGGCGGCTGAGCTCCCCGCTCTCCATCCTTCCCGCCAGCAACAGGGGAATCCCCGCCGCTTCCACCGCTTCCAGCATGGTGAACAGCCCCCGCTCCCGGGTGATCGACCCCAGATAGAGGGCCTGCCGGGGGCGGGATGCCGGATCGGGCCCGGCGGGGAACTCCTCCGGCAGGGGAAAGTTGCGAAACACCCTTCCCTGGGGAAACCGCCGGGCAATCTCCGGGGTGGCCCCCAGGCAGCAGACAAACTTCCTGGTGAGCCGCTCCTCCCCCCACCGGGCCGCCCGGGAGAGCCCCGGCCGCAGCAGGGAGGGGATCCACCCCTTGTCCAGCAGCTGTCGGGGCAGATCCTCATGGGCGTCGTAGACCACCCGTTTTCCCTCCCGGGCCAGGGCCCACCCGGCAGGAAGAAGCTCCGGGTCGTGGAGCTGGTACAGATCCGCCGGCACCTGGCGGGCCGCCCGCCAAAATCGCCCTGCCGCCGTCCCCATCCGCCCCAGGCGGCGGACCGGCAGCTCCACCCGCCGGAAGAAGACCCCCTCCTTCTTTCCCTCAAACTCCCGGTTCAGGATCACCACCTGCCACCCCGCCCGGGCCAGGGGCAGGGCCTCCAGGCGGAAGATCCGCACGTCGTCGTGGGGGTGGACGCTGGTCATCATGCAGAGGGTTTTCATCGCCTTGGGCCTCCTTTGACTGGAATGGAAGGGGGAGCAGCAGGCAGCCTGTACAGGCCAACCAAAAGAACCGGTCTCCCCACAGGCCGTACCGGTTGGAGATCAGGCAGGAAGCGCCGCTTACCCCCAGGACGCAGAGCAAAAACGCCTGCTCCCAGGACGGACGGGCCACCCCCCACAGGCAGAGGGCCAGCGCCCCCAACAACAGCAGCTCCAGCAGCAGGCGGATCAGCCCGCCGTCCAGCAGGTCGGCCAGGAGGAAATTATGGGCCGACATGGTCCCCTCCTCCCAGCTGCCGTACAGCTGCTGGAGGCGTGGCATCTCCCGCCGGTCAAAGAGGAGGATGTTCCACCCGGCCCCCTTGCCCGCCAGCCACTGGAGAGGCGAGTACCGGGACAGCTCCTCCAGCGCCTCCCCCCAGATGGCCAGCCGTTTTTCCACAAAGGAACCGTCCGCCATGGCCGCATACCGCTGCCCGGCGGACAGTTCCAGGCCGCCGGCCGGCCGCCGTTCCAGCCCCATCCGGAGCAGGGAGATCCCCCAAAGGCTCCCCGCGGCAATCGTCCCCCCGGCCAGGGCCAGCTTCTTCCCGCCCAGCCCCTCCCGCCAGGCGGCCCAGGCCACCACCGCCAGGACCGGGCCCAGCAGAAGCACCCCCCGACGGGAGGCGGACAGGAAGACGACCGGCAGGCAGAGAATCCAGACCCCCGCCAGCAGCCATTCCCTCCCCGGCCGCCGCCGGGCCAGCAGAACGCAGGAGGCTGCCGCTCCCCCCAGAAGCACCGTCTGGGCAAAGGTGTTGTAGTCGATCCGCAGGGTGAGGCGGAGGCGGTAGGGGGCGGGAAGGGCCGGAACCACCGCCGGGAGGATCGCCAGCAGGGCGGCCAGGCAGCCGGCCGTCCCCAGGGCCCCCATCACCAGCAGCCGGCCGTCTTTGTCCGGGCAGAAGAGAAAGATCCCCAGGCACCCCACCCCCATGGCGCCCATCCCCAGATATTTGGACATTAAGAGCGCCGGGGCGGGGGACCAAAGGAGGGAAACCGCCTCCGCGCCCAGATAGAGAACCGCCAGGAAAAGAAAGAGCCACCCTGCCGGGTGCACCCGTTCCAGCAGGAAACGCCCGCTCTTTCCAAGGGAGAACCCTCCCTCCCGGCAGAACCACAGCGCCTCCTCCGCCCCCAGCCAGAGGGCGGACAGCTCCCACAGCCCCAGGCTGGCCCCGGCCGCCAGATCCAGCGCCGCCCAGAACCAGAAAACCGCCGCTGCCCAGCGCCGCCGGTCCTCATTGGCCATGGGTATTCCCTCCTCTCCCGGCCGGCGCGGAAAAAAGGGCCGGCAGCTCTCCAACCCGCCTCCGGCCCTTTTCCCCTGCCTTCCTTCATGGATAGTATCTCCGCTGCAAGTTGACTTATGAGGGAAGAAAGAGTAAACTGAGAACAAAATCCCCGCCGTCAAAGGAGACCGCCCATGGAATATCTTCTTGCCGCCCTCTGCGGCTGCATTCTGTTGTTGCTGATCGTCGTCCTCGTCCTTCTGCTCCGCCGCCCCGCTTCCTCCTCCAGGGAGCTGGCCCGCCTGGAGGAGGAGCTGGACCAGCTGCGCCAGGAGATGGCCGCCCAGCTGGGAAGGACCCGCCAGGAAAACAGCCAGGCCGCCCTCTCCGCCGCCCGTTCCACCGGCGAGCTGCTGGCCCAGGGACAATCCCAGGCCGCCGCCCAGCAGGACAAACGGCTGGCCCAGCTGACCGCCCAGCTCACCGACCGGCAGGACCTCCTCCAGCGGACGGTCCAGGACCAGCTGGCCCAAAACGACCAGCGGCTGCGCAGCTTTGTCATTCAGACCGAGCTGAAGCTGGACGGCATCCGCACCACGGTGGAGAACCGGCTGGCCGCCCTCCAGGAGGACAACGGCCGCCGCCTGGAGCAGATGCGGGCCACCGTGGATGAAAAGCTGCAAAAAACCCTGGACGACCGGATCAGCCAGTCCTTCCGGCTGGTGAGCGACCGGCTGGAGCAGGTGTACAAGGGACTGGGCGAGATGCAGACCCTGGCCGCCGGGGTGGGGGACCTGAAGCGGGTCCTCTCCAATGTGAAGACGCGGGGCATCCTGGGGGAGATCCAGCTGGGGGCTATCCTGGAAGAGATCCTCTCCCCGGAGCAGTACGACACCAATGTGGTCACCCGCCCCGGCAGCGGCAACCCGGTGGAGTATGCCGTCCGCCTTCCGGGGGACGGCGAGCAGGTGGTCTACCTGCCCATCGACGCCAAATTCCCCGCCGACGCCTATTCCCAGCTGCTGGACGCCTACGACAGCGGCTCCGGCGAGGCGGTGGCCGCCGCCGGCAAGGTGCTGGACCAGCGGATCCGCCAGGAAGCCAAGGACATCCGGGACAAATACCTGGAGCCCCCCTACACCACCGACTTCGGCATCCTTTTCCTCCCGGTGGAGGGGCTCTACGCCGAGGCGGTCCGCCGGGGGCTGGTGGAGATCCTTCAGCGGGAATACCGGGTGAGCCTGGCGGGCCCCACCACCATGGCCGCCCTCCTCAACAGCTTGCAGATGGGTTTCCGCACCCTGGCCATCCAGAAGCGGTCCGGGGAGGTTTGGCAGGTGCTGGCGGCGGTCAAAACCGAGTTTGACAAGTTCGGCGCCGCCCTGACCCGCACCCAGCAGCGGCTGGAGCAGGCGGGCAGCGAGCTGGACAATCTGGTGGGGGTCCGCACCCGGCAGATCCAGCGCCGCCTGCGGTCGGTATCCACCCTGCCGGAGGAGACCGCCGCGGCCCTGTTAAGCGACCCGGGGGACCAGGAGTAGCCTTCCCCCATTGGCCAAAGAAAAACAAGGAGGGATTCGGGATGGCTTTGTATTCCTCTTCTTCCCGCCTTCGCGGGAAAGGGTTCCTCGCTGCCTGCCTGGCGGCGGCGATTGTTGTGGGGATCTGCCTGTGGACCGGCGGCGCCCTGGGCATTCTCACGGCCGGGAAGCTGGAGGAGGACGCCCGCGCCTCCCAGCGGATCGACCCCAGCTGGCAGACGGCCCAAACCGCCGGCGATCAGCTGGCCGCCATGGTGTTCTACCCGGAAGACCGGGCGGACCACACCTTCTCCCTCTACTGGAACCGGCCGGGGCCCTCGGCAGGATGGTTTTTCCGCGCCGGCGGGTCCATCACCCCTCTTCAGGAGGGCGTCGTCCGCTTCACCCTGGAGGGGTGCGGCGAGGTCGCCTACGGTTCCCTCAACCGCCCGGGAGTTTCCCAGGTGGTGGTGGACGACGGCAGCGATCCCCGCGTCCTGTCCCTGGACCCGGAAAAACCCTTTGCTCTGGTGCTGCCCCGGAATGCGGGCACTGTCACCTTCTATGACCGGGAGGGCCGGGTGGTGGAGCCCCACCAGGAGATTCTCTGATCGTTCAACCGGCGGCTCCGCTGCCGTTCTCACCCTCTTTTCTACCCAAAGGAGTGACCAACAATGCATATTGCCAACAATCTTACCCAACTGATCGGCAACACACCCCTCATGTACCTGGAAGGGTACTCCCGCAAGGCGGGGATCACCGGCGCCACCCTGGCCGCCAAGCTGGAGGCCTTCAATCCCCTCTCCTCCGCCAAGGACCGGGTGGGCCTGGCCCTCATCGAGGACGGAGAGCGGCGGGGCCTGATCCACGAGGGCACCGTCCTCATCGAGCCCACCAGCGGCAACACCGGCATCGGCCTGGCCTATGCGGCCACCATCAAAGGATACCGGCTGATCCTCACCATGCCCGAAACCATGAGCGCCGAGCGCCGCCAGCTGCTGGCCGCCTTGGGGGCCGAGCTGGTTCTCACCCCCGGCGAAGAGGGGATGGCCGGCGCCATCGCCAAGGCCAACCAGCTGAAGGAGGAACTCCCCAGCGCCTACATCCCCGGCCAGTTTACCAACCCTGCCAACCCTGCCGCCCACCGGTCCACCACCGGGCCGGAGATCTGGCGGGATACCGACGGGCAGGTGGACATCTTTGTCGCCGGTGTCGGCACCGGCGGCACCATCACCGGCGTGGGGCAGGTCCTTAAGGAGCACAAGCCCCAGGTGCAGCTGATCGGCGTGGAGCCCGCCGGTTCGCCGGTCCTCTCCGGCGGAAAGGCCGGCCCCCATCCCCTCCAGGGAATCGGCGCCGGCTTTGTGCCGGAAATCCTGGACCGGTCCCTCCTGGACGAGGTGATCCCCGTCACCGGGGAGGAGGCCACCGACGCCTGCCGCCTGCTGGCCCGCACCGAGGGGGTGCTGGCCGGCATCTCTTCCGGGGCAGCCCTCCACGCCGCCACTTTGGCGGCCCGGCGGCCGGAAAACGCCGGCAAGCTGATTGTGGTCCTCCTGCCGGATACCGGCGAGCGGTACCTGTCCACCGGCTTGTTTGGGTAACCGTTCCTCCTGGCACACAGCGCCCGAGGATTCAAGAGAAATCCTCGGGCGCTGCCGTTTTCCCCAGGAGAATGACATCCTTCCGTCAATCAAAATGGCCGTGTGAACCAATTCTTTCTTGCTCTGGAGCCGCTGGGGAGGTATAATAGATAATGGAGGAATTTGTGATTCCTGCGGCTTTTTTCTGAGGAAGCCCACGAAGTGGTAAGTTTCGCTGTGATTAGGAGGCTTTTGGAAGATGCGCAAGACAAAAATTATCTGTACCCTCGGCCCGTCCACCGATGACCCGCAGATCCTGCGGGAGATGATCCATGCGGGGATGGACGTCGCCCGATTCAACTTTTCCCACGGTTCCCACGAGGAACACAAGGCGCGCCTGGCCCAGCTCAAGAAGCTCCGCAAGGAGCTGTACCGTCCGGTAGCCGCCCTGCTGGATACCAAAGGCCCGGAAATTCGTCTGAAGGAGTTTGCCGGCGGCACCGTCCTGCTGGAGCGGGGGCAGCTGTTCACCCTGTACGGAGGGCCTCACGAGGGGAACGCCCAGGGCTGCTCCATCTCCTTTGGGGATCTGTGGAAGGATGTCACCCCCGGCTGCCGCATCCTTCTGGACGACGGCCTCATTGAGCTGGTGGTGGACCAGATCCGGGAGCCGGACATCATCTGCCGGGTGCAGAACGGCGGCCCCATCAGCGACCACAAGGGGATCAACGTACCCAACGTGTCCATCTCCATGCCCTACCTGAGCGACCGGGACCGGGACGACATCCGTTTCGGCGTGGAGAACGGCTTCGATTTTATTGCTGCCTCCTTTACCCGCTGTGCCGACGATATCCTCCAGATCCGTGCCCTTCTCAAGGAGCTGGGCTGCGACACCATCAACATCATCGCCAAGATTGAGAACCGGGAAGGTGTGGAAAACATCGACGAGATTGTGGCCGTGTCCGATGGGATCATGGTAGCCCGGGGAGACATGGGGGTGGAAATCGATCTGGAGCAGATCCCGGTGATCCAGAAAAAACTCATCAAAAAGATCTACAACTCCGACCGGCCGGTGATTACCGCCACCCAGATGCTGGAATCCATGATTCAGCATCCCCGGCCCACCCGGGCCGAGGCCACCGACGTGGCCAACGCCATCTACGACGGCACCAGCGCCATCATGCTCTCCGGCGAGACGGCAGTGGGAAAATATCCGGTGGACGCTGTGCGCACCATGTGCCGGATTGCCGAGGCGGCCGAGGCGGACATCGACTATGTCAATCGGTTCAAGACCCGGTCGGACGGGCAGCTTCCCGACGTGACCAACGCCATCTCCCACGCCACCTGCACCACCGCCATCGATCTGGGGGCCACCGCCATCATCACGGTTACCAAGTCGGGCCACACCGCCCGCATGATCTCCAAATACCGGCCCAGCATGCCCATCATCGGCTGCTGCCCCACCTCCAGCGGCGCCCGCCGGCTCAATCTCTCCTGGGGGGTGGTTCCCACCCTGGTGGAGATGACCGACGACAGCGACCAGCTCTTTGAAATGGCGGTGAAATCCGCCGAGGAGGCCGGCATCGTCCACACCGGCGATGTGGTGGTGCTCACCGCCGGGCTGCCCCTGGGCATCTCCGGCACCACCAATCTGCTGAAAGTGGAGGTGGTGGGCAACCTGCTGGTCTCGGGCAACGGCCTGATCCCCAAGAAGGTCTGCGGGCGGCTGTGCGTCTGCAAGAACGAAACCGAGGCCCTGGAGGCCTTTGAGGACGGGGATATCCTGGTCATCCCCTACACCAGCAACCGGATCCTTCCCCTGTTAAAGCGGGCCTCCGGCCTGGTGGTGGAGCAGGGCGGCCCCGATTCCCATGCCGCCACCGTCTGCCTGGCGCTGGAGATCCCCGCGGTGCTGGGGGCCATCGGCGCCACCCAGATCCTCAAGCACGGATCGGTGGTGCAGCTGGACAGCGGCCGCGGCGTGGTCAGCAGCGCTTCCAAAAATTAAATTCTTTCTTGTGCAAAGAAGGGCCGCCCCCAGGGGCGGCCCTTTCTGCCGTGGCCGGGCGTTGCCCGGCCTTCGGATATTGTCCACACGCTTCTCGGCTTTTTTCGGAATGCCTGACGCTACAAAATGCCGTGATTGTACTTGATCTGGGCATACAGGATCATCCCCAGGCCGATGACCAAAAACACCGCGAACACCAGCCATCCCGCCCCCGTATCGGTGGAAAAGTCCACAATAGCGGCGGCAATCAGCCCCAGGCCGATCAGGAGGAGAGCCTTGCCCATCTTCTCCGTATAGGGCTTTTTATCCTCCGGCGACACCCGGGCGTGGTACCGGTTGTTGATGAGGGAAATCTGTTCCCTCCGCCAAATCCGCCAGCCCAAAAACAGAAACAAGGCCCCAATGGCCGCCAGCAAAAGAAAGGTTGCGCCGTTCATCTCCATACGATCTCCTCCTACTCGTTCACAAATCGGACAAACTGCACCTGGTTGTCCCGGGATGCCGCTTCTTCCCCTTGGGGAATGAGAGAAAACAGGGAGAAGATTCCTTCGCTGGCATAGGTAACGCCCCGGCCGGTCACATCCTCTACCTCCTGGCCATCCAGGGTGGTGAGAACCACCGTCCCCTCTGCCTCCAGGTAGAGAAGGCCGTCGTCCACCAGGGCAAGGTTTTCGTATTGGCAGGGGATCACCTCCTGCCCCTGATCGTCCACCAGCCCGGCCAAGCCGTCCCGGATCACCACGCAGTAACCGTGGGCGAAGGGCATCGCCTGCTCATAGACAAACTCGCTCACCGGCTGGCCGGTTTCCACCGACAAAAAGCCTCCCATCCCGCTTTCATCGGTACAGTAGGCAAGGCCGCCGCTGGGGGTGCTCACCGCCGAATAGAGGGCCTCGGTGAGGGAGGAACCCTCCACCGTCTCCAAACCAAAGAGGCCGGTTTCGCTGTCCTGGTACCAGGTGACCCCATCGGCCACCGGATAGGCGGGCTGCCCGTCCAGGGCCCGGATCAGCTCCCCCTGGGGGGTATAGTACCCAGGCTGGGCCCCCGGTTCCGCCATGCCCATGACGGCGATCACCTCTTCGTCGGGATAGTCCAGGCGGATATAGAGGGGATCGGCATAGCCGTAGAGATTCTCCTCTCCCTCGCCCGCCAGCAGGTTGTCCAGGACAGTCTCCCCGTCCAGGTCCACCAGGCGGCAGATCCAGGTGTCCACCTCATCCTCTGTACCGCTCACCTGAGAGGGGTAGGCCTCTTCCCCGTCGCTTACCAGGAGAAGGCCCTTTTGGTAATAACCGGTGTAGATTCGGGCAGCTGTGAGAATCACCGTTCCCGATTCGTCGATCACCGTGGGCTGTCCGTCCTCGACGCAGACCGCCCGCCCTTCCCGAAAGGGCATCGCGCTTTCATACTGGGGATCGATCACCGTCTCCCCCGACTGGATATCCCGGTATCCCCAGGCATCCGTGTCCTTGTCGTAATAGGGGTACAGCCCCTCCGGGGAAACCTCAAAGGCCGCCCCCTGCTGGAATGCCTGGACAAAGCTCTCCAGGCCGCTTCCCCCCTCCAGGGAGAAGGCCTCGGTGTATTCTCCGTCGCTGTCCACATAACCGAACGCATCCTTTGTCTGTACCAAGGCATACCCGTTGGAAAACGGCTGCCCGCTGTAAAAGGTCTGCTCTCCCACCTGTTCCAGATGCGGCCCGTCGGGCGCCGGCTGCTCCTGGGAGCCACACCCGCCCAGAAGCAGCACCGCCGCTACTGCCGCGGCTCCAATCCGTATTCTGTTCATTCTATGCTCCTTAACTGTTTCCCGTAAACGGTCGGAAACCATCGAAAATGTCCTTTCGTTTTAGTATAGAGGAAAGGGTTTTCTCTGTCAAGGCGGAAGAACATCTCCTTCTAACCTCTTCGCAGAAGCTCGCGCGGGCGGGTGGGAATCGGCGTCCTCTGCCAAGGGTGGGGGTGGGCGGCTTCGCCGCCCTCTCCCGTGCGGGCCTGCGGCCCGCCTGCCGTGTTTTTGTGGGGACACTCCGTTCCCCACACCCCTAGGGGAACTCTTTCTGTGGAGAAAGAGTTCCCAGAAAGCCAGCCAAGGGAGATCCCTTGGCAATCCCCGC
>CAJFKV010000051.1 GCA_904387055.1 Candidatus Heteroruminococcus faecigallinarum | reverse complement strand
GCCCCGGGTGGAGGGATTGGGAAGGGAGGCTAGCCTCCCTTCCCTGGCTTTCTGGGAACTCTTTCTCCACAGAAAGAGTTCCCCTGGGGGTCCGGGGGGTGGAGCGCCCCCGTTTACGGGAGGGCCGGGCGCAGCCCGGCCACGGGAGAGGGCCGCCCGAAGGCGGCCCAAAGGTGCTTCCCCGGAAAACTACCGATTCCCACCCGCCCGCGTCAGCCTCTGCAAAGAGGTGAGAAGGGGCGGAGCGCCCCCGTTACGGGAGGGCCGGGCACAGCCCGGCCACGGAAGAGGGCCGCCCGAAGGCGGCCCAAAGGTACTTTTCTGAAAAACTATCGAGTCCCGCCTGCCCGCGCAGGCCCCTGCGAAGAGGTCAGAGGAGATAATCGGTGAGGAGCTTCACCAGCATGAGGGCAACCACCACCATCATCATCCCCCGGATCAGGCGGCTGCCCTTCTTGATGGCCAGCCCGGAGCCCACCCAGTTGCCAGCGATGCCGCAGAGGGCGGCGGGGGCCGCCAGCCAATACAGCACCTTGCCGGCGGCAATGAGGGTGACGGCCGAGGCCACGTTGGAGGCCAGGTTGGCGGCTTTGGCGTTGCCGGAGGCGGTCACATGCTCAAAGCCCATAAACCGGTGCTGGCACCAGATCAGGATGGTCCCGGTCCCCGGGCCGATCATCCCGTCGTACATGCCGATGAAAAATCCAAACAGGACCGCCATCACCAGCAGGCGGCTTTCGGGGGGGATGGGGGGCGCGGCCTTCTCGCCCCGGACGCTGTCCACCAGGATGAGAACCGACATCACCGGCACCGCCGTCAGGATAACCCCCCGGAACACCGGCTCCGGCAGCATCAGGGCAAAGCGGGTGCCCAGGTAGGAGCCGCCCAGGGCCGCCACCGCCGACAGAACCGCCACCTTTACATGCATGTCCCCGTGGCGGAAATACCGGACGGTGGACACCCCGGTTCCAATAAAGGCGGAAAATTTGTTGCACCCGTGGGCCACCTGGGCAGGCAGCCCCGACAGCAGAAAGGCCGGGAGGGAGATGAGTCCGCCGCCTCCGGCGATGGAATCCACAAACCCGGAGAGGAAAATAAGCGGACAGACAATCAGCAGCATCTGGAGACGATCCATGGGACAGGGCACCCTTTCTTCACTACAACAATCAAGGGGGAGCGGACGGCTCCCCCGGGTCGGCTGGGCTTACTTCTGATGGGCGTGGCGGTCCCGCACCATCATATGATAGACATTGGGCGTGCCGGTTTCTACCCGGTTCAACTGGAAGCGGTTCATCGATTCCAGGAAGGAGACCAGCCGCTTATAGCCGTAGTTGATGGGGTCAAAGCCGGGCTCCCGCTTGCCCAGGGCGCCGCCCACCCCGCTCACAAAGGCCCAGCCGTCGTCGTCCGACTGCTTGGCGATGATCTCGGCAATGAGGGTTTCAATCTCTCCCAGGCTGGTGATGCCGCCCTTCTCCATCGTCTCCTCGGCAGGGGCCGGCGCCCGGCCGGCAATCTCGTCCAGCACCCGCTGGGAATAGGGCGGGCTGAACACCTGGCCCTCGGCGGGAACCGGCGTTGCCGCCTGCTCCTTGGCCGCCTTCTTGCCCTTGGCTTTGGCCGGCTGGGCAGCCTGGGGCTGGGCCGCGCTCTTCCCGTTTCCTTTCCGGGCGGGGGCCGGCTCGGGCGGGTTCTGGCTCTTGGCCCGCTCGCTGTTGCTGTAGAGGATATCCAGATACCGGAACTTGTCACAGGCCGAGACGAAGGCCCGGGGGGTCTTTTCCTCCCCCATGCCCACCACCGTCTTGCCCGCCTCCCGCAGGCGGCTGGCGAGGCGGGTAAAATCGCTGTCGCTGGACACCAGGCAGAAGCCATCCACCGTGCCGCTGTACAGAATGTCCATGGCGTCGATGATCATGGCCGAGTCGGAGGCATTTTTGCCGGTGGTATAGCGGTACTGCTGGATGGGGTTGATGGCGTTGTTGGCCAGGACCGCCTTCCAGGAGGCGTTCTGGGGCAGGGTCCAGTCGGCATAGATCCGTTTATAGGTCACCGCCCCCTCCATGGACATCAGGTCCAGGATCAGCTCGATGTATTTGGGGGCCACGTTCTCTGCGTCGATGAGGACGGCAAATTTTTGTTCCTGTGACATAGGGTTCCTCCTCGCTATTTGAGGCCCCGGGCCGGTTGCAGCCAGGGCGGCGATCGTCCAAAGACAACATTAGTATACCAAATTTTCGCCTCCTTGTCAGCCATTTTGTGGGATGGGTCCGGGCTTTTTTTCATCAAAACCACCAAAAACAACGGGCAAATTCCCCTCTGGCAGGGTTTTCCTCTCGACAAGCGGTGCAGCAAGGGGTATAGTAAAGAGTACGGGAACCGCAGGGCGGCTGCCCGTTCTACACAGGAGGCGCGTGTCCATGCTTCTGAAACTGGTCACTTTTAATCTCAAACGAACCATTCTCCGCTGGGACAAGCGGAATTTTCTCAATCGCGTGGCGGCCATTCAGGAATTTTTTGCCCAGCAGAAGCCCGACCTGGTGGGGACCCAGGAGCTGACCATCCGGGATCTCCGCCAGGCGGAGGTGGCCCTTCCCCAGTACCGGTGGATCGGCCTGGGGCGGGGCGGCGGCCACCGCAGCGAGTTTTCGGCCATCTTTTACCGGCCGGACCGGCTGCGTCTGCTGGACCAGGGGACCTTCTGGCTCTCCTCCCACCCGGAGCGGCCGGGCAGCCGGGGGCTGATGGCGGTCTTTCCCCGGATCTGCACCTGGGGCCTCTTTGAAACGGTGGAAACGGGGCAGAAGATCCGGGTCTACAACACCCATCTGGACCATGTGAGCCCCCTGGCCAGGGCCGAGGGTATCCGGGTCATCCAGGAGCACATCCACCGACATCAGTCCCCCCAGGCGGACGGCACCATCCTCATGGGAGACTTTAACGCCTCCCCGGCCAGCAAGGTGCTGCGGATGCTGCGGGACAGCGACCGGCGGATCTTTACCCACGACAGCTACACCCTCACCCTCCAGAAGGAACCCCTTTGCTGCCGCACCTACCACGGATTTTCCGGCAAGGTGAACGGGCGTCCCATCGACTACATCTTTGTCTCCGGTGGGCTGGAGATTGCCGACGCTGCCATCGACCGGGGAGTTTACGACAACCAGTACCCCTCCGACCATTACCCCATTGTAATGGAGCTGGCCCTGCCGGCCCGCGCCTGATCCTCTTCCACAAAGGCCGATCCCCCTGTTCACCGCCGGTGAACAGGGGGATCGTTTTTGTACGGATTAGGGGGTGGGGCTCCGCCGTTCCAGGAGGACGGTATTCTGCCACTGGCCAAACCGGTCCCGGGCAATCCGCTCCCGGTAACCGATCTCCCGGAAGCCGCAGCTCCGGAAGAGACGGATACTGGCCTGGTTTTGGGCAAAGACCGCCGCGTAAAGGGACCAGATTCCCTCCTCCTCGCTCTGGGCGCAGAGACGCTCCAGGAGCATCCGGCCCACGCCCCGGCCCCGGAAGGCCCGGTCCAGGTAGATGCTCACCTCTGCCACCCCCCGGTAGCACTCCCGGGAGGAGGTGGGGGAGAGGGCGCACCAGCCTGCCAGCCGGCCCGCCTCCTCCGCCGCCAGGCGGCAGACCGGCAGGTGCCCCCGGTCCCACTCCTCCCAGGAGGGGCAGAGGGTCTGGAAGGTGGAGCGGCCCTCCTCCAGGGCCTGGCGGTAGATGGCCGCCGCCTGAGGCCAGTCCTCCCCGGTCATGGGGCGAAGCACAGGGGCCATTCCCGATTCCTCCTTTCCTGGCACAAAAGGGGACGCCGGCCGGGCGTCCCCTTTTCTCTTTTGTCCGTTCTTGGAAGCTTTACTCCTGCAGGTTGGCATCCAGGCGGTCCAGCTGGGCCATCAGCTCCTTGGGGAGCCGGTCGCCAAACTTGCCGTAGAACTCCCGGATGTTGGCGGCATCCTCCCGCCACAGGGCCTTGTCCACGGTGAGCAGGTCGGCCACCGTCTGGGTGGTCACCCCATCCAGGCCTTCCACGTTGATGTCCTCCGGCTTGGGCTCGTAGCCGATGGGGGTCTCCACCGCGTCGGCCTTTCCGTCACACCGGGCCAGGATCCACATGAGCACCCGCATGTTGTCCCCGAAGCCGGGCCAGATGAAGTGGCCCTCGTCATCGGTGCGGAACCAGTTGACGTTGAAGATCTTGGGAGCCTTGTCCCCCACCTTCTTGCCCATCTCCAGCCAGTGCTGGAAGTAATCGCCCATGTGGTAGCCGCAGAAGGGCAGCATGGCCATGGGGTCCCGGCGGACGACGCCCACCGCGCCGGCAGCGGCGGCGGTGGTCTCGCTGGCCATCACCGAGCCCACAAAGACCCCGTGCTCCCAATCCCGGGCCTGGTAGACCAGGGGAGCGGTCTTGGCACGGCGGCCGCCGAAGATAATGGCCGACAGGGGAACGCCCTTGGGATTGGCAAACTCCTTGCTGAGGCAGGGGCAGCCGCTGGCGCTGGCGGTAAACCGGCTGTTGGGATGGGCGCCCTTCTCGGTGGCGGTGTCCGGATCCCAGGGACGGCCCTTCCAGTCGATGGCCTTCTTGGGCGGGTTCTTGTCCAGCCCCTCCCACCAGACGGTGTTGTCCTCCAGGTTGTGGACCACGTTGGTAAAGATGGTGTTCTGACGGGTGGTGGCCAGGGCGTTGGGGTTGCTCTTGGCATTGGTGCCGGGGGCCACGCCGAAGAAGCCGTTCTCCGGGTTGACCGCCCACAGGCGGCCGTCCTCGCCCACACGGATCCAGGCGATGTCGTCGCCCACCGTCCACACCTTATAGCCCTGCTTCTTGTAAATTTCCGGGGGAATCAGCATGGCCAGGTTGGTCTTGCCGCAGGCGGAGGGGAAGGCCGCCGCCACATACTTCACCTCGCCCTGGGGATTCTCAATGCCCAGGATGAGCATATGCTCGGCCATCCAGCCCTCGTTCTTCCCCTGGTAGGAAGCGATCCGCAGGGCAAAGCACTTCTTGCCCAGCAGCACGTTGCCGCCGTAACCGGAGTTGACCGACCAGATGGTGTTGTCCTCCGGGAAGTGGCAGATATACCGGTTCTCCGCGTCCAGCTGGGCCTTGGAATGGAGGCCCCGGACAAAGTCGTTGGAATCGCCCAGCATCTCCAGAACCGCATCCCCCACCCGGGTCATGATGATCATGTTTTCCACCACATAGATGGAGTCGGTCAGCTCGATACCCACCTTGGAAAAGGGGGAGCCGATGGGGCCCATGCAGTAGGGGATGACATACATGGTCCGCCCCTTCATGGAGCCTTCAAACAACTTGCCCAGCTTGGCATAGGCCTCCTTGGGGTCCATCCAGTTGTTGGTGGGGCCGGCGTTCTCCTTCTCCCGGGTGCAGATGAAGGTGCGGTCCTCCACGCGGGCCACGTCGTTCACCGCCGTCCGGTGCAGGTAACAGCCGGGCAGCTTCTCCTGGTTGAGGCGGATCATCTCGCCGCTGTCGCAGGCCTGGTTGTACAGATCCTGGCGCTGCTCCTCGCTGCCGTCAATCCAGATCACCTGGTCGGGCTGCACCAGGGCGACCATCTCGTCGATCCATTTGTTCAGCTGGGGGTTGCTCGATTTCTTCATGACAATGCTCTCCCTTCTCGGTCCTTCCGCCCGATGGGGAAGGAAGGGACCGCTGTAAAATCCAATGATAACCGGCCTTGGGGCAAAATCGGAGGACCGGGCACTGCTGGAGAAAGGCGCTCTTTCTCCCTCCTCTTAAGTATAGGGAGAGACGGGAGAATTTGCAACAGGCCCTGGAGACATTTGGGGGAAAATCGTGATTCCCAGCGCATCCTGACAAAAAAGAAACAAGGATTTGTGCAATTTCACCGTCTTTCTCCTTCAACTAAATTTACAAATGAATAGCATCAAAACGAAAGGAAAGAAAAAGTTGCAGAATTACCGGCTTTCAAACTGCTCCGCCAGGTCCATGGTGGCCTGGGCGTTCAGGTCCCAGCCGGCCAGATGGCCCGCCTGGTACTCGTAAAAGGCCTGGGCGCCGATCATGGCGGCATTGTCCCCGCAGAGGTCCAGGGGCGGCGCGTAGAGGGGAAGGCCCCTCTCTTTGCAGGCGGCGGACAGCCGGGCCCGCAGCCGGGAATTGGCGGCCACGCCCCCCGCCAGGGCAATCACCTGGGCGCCGGTCTCCTCCTGGGCCAGCAGCAGCCGCTGGGTGATGATCTCCGCCACCTTCTCCCCAAAGGAGGCGGCCAGGGAGGGGATGTCCAGCTCCTCCCCTTTCTGGGAGGCGTTGTGGACCAGGTTGATGACCGCCGTCTTCAGCCCCGAGAAGCTGAAATCCAGGGGCGATCCGTCCACATGGGGGGTGGGGAGGGAATACTTGGACGGGTCCCCGTCCTTTCCCGCCCGGTCCAGCTCCACCCCGCCCGGGTACCCAAAGCCCATGGCCCGGGCCGCTTTGTCAAAGGCCTCCCCGGCGGCGTCGTCCCGGGTGCGGCCCAGTACCCGGAAGGTGGTGTAATCCTCCACCATCACAATGTGGGTGTGCCCGCCGGACACCACCATGCACAGGAAGGGGGGCTCCAGCTGGGGATGGGCCAGGTAGTTGGCGGCAATATGCCCCCGGATGTGGTGGACCGGGATGAGGGGCTTGCCGGCGGCAAAGGCCAGGCTCTTGGCAAAATTGACCCCCACCAGCAGGGCTCCGATGAGGCCGGGGGCGGCGGTGACCGCCACCCCGTCCACCTGGGCGAGGGTGAGGCTCCCCTGGTCCAGGGCCTGCTGGGTGACGGCACAGATCTGCTCGGTGTGGCGGCGGGAGGCAATCTCCGGCACCACGCCCCCATACCGGCGGTGCTCGGCAATCTGGGAATAGACCACCGAGGAAAGGACCTTCCGGCCGTCCTCCACCAGGGCGGCGGCCGTTTCGTCGCAGCTGGATTCAATGCTCAGTATCTTCATGGCGTTGCTCCTTTGTGTCTTTTTCCAGCAAGGCGGTCATAATCAGGCCGTCCTCGGTGGGGTGCTGATAAAACTTCCGCCGCCGCCCCGCCTCCCGGAAGCCGAACTGCCGGTAGAGGGCGATGGCCGGCTGGTTGGAGGGGCGGACCTCCAGGCTCATGGTGGCGATCCCCCGCTCCCGGGCCCAGTCCAGCTGGGCCCGGAGAAGGGCCTTGGCCACTCCACGGCCCCGGCAGTGGGGAAAGACCGCCACATTGGCGATGTAGCTTTCGTCCAGCACGGCGGTGAGCCCCAGGTAGCCCAGCACCTGCCCGCCCTCGTCCAGGGCGGTGAGGAAATGGGCCGCCGGGTTTTGCAGCTCCTCTTCCAGGGCCTGGCGGCTCCAGGGCTGGGAAAAGCAGAGGGCCTCCAGCCGGGCCAGCTGGTCCAGATGCTCCCCGGCCATGGGCACAACCCGAATCTCCATCTCAGTGGGCCTCCTGCCAGGTTTTCCCGGTGCCCAGGTCCACCACCAGGGGGACCTTCAGCTGGGCGGCCTGCTCCATGGCCTCCCGGACAATCTGGGAGGCCCGCTCCGCCTCCTCCTCGGGCGCTTCCACAATCAGCTCGTCGTGGACCTGCAGCACCAGCCTGGCCTGCAGGCCCTCCTCCCGCAGCCGGTTCCACACCCGCACCATGGCGATCTTGATAATATCGGCGGCGGTGCCCTGGATGGGGGCGTTCATGGCCACCCGCTCCCCAAAGGCCCGCAGGTTCCGGTTGGTGCTGGCCAGCTCCGGCAGGTACCGCCGCCGGCCGAAGAGGGTGGACACATAGCCCTGTTCCTTCCCCTTGGCCACCGACTCCTCCATATAATGGCGGACCCCGGAATAGGTCTTGAGGTAATTTTTAATGTAGCGGTCGGCCTCGGCCACGGTGACCCCAATGTCCTTGGAGAGGGAGAAGGCGCTGATGCCGTAGACGATGCCGAAGTTCACCGCCTTGGCCCGGCTGCGCATCAGGGGGGTGACAAAGAGGGGGGGCAGGTCGAAGACCTGGGCGGCGGTGTTGGTGTGGATGTCCTCCCCCGCCAGGAAGGCGTCGATCATGTTCTGGTCCCCGGCGATGGAGGCCAGCACCCGCAGCTCGATCTGGGAGTAGTCGGCGTCGATGAGGAGGCACCCCTCCCGGGCGGGGAAGAAGGCCCGCATCCTGGCCCCCAGGGGGGTGCGGATGGGGATGTTCTGCAGGTTCGGCTCGGCGGAACTGATCCGCCCGGTGCGGGTTTCGGTCTGGTTGAAGACCGAGTGGATCCGCCCGTCGGGGCCCACCTGCTTGGACAGGCCCTCCACATAGGTGGACTTCAGCTTGGTATACTTCCGGTAATCCAGCACCGCCCCCACAATGGGGTGGTATTCCCGCAGCCCCTCCAGGATCTCGGCGTTGGTGGAGTAGCCGCTCTTGGTCTTTTTGCCGTGGGGCAGCTCCAGCTGGCCGAAGAGCAGGTCCCCCAGCTGCTTGGGGGAATTGATGTTGAAGGTGCAGCCGGCCATCTGGTAGATCTCCTCCTGGAGGCGGTTGATCTCCCCGTCCAGCTCCCGGCCGAAGGCCTCCAGGGCGGGCAGGTCGATGGCAAAGCCCTCCTCCTCCATGGAGGCCAGCACCTGGGCCAGGGGAATCTCGATCTCCGACAGGAGACCCTGCTGCTCCTTCCGGGCAATCTCCCCCTCCAGCCCCTGGCAGAGGGCCCACAGGCTCCCCCCCTGGCCGGCGGCTTTGGCCGTTTCCTCCGGCGCGTCCTCCGGCAGGGAAAGGGCAGGGGCGGGGACGGCGTACTCCCCGCAGAGCCGCTCCAGGGAATAGTCGCTGGAGTTGGGGTTGAGGAGGTAGGCGGCCAGCTCCCCGTCAAAGGCCATCTTTCCCCCCAGGGAAAGGCCCTTCCACAGAGCGAAGCGGAAAAGCTCCTTGGAGGAGAGGGCCAGCTTCTCCCCCTCCCCCTCCAGGAGGGCGGTCAGGGCGGCTTCCCCCGCCTGGCGGCCCTCCCACAGGAAGACCGTCTCCCCGTCGCAGGCAGCCAGCCCCTCCAGCTCCTTCACCGGCCCCAGGGGCAGCAGCGCCAGCTTCTTCCCCGCCAGGGAGGCGGGGTCCGCCCCCTGCTGCACCGCCAGGGCCTGGGGGACGGGGGCGTCTTCCCCGCCGGTCTCCTGGCCGGCGGGGGCCTCCAGCCCCAGCCGCTGGATTACGGTGAAGAGCTCCAGGCGGGCCAGCAGCCGGTACAGGGCTGCCGGGTCCCCCGGCTGCTTCTGGTAGTGGTGGGGATCGGCGTCCACCGGCACATGGATGTCGATCCGGGCCAGCTCCCGGCTCAGGAGGGCCAGGTCCTTCCCTTCGGCCAGCTTCCGCTTGACCGAGGGGGTCGCCTCCAGCGTCCCCGCCTCCAGCTGGCGGTAGACCTCGTCCATCGTCTCGTACCGGGAGATGAGGGCCAGGGCCGTCTTCTCGCCGATGCCGGGCACCCCGGGGATGTTGTCCGACGTGTCCCCCATCAGGGCCTTGACGTCCACCAGCTGCTGGGGAGCCACCCCGTATTTGGCCCAGATGGCCGACGGGTCCATCAGGGTATAGGCCCCCATCCCCAGCTTGGTGCCTGCCAGCAGGACCGACACCTGCTCGTCCACCAGCTGGAGGGAATCCCGGTCGCCGGTGGCGATGACGCAGCGGTCCTCCCCCCGGCAGCCCTTGGCCAGGGTGCCCAGGATGTCGTCCGCCTCGTAGCCCTCCAGGCTCACCAGGGGATACCCCATCAAGGTGAGCAGCTCCTTTAAAATGGGCAGCTGGCTGGCCAGCTCGGGGGGCATCCCCTTCCGCTGGGCCTTATACCCGTCGTAGAGCTTGTGGCGGAAGGTGGGGGCCTTCAGATCAAAGGCAAAGGCCACCCCGTCGGGGCGGCAGTCCTCCAGCACCTTGAGCATAATGTTGAGAAAGCCGTAGATGGCGTTGGTATAGGTGCCGTCCTTGGTGGTCAGGAGCTTGATGGCAAAGAACGCCCGGTTCAGCAGGCTATTGGAATCCACAACCAGCAGCTTCACAGAAAAAACCTTCCTTTCTTCACGGCGGCCCATGACAACCGTTTGACGCTCCCGCAGGGCCCGCGGGAGAAACGGGGCAGCCGCCCGCCAGCCCTCGAAGGCCGGCTTTGCGAGTATTATACCACAACCCCAAAGAGGCGAAGGCTCTTTGGCGCGGCGGCACGCCGCAGCCGCGCCCTTGGGGCGCGGCACAGGTTACTGATACAAGAAGAGCAAAGGGGGAAATGGGAACCATTTTCCCGAAACGGGCCCCTGCCCGCGGACCGGCGCTCCGCGCCGGCTTTGCGATTATTATACCACAACCAGCCCCTCCCGCCACCACCGTGGGAAAAAAGTTTTCGGCCGGCGGCGCCGGGGAGGCGGCACTGGCCGGGGAATCCTCCTCCCCATGATCGGATTCGGCCCCGGTACCCCCCGGCAATCGATCGTAAAAATTTCGTTTTTATCAGAAAACAGGCAAAAAACGATTGCATTTTGCTCGAATGAATGGTACAATAGAGCCATCCAGGAGCAATGCTCCCGTATGTTGACCGAAGAGAAAGGAGTATTTCTATGGCTGATATGGACGGACTGAAAACCGGCAACACCGGCGCGATCGACGATTCCAAGGATTTTCACGTGGGCGTTCCCGCCGGCAAGACCAACTTCCATGTAAAGGGCATGGACAATGTGGACTGGGGCATGAAGGACCGGCTGTCCCGGATCTTTAACCCCAAGAGCGGCAACACCCTGATGCTGGCCTTCGACCACGGGTACATCATGGGCGCCACCACCGGCCTGGAGCGGCTGGACATCATCATCCCCCAGCTGGCCGAGGACATCGACGTCTTCATGGGCACCCGGGGCGGCATCCGCACCTGTGTTCCCCCCACCTTCAACAAGCCGGTGGCCCTGCGGATCAACGCGGGCAGCACGGTCCTCTCCGCCGATGTGAACAAGGAAGTCAACGGCGTGGACATTGAGGACGCCATCCGGATGAACGTCTCCTGCCTGGCCTGCCAGAGCTTCCTGGGCACCGACGAGGAGCGCCAGTCCCTGAAGAACCTCTCCGACGCCATCAACGCCGGCAACCGGTACGGCATCCCCACCATGGGCGTTACCGCCGTGGGCAAGAACATGGTGCGCAGCCCCAAGTTCTTCCTGCTGGCCACCCGCGTCCTCGCCGAGCTGGGCGCCCACATCATCAAGACCTACTACTGCGAGGGCTTTGAGAAGATCGTGGCTGCCTGCCCCGTTCCCATCGTCATCGCCGGCGGCAAGGTTCTGCCCCCCGATCAGGCCCTCACCATGGCTTACCACGCCATCTGCGACGGCGCCAACGGCGTAGACATGGGCCGCAACATCTTCCAGGCCGACGATCCCAAGGCCATGGCCAAGGCGGTCCGGATGATCGTTCACGAGGGCGCTACCGACAAGGAAGCCTACGAGTTCTATCTGGACACCAAGAAGAAATAATCAATACCCTGCACCTCTGTTTTCCCTGTACCTCGGCCGGGTTTCCGCTCTTTTTTGGGGCGGGGCCCGGCCACTCCTTTTTCCGCGGGGGAGTCCCCCGGCCATACACCCCACAAAAACAGGCAGCCCCCGTTTCCGGGAGCTGCCTGTTCCGTTCACCCCCTCCCGCCGGGGAAGCGGCGGGGCCCCCTATGGTCTGCCGCCACAGGGGAGGCAGGGGCTCGGGTGTGGTGTGTGGTGAAGAAAGAGAAGATCGTGATGGAGGCGAGAAAGATGTTCTTGGTCTTCCGTGGTTTCTTGTGTGAGAGAGAAAAAGGAAATTTTAAGGGTTTGCAAAGCAGTCTTGTTGATCCATTGGCATGAACGGGAATGCCTTGATCTGGAAGGCGGCGACCCATCCCTCTTGGTGGAAGGGGAGGGTCCGGCGCTGGGTGTGGCGTTCAGCAGCCGGGCAGACCGGCCTTCATGTCCAGACTCTCGCAGAGGGCGGTCATCGACCCCTGGGAGAGGGAGGCACACAGAGCCATGGCACATTCCCGTGCATCGTAGGGGGAAAGCTCCAGCGTTTCGTGGAAGAAGGGGTACAGCTGGCCGAATCGGTCCTCATAGCCCTGGGCCATCCGGCGCCCCGCCTCGGTGAGACGGACGGTCCGGTCGGGCTCCTGGGACAGGATTCCCTCGCCGGCAAAGGCGGACAGCATCCGGCAGGCCGACGCCCGGCTGACCCCCAGCTGTACCGCAATGTCGATGCAGCGGATGCCGTCGCCGGTCTTTTCCAGCGCGGCAATGGTCAGC
Organism: Candidatus Heteroruminococcus faecigallinarum; assembly: GCA_904387055.1. GTDB lineage: Bacteria > Bacillota > Clostridia > Oscillospirales > Ruminococcaceae > Heteroruminococcus > Heteroruminococcus faecigallinarum. The sequence continues at coordinate 8,695 of CAJFKV010000051.1, read as the reverse complement.
AGGTAGCGCAGTTTTGCAGGAGTGAGTTTCACAGCCGTTTGCCTCCTTGTCTTCTTCCTGGAACGCTGGACGATTATTTCCCGTGATGCTGGCAGTGACCGGCACAGCCGCCGCAGCTTCCGGAACAGCCGGAACAGCCTCCCCGCTTCTTGTCCTTGATGACGCTGCGGGCGGCCAGCACCAGGCAGAGGACGATGACGGCGGCAACAATGACGGTACTCATGGGATCAACCTCCTTTGGAAAGAATGGAGCGGGGCAGGGGAGAGGGGATTCATCCCCCGCCCCGGGGATTGGTGAAGGGGTACTGCCGCCCGGTTACTTGGCCCCCGCCGACATGGCAGGCGCCCGGGAGGACAGGGTCTTGGGCTCATGGTAGGGGCGGAAGAGCAGGTACAGGAAGGCCGCAACCACCAGGATCGCCGCCACCGTGCCGATGCCGAAGCCGCCGCCGGTGAACCAGCTGCCCAGCTGGTAGATCACCAGCGAAACACAGTAGGCCAGGATGGTTTGGTAGCCGATGGCGATCCAGGTCCACCTGCCGCTGCCCATCTCCCGCCGGATGGCGCCGATGGCCGCAAAGCAGGGGGCGCACAGCAGGTTGAATACCAGGAAGGAGTAGGCGGACACCATGGTAAAGACGGTGCCCAGGGTGCCCCAGATCTCCACGCCGTCCTCGGCCACCTCGGCAAAGCCGAACAGGATGCCGAAGGTACCCACCACGTTCTCCTTGGCGATGAGGCCGGTAATGGCGGCCACGGCGGCACGCCAGTCGCCCCAGCCCAGGGGGGCAAAGAGGGGAGCGATCACCTGGCCGATGGACGCCAGGATCGAGTCGGGGGTTTCCACCATCTGCAGCTGGAAGTTAAAGCTGGACAGGAACCAGATGCAGGCGCTGGAGAGGAAGATGATGGTGCCGGCTTTCTTGACAAAGGCCTTGGCCCGGTCCCACATGTGGATGGCCACACCCTTCAGGCTGGGCCAGTGGTAAGCGGGCAGCTCCATGACGAAGGGGGCGGGGTCCCCGGCAAAGAGGCGGGTCTTCTTCAGGATGATGCCGGAGCAGATGATAGCTGCAATGCCCACAAAGTAGGCGGAGGGAGCCACCCACCAGGTGTTGTCAAAGAGGGCGCCGGCGATGAGGGCGATGATGGGCAGCTTGGCGCCGCAGGGGATGAAGGTGGTGGTCATCACCGTCATCTTCCGGTCCCGGTCATTTTCAATGGTGCGGGAGGCCATGACGCCGGGCACGCCGCAACCCAAGCCGATGAGCATGGGGATGAAGCTCTTGCCCGAGAGGCCGAACTTCCGGAAGATCCGGTCCATAATGAAGGCGATCCGGGCCATGTAACCGCAGTCCTCCAGGAAGGCCAGGCAGAGGAAGAGGACCATCATCTGGGGCTGGGGCAGGAAGCCCAGCACCGCGCCCACGCCAGCGATGATGCCGTCCAGGATCAGCGACTGGAGCCAGTCGGCACAGCCGGCCGCCACCAGCCACCCTTCCACCGTGGGGGGGATGATCTCGCCGAAGAGGACGTCGTTGACCCAGTCGGTCATCATGGTGCCGATGGTGGTGATGGACAGGTAGTACACCACAAACATCACCACGGCAAAGATGGGCAGGGCCAGGATCCGGTTGGTCACCACCCGGTCGATCTTGTCGCTGGTGGTGAGCTGGCGGGGGGCGGGTTTGTATGCCTTGGCGATGATCCGGGCCACGGCCTTGTACCGCTCGTCGGTGATGATGCTCTCCGCGTCGTCGTCCAGCGCCGCCTCGGCCTTGGCGATGATCTCCTCCACCTGGCTCTCCACGGCGGCGGACAGGGGGATGGTCTCCTTGGCCTTGTCGTCCCGCTCAAAGAGCTTGATGGCGTACCAGCGGCGGTGTTCCGGCTTGCAGGCGGGGGCAATCAGGTCGGCAATCCGGGCCAGGGCCTCCTCCACCTCCTCGCCGAAGGCCAGGGGCCGGGGCCGGGCGGAGGGGGTTCCCGCCAGCTGGATGGCCGCTTCGGCCACCTGGGCGCTGCCCTCCCCTTTAAGGGCGCTGGTCTCGATCACCTGGCAGCCCAAGGCATCGGCCAGCTTCTTCCCGTCGATCTTGTCCCCGTTCTTCCGGACCACGTCCATCATGTTGAGGGCGATGACCATGGGCACCCCCACCTCCAGCAGCTGGGTGGTCAAGTACAGGTTCCGCTCCAGGTTGGTACCGTCCACAATGTTGATGATGGCGTCCGGCTTCTCGTTCACCAGGTAGTTGCGGCTCACCACCTCTTCCAGGGTATAGGGGGAGAGGGAGTAGATGCCGGGCAGGTCCTGGATGGACACGTCCTTGTGGCCCTTGAGCCGGCCCTCCTTCTTTTCTACCGTGACCCCCGGCCAGTTGCCCACATACTGGCTACTGCCGGTGAGATCGTTGAACATGGTGGTCTTCCCGCAGTTGGGGTTGCCCGCCAATGCAATTTTGATGCTCATTGCTCGTTCCTCCTCAAAGTTAGGAATTACTAACCATCCGCCCGGAAAAACAGGCAGCCGGTTGGCAATCCAGTGCTGCCTGTTTCTACTCCACCTCGATCATCTCACAGTCGGCCTTGCGCAGGGACAGCTCATAGCTGCGCAGGTTGACCTCGATGGGGTCGCCCAGCGGGGCCACCTTCCGCACAAAGACCCGGGTGCCCTTGGTGAGCCCCATGTCCATAATCCGGCGCTTGACGGCGCCCTCCCCGTGGAGCTTGACGATGGTCACCGTCTCCCCTGGGTTCACGTTCCGAAGGGTTTTCATCCTGTTTCCTCCTTCTATTCCAATGCGGCCTGCCGTCCCCTGTGGGGGGAGGGTCAGGCCGGTTCTACCATGATCTTTCCGGCCATGGAATGGTCGAGGGCAACCCGGCTCCCCTTTACCTGCAGAATCAGATTGCCGGAAAAGGCGGACACAACGGTAATGGTTTCCCCCTCCACAAAGCCCATCTCGGCCAGATGGCGGCGCACCTCTGTTTGCCCCGAAACGCGGCGGATGGTTCCACCATTCCCGGGACGGATCATTGTCAGCGGCATCATCGGTCCCCTCCTACAAGAATTAGTTCTAACTAACTTTCTTACGTGCTAAAGTTTACCACGGCTAACCGGCACCGTCAAGAGGGGAATTGCCAAAAAAGTTAGAATATGCTAACATAGGATCACCCCCCTCCAATCTGTGAAAGGAGCGTTGTACACATGGCAAAACCGATGAAGATCCAGCGTTCGGCGGAAGATTACCTGGAAACCATCCTCATTCTCCACCAGCGGACAGGGGCGGTGCGCTCCATTGACATTGCCAACGAGATGCATTTTTCCAAGCCCAGTGTCAGCACCGCCATGAAACGCCTGCGGGAGCAGGGAAAGATCGTGGTGGACGGCGGCGGCTATATCACCCTTACCCCCACCGGGGAGGCCATTGCCAGCCGGATCTATGACCGGCACACCACCCTTTCCCAGATGCTGATCGCGCTGGGGGTCAGCGAGGAGACCGCCCGGGAGGACGCCTGCCGGATGGAGCATGTCATCAGCCAGGAGAGTTTTGATCGTCTGAAGGAGCACCTGGCCCTCCGCCTGTCCTCGGAATCTCCAGACAAATAGTCTCCCCCGCAGGGGATCCCGGCAGTATCCCCATTTCACAAAAAGGCCTCCCCGCTTTTGGGGAGGCCTTCGGTTTATTCGTGTTTCCCGTGGGCAAGGGCGAGGTGGATAAACTGGGTGAGCAGCTGGACCGTTCCGTCAATCCCCAGCTTGCTGCTGTCCACACACAGGTGGTAGTTGCTGGAGCGGCCCCATTTCCGGTTGCTGTAATAATTGTAGTAGTTGGCCCGCTTTTTGTCGGTGCGCCGGACCGCATCGGCAGCGCCCTTCTCCTCCAGGCCATACTCCGCCACCGCCCGTTTCACCCGGTCCTCGAAGGGGGCCTGAATAAAGATGTTGTAGACGCTTTCCCGCCCCTCCATCACATAGTCGCCGCACCGGCCCACCACCACACAGGGGCCTTTCTCCGCTTCTTCCCGGATAATGTTGGACTGGAGGATGAACAGCTTGTCGGTCATGGGCATATCCGAGCCGGGGGCCATCCGGCTACCCATCATATAGGCGCCGCTGGCGAGGGAATAGAGAAGGCTGTTGGTGGCGTTCTCATCAATATCGGCAAAAAGCTGGGCGCTCATGCCGCTCTTCTGGGCGGCAAGGGTTATCAATTCTTTATCCAGAAAGGAGTAGCCCAGAGCCTGCGCCAGCTGCTTGCCGATCAGCCGCCCGCCGCTGCCGTATTCCCGTCCGATGGTGATGACTGTATTGCTCATCTGCATGCCCTCCTTTGGCAGGTGTTGATACAGGGAACCCTGTTCTTTTATTATCCTCGATTCCCCGGGGGAAGTCAAGGCAGAAACGGGAAGTCTTCGTGTAAATGGTTTTAATACTCTTCTCTTTATTCTCCTTTTTTATCTATATTGCCCCAATTTGTTCCCTTTCTTGTGGGGAAGGGCTGCCTATGGTATACTAGGCGGTATGAGCCCCCGCAAGGGGAGATTCCCGGCGGCCTGCCGCCAAGGAGGAGCCAGAACGTGCCAAAAGCCAGCTGTATTTTGATGATGGATGTGGACAACGAATTCGGGGTGCTGACCCGGATCACCGCCCTGATCCGCCGGGCAGGGCTGAATATCAAGGGGCTGTCGGTGGCCGAGACCCTCTCCCCCGCCGTTTCCCGGCTGACGGTGAGCGTGGAGACCCAGGGCTTCGAGATGGGGGAGGTGGCCGGCCGGATCCGCCGGCTGAACTGCGTCCGCCAGCTGCAGATCTGCGACGAGGAGAACACCGTCCAGCAGGAGATGGCCCTTCTTCTCTCCTCCAAGGGGGACCCGGCCCGCCTGTGGGAGGGCCGCCCCGTCCTGTGGGAGGACGAGGACCGGGTCTGCTTCCAGGTGACCATGTCCCCCCGGGAGCTGGACCGGTTTGTAACCGCCCAGGCGGATCATCTGCTGGACGTGTCCCGCAGCGGGGCGGTCACCATCGCCATTGGAAAGGGGGAGTAGTCGATGAACAACCAGCCAAACAACACCGTCTACCGGGTTCTGGCGGTCAATCCCGGTTCCACCTCCACCAAGATCGCCGTCTACGACAACGAGGAACGGGTATACGAGGAGATCATCCGCCACAGCCAGGAGGAGCTCTCCCGGTTTGACGGGGTAATGGGGCAGAAGGAGATGCGCCTCCAGTGCGTGCTGGACGCCTTGGCCCGGCGGCAGATCCCCCTGGAGAGCCTGAGCGCCGTGGTGGGGCGGGGCGGCCTGGTGGAGCCCATCGACAGCGGCACCTATGTGGTCAACCACCGGATGCTGCAGGATCTGCTGGACACCACCGCCAAAACCGCCCATGCCTCCTCCTTCGGCGGGGTGATCGCCTACGAAATTGCCCACCGGGTGGACATCCCCTGCTATGTGGTGGACCCCATTGTGGTGGACGAGCTGGACCAGTACGCCAAGCTCACCGGCCTGCCCGGCATCGAGCGGCGGAGCATCTTCCACGCCCTCAACCAGAAGTCGGTGGCCCGCCGCTGCGCCGCCGATATGGGCCTTGTCTACGAAAACGGCCGGTTCATTGTGGCCCACATGGGCGGCGGAATCACCGTTGGGGCCCACCGGTACGGCCGGGTGATCGACGTGAACGACGCCCTCTCCGGGGAGGGGCCCTTCACCCCCGAGCGAACCGGCGCCCTGCCGGCGGTACCCCTCATCCGGCTGTGCTTCTCCGGGGAATACACCGAGAAGGAGATGATCGACAAGGTGAGCCGGGGAGGCGGCATGATGGCCTACCTGGGCACCAACGATCTGCGCCGGTGCGAGCATCTGATCCGGGAGGGGGACGAATACGCCACCCTGGTGCTGGAGTCCATGGCCTACCAGGTGTGCAAGGAGATCGGGGCCATGTTCGCCGTGCTGGAGGGCCGGGCCGACGCCATCATCCTTACCGGCGGCCTCGCCCATTCCACCCGGTTTACCGGCTGCATCAAGCAGCGGGTGGGGCTGATTGCCCCGGTCAAGGTCTATCCGGGGGAGGACGAGATGCGGGCCCTGGCCGAAGGGGCCCTGCGGGTGCTGCGGGGCGAGGCCCCCGCCATGGACTATTAAAGGGAGGCGGTCGTTTGTCCCAGCTGAATCTGGTCCTGGTAGAGCCCCGGATCGCCGGCAACACCGGCAATGTGGCCCGTACCTGCGCCGCCACCGGCGCCCGCCTCCATCTGGTGGAGCCCTTGGGTTTCCGGCTGGAGGATAGGCTCCTGAAGCGGGCCGGCCTGGACTACTGGCCCTACCTGGACGTGACCCTCTACCCCAGCTTGGAGGAGTTTGTCCGCCAGCACCGGGAGGACCCCCTCTTTTTCTTTACCACCAAGGGGCGGCAGGTCTACAGTGCCGCTTCCTACCCGGACGGGGCCTACCTGGTTTTCGGCCGGGAGGACAAGGGCCTGCCCGAGCCGCTGCTGGCGGCCCACCCGGGCCGGTGCCTGCGGCTGCCCATGCGCCCCGGCCTGCGGAGCCTCAACCTGGCCAACACGGTGGCGGTCGCCGCCTACGAGGTGCTGCGGCAGTGGGACTTTCCCCAGCTGCAAAACCAGGGCCGCCTCACCCAGTTCGACTGGGACAGCCTCCCGCCTTCTCTGTAAAAAACAGCTCCCGTTTTCACCTTCTCTTCAGCGTCGGCGGGAAACCGGAATCGGATCTTTTCAAAGGATTGGGCCGCCCGTCGGGCGGTCTTTTTGTTTTGCGGAGCTGCGGCGCGCTTGCACCGGGCGTTGCCCGCGCCGGCTTTGACAGAAGTGGGAGGATTTGCCTATTTTCAGGCTGTTTTTGTGCATTACTTTCAATCATAGAGCCAAAAATACGGTCCAAGTGGGGCTGGATGACGGTCCAAAGTGGATTCGAGGGAATCTTTGTGAAAACTGCCCAATTCGTCGACGGATTCTCCAAGGTTTTGCAGGGGAATCCCGGGCCATTTGGTCACAGAATGGTAAAAAAGAGGCAAAATTTTCGTCATAGATTGGTTTGCCGCCCTTGACAAGGGGCGGCTGCTTCCTTATAATTGCCACTGAATTTGGCAAGAATATCTTCGCGGCTCCCAAGCGGGCTGCCGGCCTTTTGGCAGGCCGATCACAACCAACAAAGGAGAACCATATGCTAGGACTGTTGCGATGCCTCAGCGCTCTGCTGTCCTTCCTGCGAAGCAGGGCATTTGCGCTGGGAACCCTTGCCGTTCTGCTTGCCTTTGCCATCTATACGGTGGGCGATCTGATCCGCGCGGTGTACATTGTCGATGACGGAGAGACGATCCTCACCTACACCACCGAGACCGACGCCAACGAGATTCTGGACCGGCAGGGCATTACCGTATCGGAGCACGACCAGGTGAGCTTTTCCAGCCCCAACGACCACTATTTGGAGGTGACCATCCACCGGGCCTTCCCGGTATCCATCACCGCCGACGGAAAAACCATCCACCGGATGGTCACCGGCGGCACGGTGGACCAGCTGCTGATGGAGGAGAATCTGGATCTGGACGGGGATGATCTCATCAACTGCCGCCTGGATCAGGCGCTGGAGGAGGGGGATTCCATCGTCATCCAGCGGGTGGAACGGCAGGAGACGGTGGACCTGGTGCCCATCGCCTATGAAGAGGTGGACAAATCCACCAGCCTTCTCCGGTACGGTACTTCCCGGCTGATCCAGTCGGGCCAGGAGGGGGAGAAACGCCTCACCTATGTGGAGACCACCATCGACGGGGTGGTCCACGAGCGGCAGCTGGTGGGCGAAGATGTGCTCCGCCAGCCGGTGTCGGAGATTACCCTGGTGGGGGATGGGAGCGCCATCTCGCCCCTGGATTTCAGCGACGAGTTCCCCCTGGATGAAAACGGCATCCCCATTGGATACCAGGAGGTGCTGACCGACCAATCGGCCACCGGCTATTCTGCCCGGACGGGGGCCCGGGGGGCCAGCGGCGGCCTTTGCGCCCCGGGGATGATCGCCGTCAACTACCAGGAGATCCCTTATGGGACGAAGATGTATATCACCTCGTCCGACGGATCCTTTGTGTATGGCTATGCGGTGGCCAACGATACCGGCATCGCGCTGATGGACGGCCGGGTGGACGTGGATCTGTTCTACGACACCTACACGGAAAGCGTTCTCAACAGCCGCCGGACGGTGGACGTCTATATTTTGGAGTAACCGGGCAGCGGGGGCGTTCCCCTGCCGCCAGGAAAGCGGAACAGCGCAAGGCCGGAGGTAGGATCGCCTCCGGCTTTGCGCTGTTCTGGCATCCTGTGGTATAATAGCGGCAGCGCCGAATGTTTGCGGGCCTTTTGACCCCTTTGCAGAGGCTGACGCGGGCGGGTGGGAATCGGTGGTCCTCTGCCGAGGGCGGGGGCGGGCGGCTTCGCCGCCCTTCTCCCGTGGCCGGGCTGCGCCCGGCCCTCCCGTGAACGGGGGCGCTCCGCCCCTTCTACCCTCTTCGCAGTGGCTCACGCGGGTGGGTGGGAATCGGTAGTCTTTCGGAAGAATGCCTTTGGGCCGCCTGCGGCGGCCCCTCCCGTGATGTGGGGACACTCCGTTCCCCACACCCCTAGGGGAACTCTTTCTATGGAGAAAGAGTTCCCAGAAAGCCAGGGAAGGGAGGCTAGCCTCCCTT
>CAJFKV010000050.1 GCA_904387055.1 Candidatus Heteroruminococcus faecigallinarum | reverse complement strand
CCAGGGAAACTGCCAGGCTGATGAGGGTGAACCACCCCCAGCGCCCCCATGGAACCCCGCCGGGAAGGTCCAGAAGCAGGCCCAGGGCGAGGAAAAGGCCGCTGCGCACCAGGAGAAGCACCGCCAGCACCACCGTTCCCCACCCCAGCTTGGCGGCATACAGCTGCCCCGGGGTCACCATCGTCTCCAGCAGCTTCCAGGTGGATCCTTTGTGTTCCCCTTCGCAGTTGCGGCTGGCCAGCACCGCCACCGTCAGCGGCAGCATGATGGCGTCCACCAGCGCCAGATTGTACAGAAGCAGCATCCACCCCTGCGCCAGGTCTTCCTGCTCCTGCCGCAGGAGAAACACCCCCATCCAGACCACCTGGGCCCCCAGCAGCCCCAAGCAGACCAGGGGAACCTGCCGGCGGCGGCATTTGTACCATTCCAGCCCGATCCCGGTCATCGGCTTCATAGGCTCACCGCCTTTCCGGTCAGCTCCAGGAAGATGTCCTCCAGGCTCTTTTGCCGCTCCTCCAGGCGCAGGACGGCAATCCCCCGTTCCCCCAGCAGGCGGCCCGCGGCGGACACCGCCTGGTCCGAAAGGAGGGGCAGCACCAGGTATTCCCCCTCTTGGGAACAGGCGATCCCTCTCCCCTCCAGCACCAGGCGGGCAGCGCGGTTGTCGGTGGTCCGGAGGGCCAGATGATGGCGGCTGCGGCTGTGGAGGGCGGCCAAAGTATCCTGAAACACCAGCTCCCCCTCCCGGATGATGCCCACCCTATCGGCAATCTGGTCGATCTCGCTGAGAAGGTGGCTGGAGACCATCACCGTCATGCCAAAACGGCCGGGCAGCTCCTGGATCAGCTGTCGCATCTCCTGGATGCCGGCCGGATCCAGACCGTTGGTTGGCTCGTCCAGGATGAGGAGCCGGGGATACCCCAGCAGCGCCGCCGCCAGCCCCAGGCGCTGCTTCATCCCCAGGGAATAGTGGGCCACCTTCTTTCCCTTCTGGTCCTCCAGGCGGACGATCCGCAGCACCTCCCGGATGTTTCTCTCCGGCACCCCCCGCAGGATCTGGACCACCCGCAGGTTCTCCTCCCCGGTGAGATGGCCGTAATAGCTGGGGCTCTCGATCAGGCTCCCTACCTCCCGCAGCAGGGCGATCCGGTTCTTGCCGTTCATCGGCGTTCCAAACAGCCGGATGTTCCCCCCTGTGGGGTGCACCAGCCCCAACAGCATCTTCAGGGTAGTGGATTTGCCCGCTCCGTTGGGGCCCAAAAAGCCGTAGATGCTCCCCTCGGGGACGGTGATGTCCAGGTGGTTGACCCGCAGCACGGTTCCATACTGTTTGCAGAGGCCATGGGTCTCGACAATCGGCATATGACATTCCTCCTTCGCCCTTTATCCTACCGCGGCTGCCTTTCATGCCCATGTCGCCTTCCTTACGGTTTCCTTACTTTTTCCGGGAAGACGTGAAACAACGGGCAAAATATGCTATGATGGACGGGAAAAGGAGGCACTGGTCCATGGCCTATACCATTTTAATTGTGGATGACGAGCCCGCTTTGCAGCGGCTGCTGGGGGAGATCCTCACCCAGGCGGGATACCGCATCGAGACCGCCGGCAGCTGCCAGGAGGCGCGGTCCCGTTTTCAGCAGGCGGCGCCCGACGCCGTCCTGCTGGATGTCATGCTGCCGGACGGGGACGGGTTCTCCCTGTTGGGGGATCTGCGCCGCGAGCGGGATCTCCCGGTGCTCTTTCTCTCCGCCCGGGATGAGGACGAGGCCCGGCTGCGGGGGCTTGGCCTGGGAGCGGACGACTACATCACCAAGCCCTTTCTTCCCCAGGAGCTTCTGCTGCGGCTGGGGGCGGTTCTCCGCCGGGTGTACCGGGAACGGGGCGAAGAAACGGCGCGACTGGGAGAGGTGGAGATCCTTTGGGGGAAAAGCGCCCTCCGCCGCGGCGGGCAGGGGCTCCCCCTCACCGCCAAGGAATATACCCTGCTGCGGACCCTGTGGGAAAACCGCGGGCGGATCGTCACCATCGACTCCCTCTGCGCCGCTTTGTGGGACGGGCCCCTCATCGGCTACGACAACGCGCTGATGGTCCACATCCGCCGGCTGCGGGAAAAGCTGGAGGACGATCCCTCCCATCCCCGTTACCTGCTGACGGTGCGGGGGCTGGGGTACCGGCTGGCCCGGGAGGAGGAACCATGAAGCTGCGAAACCTGTGGAAAGCGGCGGCCATGCTCTCCCTTTCCGCCATTCTCATCGTCCTGATGCTGGCGGCCGGTCTCCTGGGTTTTACCCTGGTGAGCGGCCTGCTGGAACGATCCTGGACGGTCTCGGCACAGCAGCTTTCCCAAGGGCTGGACTTCACCGGCAGCGGCTACTCCTTTGACCAGGAAGAGCTGCTGGACGAGCACGACCTGTGGGCCATGCTTATCGGCCAGGACGGCCGGGTCCTCTGGTCCTACCGCAAGCCGTCCGACGTCCCGGAGGCGTATTCCCTCACCCAGGTGGCTTCCTTTGTCCGCTGGTATCTGAACGACTACCCAGTCCAGACCCACATCCGGGAGGACGGGCTGCTGGTGGTGGGCGGCCCCAAAAACAGCACCTGGAAACATGACATCGTCCTCTCCTACGAGAGCCTCTCCCTGGCCCCCTGGTGGTTTGGATGTCTCGCCCTGCTTACCCTGGCTGCAGTGCTGGGCCTCTCCGCCCTGATGCTGCGGCGGTGGTTCCACCAGGAACAGCAGTCCCGGGATGCCGCCCGTTCCGACTGGATCAACGGCATCTCCCACGATATTCGCACCCCCCTCAGCCTGGTGATGGGCCATGCCAGCCAGCTGGAACGGGACCCCTCCCTGGGGGCGGAGCAGCACCGGCGGGCCGCCATCATCCGCCGGCAAAGCCAGACCATCCGGGAGCTGGTCAACGACCTGAACCTGACCATGCGCCTGGACTCCACCATGCAGCCCCTGCGGCGGGAAACGGTTTCGCCCTCCGCCCTCCTGCGCCAGGCAGCAGCTGACCTCCTCAACAGCGGCCAGGCGGACGGGTACCCTTTGGACCTGGATCTGCCGGAGGAACCCCTTCCCCCCTTGGAGGCGGACGCCTTTCTCCTGCGCCGGGCCATCGGGAATCTTCTGACCAACTGCGTCCGCCACAACCGCCCCGGCTGCTCCATCCGCCTGGGGGGGGCGGGTTGAGGGCCGGTGGCTCCTCCTCTATGTGGAAAGCGGCGACCCGGCCTCCGGCCCTCCCGCCTCATCCCCAGCCTCCCTGGCCCCGGATGGAGGCGCCGCCCACGGTACCGGGCTGAAGCTGGTCGCCCAAATCGCCGCCGCCCACGGGGGAACGACCCGCTTCTTCACTGGGGACCGGTTCCGGTGCGAGCTGCGGCTGCCTCTCTCTTCCCGGCCCTCCTCCCCTTCGTAAGGGGGATCCTTCCCGGAAAACATACAAAACCGGCCCCCTGCCCCGCAAACGGGCAGGAGGCCGGTTTTGTTGCCGGTTCCTCGGTTCTAGGAGCGAGGCCGCAGGGGGCCGTAGAAATACGAGGCGGTGGCTCCCCGGCCACAAAAAATTACCCGTCGATATAGACGCCGCGATCTCTCAGCAGCGATTCCCGGCAGATGCACATCTTTGCAAACTGCTTTCTGCAAGATACAAAAAGCAAAACCGCCGCGGGCACAAAGCCACGCGGCGGTTTTGCCTGGGAAATCCCACAAGCAATATGAATAAGGAAAGAAAGAATCAACCAAAAAGGGAACTTTCTTTACTCGCGAACCATCACGTTCTCCAGCTGATGGTATCCGTCGTCGTTGGGAACAAATCCCTCCACATTCTTGCTCAGAGCCACCACGTCCAGGGGATGGCAGATGTACAGGTTGGAGCAGACGTCATAGATAACGCCTTCCAGCTCCCGGTACACTTCGATGCGCTTCTCAGGATCGGTCTCGCCCCGGCCCTCGATGATCAGAGGATCAGCGCGGGAATCGGCAAAGAAGGCGCGGTTGCCAGCCCGGGAAGGAGAGGTGGAGTAGAACAAGGGATAATAGGTATAGTCGGCATCGCCGGTGGAGGTGATCCAGGCGGAGAAGCCCAGGTGATGCTCGCCGTTGTTCAGGGCCTGGATGTAGGTGGCCTGCTCATAGCTCTTGATCTCTACCGTGATGTTCAGCTCCTTGAGCATATCCTGCACCACCTGGCAGATCTCGATCCGCTCCTGGTTGTCGTTGACCACCATGGTGAGGGTGCAGCCGTCGGGATATTCCGACTGGGCCATCAGTTCCTTGGCCTTCTCCAGGTCGTACTCATACTCCGGCAGTCCTTCCACATAGCCCACCACGGTGGGGGAGATGATGGAAGTGGCAGGGGCAGCCCGGCCGGCCAGCACCGCCTCAATGATGAGATCCCGGTCAATGGCGTGGGAGATGGCCTTGCGCACATAGGGATCAGTGGTGGGTCCATCCTTCAGGTTGAAGTAGAAGTTGTAGCAGGTCCGAGAGGGACGGGTAACCGCTACCAAGTCCGGATTCTCCTCGATCTTGGCCACGTCGTTGGCATTGATGGAATAGGCAATATCCACCTCGCCCGTCTCCATGGCGATTACCCGCTGGGCCGCCTCCGGAACAACCTTCATCACCAGGTTCTTGGTCTTGGGGGTACCACCAAAATACTCGTCGAAGGCTTCCAGCTTAATCGATTCGCCGGGATTCCATTCTACCATCTTGTAGGGACCCGTGCCAATGGGGTGCTGGGCAAAGTACTCATCGCCATTTTCCTCAACATAGGCCTTGGGCACAATGGCCGTGAAGGGAATGCTCAGGTTGTTCAGGATGGGGACATAAGGCTCATTGGTGTGGATGACGATGGTGTTGTCGCCGGTGATCTCCACATCCTTGATAAAGCTCACCACATAGTTCACATAGGACGAAGCAATGGCCCGATCCAGGGAGTACTTCACATCCTCAACCGTCATCTCGGTGCCGTCGTGGAACTTGACTCCCTGCCGGATGGTGAACTCCCAACTGGTGTCGTCCAGCTGCTGGTAGCTTTCGGCCAGGCTGGGCTGAGGATCACCGTCGCCGGTGACCCGCATCAGGGTGCTGAAAATCTGCGTGTTGACCGTAACTGCCACCGACTCCTTGCCCACGTGGGGGTCCAGGGAGGTAACGTCAGCGGCTTGAGCCCAGGTAATGGTGTCTTTGTAGGTGGGGGTTCCGCCGTCGTCGCCGCTGGTTTCGGCACTGGACCCGCCGCCGCAGGCAGACAGAAGCATCAGGCAACTCAGCGCCAAAGCGATCAGTTTTTTCATGGTAGTCCTCCTTTTTCTCTGCAAAGTTTTTTCTCTCTTGGTTTGGCATCACCGAAAAAGGCCGCGTCCTCGGCCGCCCTTTCCGGCGGATATCCCTTCGTCTCAGGCCTCGCTGGCCTTGGCGTGGAAATCTTTAGCCATAATGCAAGCCACAAAGTGGCCGGGCTCCACCTCCACGAGATCCACATTCTTCTGGCTGCACTCCGGTTTGGCGTAGATGCACCGCTTGGCGAAGCGGCAACCGGGGGTAGGATTGATGGGGGAGGTAAGTTCTCCTTCCAAAAGGATACGATCCATCTTGACATCCGGGTCGGGGATGGGGATAGCCGAAAGCAGAGCCAAGGTATAGGGGTGAACCGGGTTGCGGAACAGCTTCTTGGCGCTGCACTTTTCCACCAGCTGCCCCAGGTACATCACCGCAATATCGTTGGACAGGTGCTTCACCACGCTCAGGTCGTGGGTAATAAACATATAGGTGAGTCCCAGCTGCTCCTGGAGGTCCTGCATCAAGTTGAGGATCTGGGCCTGGATGGAGACGTCCAGGGCCGATACCGGCTCGTCGCACACCACAAACTTGGGCCGAAGGGCCAGCACCCGTCCGATGCCGATCCGCTGGCGGCGGCCGCCGTCCAGCTCGTGGGGGTAGGAGTTTACCAGCCGGCGGGCCAGGCCCACCAGGTCCATGATCTCCTCCACCCGCTTTTGAAGGCCTTCCTTGTCTTTTTTGTCAAACTTTTTGCGGATGAGCAGCGGCTCGGCGATGGCCTCGCTCACCGTCATCCGGGGGTTCAGGGAGGCAAAGGGATCCTGGAAAATGATCTGCATCTCCTCCCGCAGGTCGTTCAGCTCCTTCTTGTTGCAGGCGGTGACGTCCTTCCCCTCAAAGTACACCTTTCCGCTGGTGGGCTCATGGAGGCGGAGGATGGTCCGCCCCATGGTGGACTTGCCGCAGCCCGATTCTCCCACCACACCCAGGGTTTCCCCTTCGTTGATCGTAAAGTTCACATCGTCCACGGCGTGAAGGGTGCCGGCGGGGGTATTGAAGTACTTTTTCAGATGTTCCACCCGCAGAAGGGGCTCTTTCACGTGTTCACTCATTTGGCGGCAACCTCCTTCCAATGGATACAGCGCACCTGGTGGGTGGGCGAGAGTTGGGACATTTCCGGCACATGTGCCTTGCATTCCTCGGTGCAATACTGGCACCGGTCGTGGAACTTACAGCCACAGGGCAGGTCGGTGGGGTCGGGCATCAGGCCCAGGATCGGCTTGAGCCGGGTCACATCCTCATTCAGCTTGGGAATCGAGTCAAAGAGGCCGATGGTGTAAGGATGAGCCCGCTCCTTGAAGATCTCGTGAACGGTACCGTATTCCACGATTTCCCCCGCATAGATAATGGCCACATTGTCACAGTTTTGGGCCACCACACCCAGGTCATGGGTGATGAGCATCATGGTCATGTTCAGCTCTTGGCGCAGCCGCTTCATGATCTCCAGCACCTGGGCCTGGATGGTCACATCCAAGGCGGTGGTGGGCTCGTCGGCGATGAGGAGGCGGGGCCGGCAGGCCAGGGCGATGGCAATCACCACCCGCTGCTTCATGCCGCCGGAAAACTGATGGGGATATTCCCCCGCCCGGTCGGCGTTGATGCCCACCATCTCCAGCATCTCGCAGGCGCGGTGCTGGGCCTCCTTGGTATGGAGGTTCTCATGGTTTTGCAGCACCTCGGCAATCTGGTCGCCTACCGTCATTACCGGGTTCAGGCTGGTCATGGGATCCTGGAACACCATGGAGATGTGCTTGCCCCGAATTTCCCGCATCCGGCGCTCCGACACCTTCAGCAGGTCCTCTTCCCCATACAGCACTTCGCCGCTCTCGATCACGCCGGGAGGCGAGGGGATCAGCCCCATGATGCTGCGGGCCAGGGTGGTCTTGCCGGCGCCGGTCTCCCCCACCAGGCCCAGGGTCTCCCCTTCCGCCATGGAGAAGGAAACGCCGTTGAGGGCACGGACCACCGCATCGTCGGTATCGTAACGGACCACCAGGTCCTTTACAGTCAAAAAATTGCTCATTCGGCTACCTCCTTAGTTCTTCAGCCGGGGATCCAGGGCATCCCGCAGTCCGTCGCCGATGATGTTCAGCGACAGAATCGAGAGCATGATGGCAGCGCCGGGCATCACCGTGATGTGCCACGCATCCCGCATATAGGTACGGGCATTGGAGAGCATGGCGCCCCATTCCGGCGTGGGGGGCTGTACGCCCAGTCCCACGAAGGACAGGCTGGCGATGGAGAGGATGGCGCTTGCCACGCCCACGCTTCCCTGAACAATGAGGGGAGCCATGGAGTTGGGAATGATGTATTTGGCGATGATCCGCAGGTCCGAAGCGCCCATGGCCCGGGCAGCCTCAATGTACTCCTGGCCTTTAATGGTAAGCACCGATGCCCGCACAATCCGGGCAAATTGAGGAATATTTGCCAAACCAATAGCAATTACCACATTGGGAAGGCTGGGCCCCAAGGCAGCCACGATGGCGGTGGCCAGCAGGATGGAGGGGATGGCCAGCAGCACGTCCATGCAGCGCATGATCACGTTATCCACCTTTTTGTAGAAGCCGGCTACCGCGCCGATCACCGTGCCGATGATGATGGCCCCGATGATGGCGATCATGCCCATGAAGAGGGAGTACCGGATGCCCCAGATGATTCGCAGCAGAATATCCCGCCCAAACTCATCCATTCCCAAGGGATGCTCCAGGCTGGGGCCGTCCAGCTTTTTCAGCAGGTCCTGCTCCACCACATATTGATCGTAAAATTCCCCCTGGGTCACCAGGTCGACCACCAGGGTTCCAAAGGCAGCCACTACCAGCAGCACAAGGAAGCAAAGAGCCACAATGGCCAGCCGGTCTTTCTTGAAACGGCGCCACGCTTCCTGACCCAAGGAGCGAGCTTTGACTTTTTTGGTTTCGGCCATATTCGTTTTCCCTCCTTATGCTTTACCGGCCTTGTACTGGGACTTAATCCGCGGGTCCACATAGCCGTAGAGAATATCCACCAGCAGGTTGATGATGGAGAAGCTCACCGACATGAGGATCACGCAGCCCAGGATGGCAGGGGTGTCCTTCGTCTTGATGGAATCCAGCACATACCGCCCCACACCCGGCCAGGAGAAAACCGTCTCGGTAATCATGGAACCGCCCAGCATCTGGCCGAATTGCAACCCGCAGAGGGTGATGACCGGAATCAAGGCGTTTTTCAACATGTGGCGGATAGTGACCTGGGACTCCTTGATGCCTTTGGCCCGAGCAGTACTGATGTAATCCTGGCGGATGGTTTCCAGCATACTGGAACGGGTCATCCGCATGATGGTGGCCATAAAGCCGGTGCTCAGGGTCACTGCCGGCAGCACCAAGCTATGGAGAGTACCCAGAAAGCCTTCTCCCATGCCCTGGGAGGGGAACCACCCTATGTTCAGGGAAAAGATCATTACCAGCAAAAGCCCCAGCCAGAACTTGGGCATGGACACCGAGACCAGGGCGCCCACCGTTGCCACATTATCTAGAAGGGTATACTGCTTTTTAGCCGATAGGATGCCTAAGGGGATCCCAAAGGCGATGGCCAACACAATGCCGCAGGAAGCCAGAAGCATCGTATTGGGGAACCGGGCGATCAGCTGGTCCGATACCGGCAACCGGGTTTTATAGGACAGACCGAAGTCTCCATGGAGCACGTCCCAGATATAGTTCACATACCGAACTAGAATTGGGTCGTTCAGCCCCAGCTCCTCCCGCATCTGGGCGATGGCCTCGTCGGTGGCTCCGTCGCCCAAAATCGTCAGCACAGGATCGCCCGGCGCCACCGACAGGATGAAAAACACCACAAAAGTGACGCCGATAATCACGGGGATCAGCATAACGATCCGTTTGAGAACGAATTTGTACATTCCATTGCCTCCCTTCTTATGCTTCGAACATCCCCTTCACCAGTAACTGAGACGATTCCATCATCATCTTCCCCCGGGCAAAGACCGTATCCACCTTCAGGTCTTGATCCAGCAGAAGCAGATCCCCGTCACAGCCAGGGGTGATGGTTCCCTTCACCGGGTAGAGGCGCAATGCCTTGGCCACGTTGGTGGTGACCAGCGGCAGGGCCTCCTCCAGGGGGACATTCTCCAACACCACCATATTCCGAATGGTGTCGTACAAGGTTTGAATGGAGGCCACCTTCACGCCGATGTTTTCATGCTTCTCGTTCCACACCGGCAGGCTACCGTTGGAATCGGAGCTGAGGGTGAGCATCCCTGGCGCAGCCTCCTTGATCAGGTCTTTCAGCTGGATATGGGAATCCACCTTGGCGGTAATGTCCGCATAGCCGCCCAGCTGGGTAAAGCGGATGGCGTCCTCCGGGTGTCGGCCCATGTGGGTGGGGCGCAGATGCCAGATAGGGACATCGGTATGCTCCACCAGGTCAAACAGCATCTGGATGCAGTTGCCGGTGCCGCCGATATGGATGTGGAGCTCCCCGGGCTTGCCGGCCACCAGGGAGGCCATCCGGATGTCGGATACCAGCCGCAGAACCTCTTCCTCGGTGGGATGAGAGCACCGGTGGTCCGACATGGCCAGCTTACAGCCGATGACCTCCTCAATAAAGACGATGTCCTTGGCCACCGAACCGGTGAGGGTGATAGAGGGGTACTGGTAGGCCCCCGTGAGGCAATAAGCGGTGAGGCCCTCGTTCTTCAACGCCTTGGTCTTGGCCACCAGGTTCTCCACCGAGCGGGTAAAGCTGTCGGTCCCCAAGACCCCCACCAGGGTGGTGACGCCCGCCTTCACCGCGGTAGAGAATGGGAACTCCGGGGTACGGGTGTGCAGGCCGCCTTCGCCGCCGCCGCCGATAAGGTGGACATGCTGGTCAATAAAGCCTGGAACCGCCGTTTTTCCATGGGCGTCGATCACCTCGACGCCGGGAAGGTTGGGCTCCAGGGAAGGAGCCACTGCGGCAATTTTGTCGTTACAAATAAGGATGTCCTGCTTGCCAAGGTGTTCCGGCGCGTACACGTCGGCGTTGCGGATCAAATACATGGGGAAACGCCTCCTTATTTCATAGTTGGTTGATTCTTACCTGGGAAGATGGGATAAAAAACTCAAAGGGGTGAAACGTCATCCCTCTGCTATTCAAAGGTTCCTTTCATGGCCTCCTCCAAACGCTCCAGCTGCGCAGTCCGCTTGGCAAACCGTTCCTTGTTCTCGCTATCCAGCACCAGGGCCGAAGCGATGAGGTTGACCAGCGCCACAACCGACGCCAGCGAATTGTAAAAGAGCATACTCTCGGTGCTGCACAGGAGGGTGGCTCTGGCAGAGGCAGCGATGGGAGAGGACGCCTTGTCTGTAATGCAGATCATCTTGGCCTTGATCGACTGGAGATACCGGACCAAGCCAATCGTCTGCTGGGCGTAGTTTGGAAACGAAATGACGATAAACAGATCATTCGGTCCCGAGTCCGCAATTTCGTAGATCACCTCGTGGTAGTCCAGAATGTTCATCGCCGTGTTCACCTGGGCGCCCGCCTGCTGGAGGCGGTTTTTCAGCAGCATAGCCACCGGCGCCGAAATGCCGTGCCCCACCACATGGATCCGGTCCGCATCCTTCAGCTCCTCAATAAACCGTAGGAACTGCTCCCGGTTGAGATAGGAGAAGGTCTTTTCCAGGTTGCTTTTCTCCATATCCATCAGCTCTTGCAGGGTTGCCTCGTCCAGCGTCAGCTGGCTGCTTCCCCGCTTCAGCTTTTCATTGGGTGAAATCCAGCTCTTGACATATCGCTGAAGCTCCTGCTTCATCCCCAAAAAGTTTTTGCAGGCAAACCGGGTACAGAAATTGAGAATCGTCGCTTCGGATACACCGGTAATCCGGGACCAGTCCTTTAGCGTCTGGAAACAGGCGGTATCGGCATATCCCAAGACGTAATCCGCAATCCGTTTTTGGGTTCTGGTCAGGCTGCTGTACTGTTCACGAATGTCGCTGATGATATCCATTGCATCACTCCTATCGGCAATCTCGGGGCCTCTACAGCTCGTTGAGGTGCGGGGTCTCGGGAAGAAATTCCGCCTCCAATCCAAGCCCGCAGAAAAACCGGACCATGGCCATGGGGGCAAATTTCTCGGTAGCGCAATGGGTACCGCCAATCAGGGACACCTGGCTCTCCATCGCCGCCCGGTGGTTTTCCTCCACCCACGGAACCTGCCGGCTGGTCACGCCGGTAATAAAGGCGTCAACCCCCCAGCCCCGCAGCTGGCGGTAGATCTGGTGGTCCTTTGCCCCGCCGGCCATAATGGCAAACCTCCCGCCGGAAAGCTCCTCCGGCCCATAGGGGTAACAGGCAATGGGGTTGCCCAGGGTTTTTTCCAGCGCCTCACACAGATCCGACCGCCGGGTGGACGGGAACCGGCACAGCACCCCCATCAGCACCTGATTCTGCTGGTAAAACTCCCCCTCGATCTCTCCGCCCAGCGCCCTTGCCAGGCTGGCGCCGGGGGAGTAGGGGCCGTTGCGGTCCAAGGGGATGTGGTAACTGAACAGGGTAATCTCTTGCTCCTGCAGGAAATCCAGATGTTCCTGGGGGATGACAGGAGGCTTCTCCCACGGGGTGGGCCGCTGAGGAACCGGATGGTGGGTAAACAGCATACAGCGCCGCGCGTTTTTCTGCTTTAACTGGTCAAGAACCTCTTCCCCTACAAAGGTCGCGGTATAGACCTTCTCGATCCAGTCGGTATTGTGGAACTGAAGCCCCTTCTTGGGAAAGACCTCCGTGCATTCCCACGGGCGGAACTCCTCTTCCAGCGCCTCATACAGCTCCGCAGCCTTGATTCCCTTCATGCCCATCCCTCCTTACAGAGTCAGGTTTTCAAATTCTCCCAAAAAATCCACAATGTAATCGGCTGCCGTCTGGAGCATCTCCTTGCCCCACTGGACAGTCGCTTCCTTGGGATGGTCGATACCAAACCAGCCGTTCTCCACCACCTTGCGGGAGGTACGGGGGATGAGGATACTGACCCCCTTATACGACACGCTGCGGAACCCGGTGGAGACCAGATCCTTGCTCAGGTGCTTCAGACCGGCATCTCCAATCTCCGTCTTGTCCACCAGATTCTCATCAATGGCCAGCAGGCCGGCGGTCTCCTCCCCGCCTCCATGGCCGCCTTTCCAGGCGGGGTTCATATCCCATACCATGGTCCACCAGTTCAGGATGGCGGCAATACCGCCCATCTGATCCAAGTCACCCGCCACCCGTTCCAAGGAGGCTGTGTTTCCACCATGGCCGTTGAGGATTACAAACTTTCGAACCCCCCACCGGTACATCTGGGTGCAGATGGTCTTGACCGTTTGGTAAAGAAGGTCGGGCCCAATGGTGATCGTCCCCGGAAAGCCGGTGTGCCAATCTGCATTGCCATAGGGCAAGGTGGGCAGGATCATCACATCGCTCTTTTCTTCAATCAACTCCAGAAGACGGTTGGGAATCAAGGTATCGGTCCCCAGGGCGTTGTGGCGGCCATGGCATTCAATACTGCCAACCGCCAGCAGAACAATATCCCGCTTCTTCAAGTATTCCTCTGCCTGTACCCAGGTTGAACGCTCCAATCGCATATGCAATCCTCCATTTCCCTGTTCTTTTCACTGCAATTGTTCTCCGTCCTTCACAAGAAGAAAAACGCCAGTAGCCCTGGCTACGAAACACAAACACTAGGAATACTTACTATTGTCCACCTCAAAATTAAAGCAAAAGCTTGTATAATTTTCTTAAATTATAGTATTTGCTTCTATATCATGTCAAGCATTATTTCTTTATGCCCTATCTTTTTATGACAATTCACGAAACCATTCTTGTTGATTTGGGATTAGTCACAATTTATTAAAAACTGCTTTTTCTTCTCTTGACAATCTTTTCATTTGCTCATAAGATGAAAGGCAGTTGGGACCTTTTCCCAAGCGCTTGCTCTTCCGGCAGCTTTTCCCTGCCGGAGAGCTCCCGCTCAAATACAAGGCCATCGGCTGGCTGCTGGTCTTTCCTCTTTCAGACGATGGCTATCGCGCCAGCCAGCACGGCTGTATCAACACAACAGAAAGGATGAGCAGCATGGGTAAACTGTTAACGGTAGGCTCTTTGACCGCCCGGGAGGGGGAAAAGGTACAGGGTATGGTGGAAATTCCCGGCGGATCGATCCAGCTGCCGGTAACCTTGGTGAACGGTGTGCGGCCCGGGAAAACCCTGCTGATTACCAGCGGTGTCCACGGCGGAGAATATGTGGGCATCCAGGCAGCCATCGAAACAGCCGCCTCCCTCCAGCCGGAAGAGGTACAGGGACAGGTTATCCTGGTCCATCCGGCCAACCCCAACGCCTTTTACCAGCGGGTTTCCTACATCAACCCGGGGGATGGCAAAAACCTAAACCGCTCCTTCCCCGGCGACCCCAATGGCACCCAGACCGAGCGGATGGCTCACTTCATCGCTACTCAGATGGTGGACCAGGCAGATTTCTGTGTGGATCTCCACGGCGGTGACCTTCACGAGGAGCTGTCCTCCTACGTCATCTATTCCGATGCCAGCACGCCGGAAAATATGGCTGTCTCCTTGGAGGCCGCCCGGCAGCTGACGGTGCGGTATATCCACAAATCCGCCGCCACCGGCGGCCTTTACGGCTGTTCCGCCCTCCGGGGGATCCCCGGCATCCTTATTGAGCGGGGGTGCCGCGGGCTGTGGACCCCCCAGGAAGTGGCCGATTACCGGGAG
>CAJFKV010000049.1 GCA_904387055.1 Candidatus Heteroruminococcus faecigallinarum | reverse complement strand
AGTCACCCTGGGGGCGCGGGGCGCGGAGCGGCCCCGCAAAAGGGGGTGTGGGGGAATTTCCCCCACATTAAACGGCAGGCGGGCCGAAGGCCCGCTCGGTAGTGGCGGCGAAGCCGCCCACCCCCGCCCTCGGCAGAGGGCTACCGACCCCCTCCGGGTTCCCCCTGCACAATGGGCAGTATCTGCTCCAGGCAGGAGACCTCATAATCGGGGAGGGGACCGGTGCAGGGCTTCCCCCCAGGGTTGAACCAGCAGGAAGCGATTCCGGCATTCTTTGCCCCCTGGATATCGGAGGTGAGGGAATCCCCCACCAGCAGCATCTGCCCCCGGGGCGGCTCCCCGTCCCCGTACAGGCGATGGAACACCGCCTGAAAATACTGGCGGAAGGGCTTCTGGGCGCCGCAGTCCTCGGAAACGAACATTCCCTCCACCCACCGGTCCAGCCCGGAAAGCCGCAGGCGGCTGTACTGGGTGCGGGAGATGCCGTTGGTGACGATGTACAGGGAGGCGCCCAGCTCGCTCAGCCGGCGGCAGAGGGCCTCCGCCCCCGGCAGCAGGAATCCCTGCTGCCCCAGGGCATCCAGATAGTCCCGATTGCAGGCGACGCCGTCCCCCGGGAAGCCCAGCTGGGCAAAGAGGCGGGCAAAGCGCTGGGACTCGATCTCCTCCTTGGTCACCTCGCCTTTTTCAAAAGCCCGCCAAAGCTGGTCGTTGATGCGCCGATAGCGGGCGCAGGCGTCCTCCAAAGGGGCAACGCCCCAGGCGGACAGGGTTTGGGCCAGGGCCTCTTTCTCCGCCCGGCGAAAATCCAGCAGGGTTTCGTCCGCGTCAAAAAAGAGGATGGGATACCGAAGGGTCATGGGTTTACCACCTCACAGGGAAGGATCTGGGACCGGGTCGGCAGCGGGGGGAACCTTCTCCCCCTTGTCCCCCTGGAAAAAGGACGAGATCTTGTCCACCACATCGGGCACCATATTGACCACCCGGTCGGCGGTGTTGTTCTTATCCGCCAGCTGGAGCAGCTGCACATGGCCCTCCCGCACCACCAGGAAGGCAACCGGCGTCACCGTGACCCCGGCGCCGCTGCCGCCGCCGAATTTATCCGCCTCCACCGTCTTTCCCAGGTCGGTCCCGCCGGCCCCAAAACCGAAGGTCGCCTTGCACACGGGGATGATGGTGGTCCCCTGGATTGCAATCGGGTCGCCGATCACCGTCTCGGTTCGGATCAGCTCCTTCAGATTGCCCAGGACGTTGTTGTTCAGGTTCTCCATATTGGTCACTGCCATGATGACTGCACCGCCTTTTCATTGGTTTGGTTGGAAGGATTTGTTTGGGATGGGGACGGGCCGCTCCCTTTGCGGATCACCGGCCACAGGACCTTGAGTACCCCCGCCGCCAGGCAGAGGGCGGCCCACAGAAGGACCACCGGCCGGGCGGAGGCCATCCCCTCCCCCTGGACCCATTCCTCCCCATCGGGAAGAAAGTTGGGCCGGATGTCCAGCCGGGCATCCCTCACGGTGAAGAGCCGCTGGAGGACGGCCAGCAGGCTGTAGCAAAGGGCGTTTGCCCTGCCAAAGCGGATTCCCACCTGGGCGGCGTCCTCCCCTGCCACCAGCAGCCACAGCCGCAGATGATGGAGGGTGATCCCCCGGGCAGCCCGTCCCAGGAACCGCTCCCCCTGCTCCAGCAGCGCCTTTGCCAGCTCCAGATGGTCCAGCACCAGCCGTACCGGCGAGGGACCCTCCTTTGCCGGGGAGGGGGTCTTGGGAGAGGGCGGCGGGGATGCCGGGGGAGATTTTTTCGGTTTGGACGGGTAGAGAGGGATCCACACAAACAGAACCCGCAGCCGGACCTGCAGCCCCTCCCGGTAGACCAGATGAACGGTCACCGGCCACACCAGGAGCACCGTTATCCCTGCCAGCAGGATCAGCAGGATCGTCCTTACCACGGGCCATCACTTCCTCTCTTTCCAGGATGCACCATTTTCCCGCCTGCTAATCACCGGCAGGAGGCTCCGCCGCCGGTTCTTCGGCGCCCTCCGCCTCCCGCTGGGCCTCATAGGCCACCGAGGGCAGCTCCTCCAGGCTCTCCAGGCCAAAGCACCGGAGAAAGAGGGGCGTCGTCCGATAGGCAATGGGGCGGCCGGGCAGCTCCATCCGCCCCGCCTCCTCGATCAGGCCCCGCTGGACCAGGAGAGAAACCACGCCGCTGCTGTCCACCCCTCGTACCTGCTCCACAAAGCCCCGGGTCACCGGCTGGTTATAGGCGATGACCGCCAGGGCCTCCATGGCCGCCTGGGAAAGGGGAACCCCCCGGCGGATCTCCAGCACCCGCCGGATGGCCCCCGCATATTCCTCCCGGGTGCAGAGCTGCACCTGGCTGTCCATCCGCACCAGGCGGATGGGCATCTCCAGCCGCTCCAGCCATTGGTCCAGCCCCTCCAGCAGCCGCTGGACCCCGGGCAGGTTCAGCTCCATGGCCTCGGCCAGCCGTTCCTCCTCCACCGGGTCCCCGCAGGCATACAGAAGGGCAAACAGCTCCTTCTCCCGGGGATTCAGCGGAATCCATTCAAGATTGGTCATGTGCATCCCCCTTTTGCTTCTCCCTGCCGGCGGGCAGGAACTGGATCTCCTCCCCGTCTTCCCCCACAGCAATCCGCCGGGATTTCACCAGCTCCAGGACCGCCAGGAAGGTGGCCACCATCTCCGAGCGGCTGCGGCTGTGGACAAAGAGGGAATGAAACCCCTTTACCGTCCCCCGGTACAGCCCCCGCAGAATGTGGAGGATCCGGGAGGTAACCGACACCACCGGCTTGGCCACCAGGGGGGAGAAGGTTTCCTGCCGGGGAGGCAGCCGCCGCTGCCCCTTTCCCATGGCGTCCAGGTAGGCCCGCGCCAAAACCACCGCCTCGTGGCAGAGGCGGTATTCGCCGCCCCCCGGGCAGGGCATGGCCGGCCGGCCAAAGAGGTCCTCCCCGCCTCCCATCTGGCGCAGAAGGGCGGCTGCCTGGCGGCAGGCCTGGTATTCCACCAGCTGGCCCACCAGCTGGGCCCGGGCCTCCTCTTCCTCCTCCTCGTGGCGGGGCAGAAGGGAGAGGGTCTTGATGTACACCAGCCGGGAGGCCATCTCCAGAAAATCGCTGGCCACCTCCAGGTCCTGCTCCTGCCAGCGGCGGATCTGCTCCATATACTGCTCCAGGAGGGAGGAAATCTCGATGTCCCAGATATTCACTTTGTGCTTGGAAATCAGGTGGAGGAGCAGGTCCAGCGGGCCCTCATACTCCGCCACGTGAAAGGATAGTGTTTCCAGTTTGTCTCCCTCCTGCTTTTACACGGGGATAAACCGGGTCATCCGGTCCAGCAGGACAAACACCCAGGAATATACCGTTCCCAGCAGCCCGTCCAGCGCGCCGGTGAAGACCAGCAGGATCATCGCCAGATAAATGTACCGCTCGTACCGCATAATGGAAAAATACTGCTTAGCCGGCAGAATCACCCCCAAAATCCGGGATCCGTCCAGGGGCGGCACCGGCAGCAGGTTGAAGACGGCCAGATAGATGTTGGTGCGGATCATCACCGCCAGGATCAGCACCAGGTAGTAGCCCAGGGCCCCGGTCACCACCCCGGTCAAAAAGAGCAGCTTGTACACCACCAGCAGCACCGTGGCCAGGATCAGATTGGACAGGGGGCCGGCCAGAGCGGTAATGGCCATCCCCCACTTGGGATTGCGGAAGCGGGCCGGATTGACCGGCACCGGCTTGGCCCAGCCTACCCCCCACACCACCAGCAGCACGGTGCCCATCAGGTCCAGATGGCGCAGGGGATTGAGGGTCAGGCGGCCCTCGTCCTTGGCGGTGGTGTCCCCCAGCCGGTAGGCCGTCCAGCCGTGGGCCGCCTCATGGATGGGCAGGGCGGTGAAGGCCACCAGCAGCAGGATGGCTTTTGTGAGCAGAAAATCGGTCACGGTCATCAACTCCTATTGTCCCATTATACCGTTCCCGGCGGCAAAATACAAGCGGGCCCCCTCCCCGGCGCCGGGGACCTTTTTTCCCAAAGAAACTGGGACAAGGGGCTTGCATTTCCTGCGGATTTCTGGTAGAATACTGCTGTTGTATTGCTATCAAGGCCACGAATGGAGGTGCAGCACATGGCAAAATGCGATATCTGCGGAAAGGGCGTTACCTTTGGCATTCAGGTTTCCCACTCCCATCGGAGATCCAACCGGACCTGGAAGCCCAATGTGAGACGCGTGAAGGCTGTGGTGAACGGAACTCCTTGTCACATCTACGCCTGCACCCGTTGCTTGCGTTCCGGCAAGGTTACCCGTGCCATCTAATGATGACCAACAACCAGTGAAAAGAGCTTCTCGTGGCGGGAAGCTCTTTTTGTTTGCCGCGGGAAAAACAGGAGGCTCCCCCCGGGGAGCCTCCTGTTTTGTCGTTCTCTGCCGGCCTTAGCCGATTACCTTTTGGTACACGTCCAGGTACGCCTGAGCGGAGCGGCCCCAGCTGAAGTCGCACTCCAGGGCGTTGACCACCGCCTTCTTCCACAGGGGCTTGTTTTCGTACAGGCCCTTGGCCCGGAGCAGCGCCCCCAGCATATCGTGGGCGTTGTAGGTCTGGAAGGTGTAGCCGTTGCCGCCCTCCTTGCCCATGTCCACAATGCTGTCCCGCAGGCCGCCCGTCTCCCGCACCACCGGGATGGTGCCGTACCGCAGGGCCACCATCTGGGACAGGCCGCAGGGCTCGCTCTTGGAGGGCATCAGGAAGGCATCCGCCCCCGCGTAGATCCGCCGGGCCAGCTGGGGGATGAAGCCGATCTTCACCGCCACCTTGCCGGGATACTTGGCCTCCATCTCCCGGAAGAAGCTTTCGTAGATGTAGTCACCGGAGCCCAGCACCACCACCGACATTCCCGCCTGGATGATGTCGTCAAAGATGTACTTCACCAGGTCCAGCCCCTTGTGGCCCACCAGCCGGCTTACCAGGCCCACCAGGAAGACGTCCGGATCCTTGGCCAGGCCCATCAGCTTCTGGAGCTCCGCCTTGTTCACCGCCTTGGGGGCGATGTCGTCCGGCCCGTAGTTGGCAAAGATGGCCGGGTCGGTCTCCGGGTTGTAGCTGGTGGTGTCGATGCCGTTGAGGATACCGGTCAGCTTGTACTCCTTCCCCCGCAGCTCCCGGTCCAGCCCATGGGCAAACCACGGGTCCAGAATCTCCTGGGCGTAGGTGGGGGAAACGGTGGTCACCTGGTCGCAGTCCTCGATGGCCCCCTTCATCATGTTGATGCACCCGTCGTACTCCAGGGTAGCCACCGCCGCCGGCGGCAGGCCCAGCAGGTCGGAGGCGATCTCCATGCCATACTTCCCCTGGTACTGGATGTTGTGGATGGTGAAGACCGTCTTGATCCCCCGGTACCGCTCCAGGTCCTTGTAAAAGGCCTTGAGGAATACCGGCACCATGGCGGTCTGCCAGTCGTTGCAGTGAATCACCTGGGGGACAAAGTCCAGGTAGTGGATCATCTCCAGCACCGCCTTGGAGAAGAAGGCGAACCGCTCGGCGTCGTCGTAAAAGCCGTAGATGCCGTTGCGTTTAAAGTAGTACTCGTTGTCCAGCAGATAGTAGGTCACCCCGCCCACCTGGCTTTCAAACAGGCCGCAGTACTGGTTGCGCCAGGACAGCGGGACGTTGAAATGGGTGATATACCGCATCTCCCGGCGCAGGTCGGGATTGATGTCCCCGTAAAGGGGGAGAACCACCCGACAGTCCTCCCCGCGGGCACAGAGGGCCTTGGGCAGGGAACCGGCCACATCGGCCAGGCCGCCGGACGCAATAAAGGGCTGAGCCTCGCTTGCCGCATACAAAATTTTCATAACAGTACCTCCCGAACTTCCCGGCCGCGGCCGGGCGCCGGCAGCCCTGGGGCCGCCGGGAACTCTCGTCCTCCCAAATGGGGACTCAGATGGTGATATCCTTGGGCAGATACACCGGATAGGTCAGGTAACCGGCCAGCTTCCGCCCGTCCCGGATGGTGACGTTCTTGTCGGCAATGATGTAATCCAGGGAAACGTTCCCTCCGATCACCGAGCCCTGCATCACGATGGAGTTGCGGATAACCGCTCCCCGGCCGATCCGCACCCCCCGGAAGATGACGCTGTTCTCTACCTGCCCCTCGATGATGCAGCCGTCCGCCACCAGGGAGTTGGACACCTGGGCCGAAAGGCCGTACTTGGCGGGCACCTCGTCCCGGATCTTGGTGTAGATGGGCCGCTCCCGAGGGTAGAGCTGGGCCCGCACCGAGGCATCCAGCAGATCCATATTGGCCGCCATATAGCTGGGCAGGTCCTCGATCCGGGCGGCGTATTCCTGCTGGTGATAGCCGTACAGGCGCAGCCGGTCCACCCGGTCCTGGAGCACATCCTTGCTGAAGGAATACCCGCCGTGGGAACTCACCTCGCTCACCAGCTTGATAAGCAGCTGCCGCTCCATCACCATCATGTTGAGGAACACGTTGGCCTCCCCATTGCCCGAGGGGACGATGGAGGTATCGGTAATCCGGCCGTCCCCCGCCAGACCGAAGGAGATGATGTCCCGGTTGTCCCCGTGGAGGGTCCCGTGGCGGTAGACACAGGTGATGTCCGCCTCCCGCTGGATGTGGTAATCGATGATCTTGCGAAGGTCGATGTTGGCCATCACGTTGGTATCGCTGATGACCACATATTTGGCGTTGACGCTCTTAATATAGGGAAGCACCCCGGCGATGGCCTCCAGGCTGCCCCGGTAGATGCCGGACCCGCTGCGGGAGAAGGGGGGCAGCAGCACCATGCCGCCGATCTTCCGGGCCAGGTCCCACTCCCGGCCGGACCCCAGGTGGTCCATCAGGGACTGGTAGTTGCTGCGGGTGATGATCCCCACATCCCGGATGCCGGAGTTTACCATGTTGGACAGGGTAAAATCGATGAGACGGTACCGCCCGCCCACCGGCACCGAAGCGATGGTCCGCCGGGCGGTCAGCTCGCCCATGGCCTCGCTGTGGCCGCTGGCGATGATGATCCCCATTGTTTTATGCTCGGCCATTACCGCTGCACCTCCTCTTCCTTTTCCTCCACCGGAGGAATGTCCGTATCCACCATGGCCTTGGGAGGAATCCTGTTGCCGGCTCCCACCGTGACTCCCTCGCCGATGACGGTTACGCCCCAGCTGTCCTTGTCCTCCACGTCCTCCGGGCGCATGCCCACCTGGACGCCGGACTCGATGACCGCGTTCTCGGCCACGATGGCGTATTCCACCACCGCGCCCGCCTTGACCACCGTGCCGGGCATGAGGATGGAATCCCGCACCACCGCGCCTTCTTCCACCGTTACGCCGGCAAAGATAACCGAGAAGTCGATCTGCCCCGCAATGTCACACCCCTCGCTGATCATGGAATTTTCCACCTTGGCGCCGGCGTGGGTGTAATGGGGAGGCATCACCGGGTTCCGGGAGTAGATCTTCCAGTGGGGGTCGTACAGATCCATGGGCAGCGCCGGGTTGAGCAGGTCCATATTGGCCTCCCACAGGCTGTCGATGGTGCCCACGTCCTTCCAGTACCCCTCAAAGGGATAGGCGAAGAGGCGCTCCCCTGCCGCCAGCATATTGGGGATGATGTTCTTGCCGAAATCCTTGGCGGAGGAGGGGTCGTTCTCGTCGTCGATCAGGTAGCGGCGCAGCTTTTCCCAGGTGAAGATGTAGATGCCCATGGAGGCCAGGTTGCTCTTGGGTTCCTTGGGCTTCTCCTCAAACTCGTAGATGCTGTAGTCCTCGTTGGTGTTCATAATGCCGAACCGGGAGGCCTCCTCCATGGGAACCTCCAGCACAGCGATGGTGCAGTCGGCCTGGTTCTTCTTGTGGAAGGCCAGCATCTCGGCATAGTCCATCTTGTAGATGTGGTCGCCGGAAAGGATGACCACATACTCCGGGTTGTACCGCTCAATAAAGGGGATATTCTGGTAGATGGCGTTGGCGGTTCCGGTGTACCAGTCGGACCCGGAGCTCTTCTGATAGGGCGGCAGGACAAAAACCCCGCCGTTGAGCCGGTCCAGGTCCCATGGCTGCCCGTTGCCGATGTACTCGTTGAGGACCAGCGGCTGATACTGGGTGAGGACGCCCACCGTATCGATGCCGGAATTGACGCAGTTGGACAGCGGGAAATCGATGATCCGGTACTTCCCGCCAAAGGGAACCGCTGGCTTGGCCACCCTGCGGGTGAGGGTATAAAGCCGGCTCCCCTGGCCGCCAGCCAGCAGCATGGCGATCCATTCTTTCTTAACACTCATGTTGGAATACCACCCCTTCAAGCGCGCCCCTTTGAACAGGCGCGCGTTTTTACGTCACAGCCGGCCCCGGAGGGCCGGGATTCCCCCCGGTCTGTCGTCTACTTGGCCGAATCTTCTTCCTTTGCCTTGGCGGGGGTTTTTCTTCTTCCCCGGGTGGAAGGCGTTTCCCCCTTGGCGGCCGTCTTTTTGGCCCCGGTTTTGGAGGCTGTTTTGGGCGCGGCCTTGGATGAAGCCTTGCCGACGGCTTTGGCCGTTTTGGAGGCAGCTTTGGTCCCTGTCTTGGCGGAGGTTTTGGAGGCTGCGCTCTCTCCCGCCGCCTTGGGGGCCCGCTTCCGCTTGGGCACCATCTCCAGGTACACCACCGAGAGGGCCGGCAGGGCCACCAGGATCGACTGGGCATATTCGTGGGAGGGCTCCTTCCGGCGGACGGTGATCTTGCCCGGGTTCATCATGCCGTCGCCCCCGTAGATGGGATTGTCCGAATTGAAGACCTCCTTGTAGTAGGAGGCGTCCTCCACTCCCAGCCGGTAGGAGGGCTGGGCCACGCCGGAGAAGTTGCACAGGGCCAGAATCTGCCTGCCCTTTTCATCGGTGCGGCTGAAGCAGATTACATTCTGCTGATAGTCGTCGTGGACCAGCCAGTGGAAGCCGTCCCAGGAATCGTCCACCTGCCACAGGGGGCTGTTGTCCTGATAAAAATGGTTGAGATCCCGCACAAAGGTGAGCAGCTGCCGATGGCTCTCGTACTCCAGCAGCATCCAATCCAGCTGCTGGGTAAAGTTCCACTCGATAAACTGGCCGAACTCCTGCCCCATGAACAGGAGCTTCTTGCCGGGATGGGCCATCATGTACCCCAGGAACACCCGCACCCCGGCAAACTTCTGCCGGTAGTCGCCCGGCATCTTGTTGATGAGGGAGCACTTGCCGTGAACCACCTCGTCGTGAGAGATGGGAAGGATGTAGTGCTCGCTGAAGGCGTAAAACATACTGAAGGTGAGCTTGTCGTGGTTATAGCTGCGGTAGATGGGGTCCATGGAGGTATAGGCCAGCATATCGTTCATCCAGCCCATGTTCCATTTGAAGTTAAACCCCAGCCCGCCCACATAGGGGGGCTTGGTCACCATGGGCCAGGCGGTGGATTCCTCGGCGATCATCAGCACGTCGGGATGGTCGGTGAGGACCGCGGAGTTCAGCTTCCGCAGGAAGGCCACCGCCTCCAGGTTTTCCTTGCCGCCCTCGCTGTTGGGGGTCCACTCCCAGGGTTCCCGGCCGTAGTCCAGATACAGCATGGAGGCCACGGCGTCGGCCCGGATGCCGTCCACGTGGTACTCCTCCACCCAGTACAGGGCGCTGGAGATGAGGAAGCTCTGCACCTCGCACCGGCCGTAGTCAAAGACCCGGGTCCCCCAATGGGCGTGCTCCCGCTTCTGCACATCCTGGTATTCGTAGCAGGGCGTGCCGTCAAACTCGTAGAGGCCGTGCTCGTCCTTGGGGAAATGGGCGGGCACCCAGTCGCAGATGACCCCCAGCCCCGCCTGGTGCATGGCATCCACAAAATACATAAAGTCGTGGGGTGTGCCGTACCGGGAGGTGGGGGCAAAGTACCCGGTCACCTGGTAGCCCCAGGACCCGTCATAAGGATGCTCGGCGATGGGAAGAAGCTCCACATGGGTGTACCCCATCTCCTTCATATAAGGGATCAGCTCGTCGGCCAGCTTCCGGTAGTCGAAGAAATTACCGTCCTCATAGGTCTTCCAGGAACCCAGGTGTACTTCATAGATATTCACCGGGCGGTGATGAATGTCCACTTTTTTCCGCTCGTCCATCCACACCTGGTCGTGCCACTGGTAGCCGGACAGATCGTACAGCTTGGAGGCGGTTTCGGGGCGGGTCTGGGCGTGGAAGGCGTAGGGGTCGGCCTTGAAGATGGTCCGGCCGTCCTTGCTTTCCACCGCGAACTTATAGCAGTCGTACTGGTGCATCCCCGGGACAAAAGCCTCCCACAGCCCCTCCTCGTTGAGGCGCTCCATGGGGGTAATGCCCGGCGTCCAGCCGTTAAAATCACCAACCACCCACACATTGGCCGCCCGGGGCGCCCATGTGCGGAAGATGTATCCGTCCTGTCCGTCCTGGCTGGCGGGGTGCGCCCCCATCAGCTGGTATGCATGATAGTTGGTCCCTTGGTGGAACAAGAACACCGGGAATTCCTCGTTTCTATTTTGAACAGCCATGTGCATTCCTCCTGTCTGTCAACATTTTACCATCCTTTGCCGTCAATTTCAAGGTAAAAATTGTGTAAATATGCGGTACTTCCCTAGAGTCAAGAAGAAATATTTGTGCATTTCCCCCATTCCACTATGGGAAATCCCGGCAAAAATGCCCCCTTGCCCATATCCCGGCCCATTATATCCCTTTTCCCCGTCGAAGAAAGGGGGATTTCTACCGGAAGCGAAATTTCCCATTCTCTTCCTTTTTTCCACCGACAGCAATCTGCCCAGCCACTCCCCTCTTTTGCCGGCTGTCCTTGTGTAAAGAAACAAAATACAAATAATTTGAATAAATATAAATTTATATCTTGATTTTCCCGGTAATGCGCGTATAATTA
Organism: Candidatus Heteroruminococcus faecigallinarum; assembly: GCA_904387055.1. Taxonomy (GTDB): domain Bacteria; phylum Bacillota; class Clostridia; order Oscillospirales; family Ruminococcaceae; genus Heteroruminococcus; species Heteroruminococcus faecigallinarum. The sequence goes on along the minus strand of CAJFKV010000049.1, from coordinate 3,268 downwards.
TAACCAGCGTCACACCCGCCCCAGGCGGGAATCAACGGAGGAGGAAACAACAATGGGACAAACGTTTCAAAAGGTAGTGCTGGCCTATTCCGGCGGGCTGGATACATCGATCATCATTCCGTGGCTCAAGGAGAACTATGGCTGTGAAGTCGTCGCCGTCTCGGCAGACGTGGGCCAGGGGACCGAGCTGGACGGCCTGGAGGAAAAGGCCATCAAGACCGGCGCCTCCAAGCTGTACATCCTGGATTTGAAGGATGAGTTCGTGGACGAATATGTCATCCCCACCATGCAGGCGGGGGCCGTGTACGAGGGGCTGTACCTGCTGGGCACCTCCTTTGCCCGGCCGGTCATCGCCAAGCGGCTGGTGGAGATCGCCAAGCAGGAAGGGGCCGACGCCATCTGCCACGGCTGCACCGGCAAGGGGAACGACCAGGTGCGGTTTGAGCTGGCCATCAAGGCCTTCGCCCCCGATATGCCCATCATCGCCCCCTGGCGGATCTGGGACATCAAGAGCCGGGACGAGGAGATCGACTACGCCGAGGCCCACCACATCCCCCTGAAGATCAACCGGGAGACCAACTACTCCAAGGACAAGAACCTGTGGCACCTGTCCCACGAGGGCCTGGACCTGGAGGACCCCGCCAACGAGCCCCAGTACACCAAGCCCGGCTTCCTGGAGATGTCGGTGGCGCCGGAGCTGGCTCCCGACACCCCCACCTATGTCACCCTCCACTTTGAGAAGGGGGTTCCCACCCAGCTGGACGGCAAGGAGATGACCTCCCGGGCCATCATCGAGGAGCTGAACAAGATCGGCGGCCAGAACGGCATCGGCCTGGCGGATATTGTGGAGAATCGGCTGGTGGGGATGAAGAGCCGGGGCGTTTATGAGACGCCCGGCGGCACCATCCTGTACCACGCCCACGCCGCCCTGGAGACCCTCTGCCTGGACAAGGACACCCAGCACTACAAGGCACAGGTTGCCCTGAAGTTTGCCGACCTGGTGTACAACGGCCAGTGGTACACCCCCCTGCGGGAGGCCCTCACCGCCTTTGTGGACTCCACCCAGCAGACGGTTACCGGCGACGTGAAGCTGAAGCTCTACAAGGGCAACATCATCAACGCCGGCACCACCTCCCCCTACAGCCTCTACAGCGAAGAGGTGGCCACCTTTGGGGAGGACCACGTCTACAACCAGGCGGATTCCGCCGGGTTCATCAATCTGTTCGGCCTGCCCATCCAGGTGCGGGCACGCCTCTCTCAGAAGTGGGATCTCTAATCTTCCCTGCATCCATCCGGCCGGGGGAACAGCACCGGACGCCCCTCCCGGCCGGACCGAATCCACACCGCCGCACAAGCCAAGGGACCCGTTGTTCCTTGGCTTTTTGCGGCCCGGTAGTCAACCGCCGTTAGGCAGAAAGGATGGTCCACTCGTTATGAAGCTTTGGGCAGGGCGGTTCTCCAAGGAAGCGGACAGCCGCCTCAACGATTTCAACGCCTCCATCTCCTTTGACAGCCGGATGGTCCGCCAGGACATCCAGGGTTCCATTGCCCACGCCACCATGCTGGGGGCAGCGGGGATCATCCCCGAGGAGGAATCCGGCCGGATTGTGGAGGGGCTGGAGGGAATCCTCCGGGATCTGGAGGAGGGGTCTCTTTCCATCGATTCCACCGCCGAAGACATCCATACCTTTGTGGAAGGGGAACTGACCGCCCGCCTGGGGGACGCCGGCAAGCGGCTCCACACCGCCCGTTCCCGCAACGACCAGGTGGCCCTGGACCTGCGCCTCTACCTGCGGGAGGAGATCAAGGCCCTGGGCGACCAGCTGGGCCAGCTGGTGGAAACCCTCTGCCAGCAGGCCAAGGACCACGCCCAGGACGTGATGCCCGGCTACACCCATCTCCAGCGGGCCCAGCCCATCACCTTCGGCCACCATCTGATGGCCTACGCCAACATGTTCCTGCGGGACCGCCGCCGCCTGCACAACGTCCTGGACGGGATGATGGAGGCCATGCCCCTGGGCAGCGGCGCCCTGGCCGGTACCACCTATCCCATCGACCGGCAGATGACCGCCCGCCTCCTGGGCTTTGCTGCCCCCTGTGCCAACAGTATGGACGGCGTCTCGGACCGGGACTACTGCATCGAGCTGGCCGCCGCTCTGTCCATCATCATGGTCCATCTCTCCCGCTTTGCCGAGGAGATCATCCTGTGGTGCTCCTGGGAGTTCCAGTTTGTGGAGCTGGACGACGCCTTCTCCACCGGCTCCTCCATCATGCCCCAGAAGAAAAACCCGGACATCGCCGAGCTGGTCCGGGGGAAGAGCGGCCGGGTCTTCGGGGATCTGATGACCCTCCTCACCATGATGAAGGGCCTTCCCCTGGCCTACAACAAGGATATGCAGGAGGATAAGCAGGCCATCTTTGACGGGGTGGACACGGTCAAGCTCTGCCTGGACGCCTTTACCCCCATGATTGCCACCATGAAAACCCGCCCGGACAAGATGCGGGCTGCGGCCGCCGGCGGCTTTATCAACGCCACCGACTGTGCCGATTATCTGGTGAAGAAGGGGATGCCCTTCCGGGACGCCTACCGGATCGTAGGCGGGTTGGTGGCCCAGTGCATCGCCGGCCGCCAGACCCTGGAGACCCTTCCCCTGGAGGATTACCAGAAGGCCAGCCCCCTCTTTGACCAGGACGTTTACCAGGCCATCTCCCTGGAAACCTGCGTGGAGGGCCGCACCTCCTACGGCGGCCCTGCCCCTTCCAGCGTTCTGGCCCAAGCGGACGATGCCCTCGCCCGCCTGAACCAGGTAACCTTCTAACTGCTTTTTCCAGATCGTTTCACAGGCCGGGCACTGCCCGGCCTTTCCTTTTTCCCCAACGCTGCCGCGGGCGGGTGGGAATCGGTAGCCTCTGCGAGGCGGGCTTGTGGGCGGCTGCCCCCAGTTTCCCCCGAGGCTACCGCGGGCGGGTGGGGATCGGTAGTCTCTGCGAGACAAACCTATGGGCGGCTTCGCCGCCCTTCTACCGTGGCCGGGCTGCGCCCGGCCCTTCCGACGGGGGCGCTTCGCCCCTTCTAACCTCTTTGCAGAGGCTCACGCGGGCGAGTGGGGATCGGCAGTCCTCTGCCAAGGGCAAGGGTAGGCGGCTGCGCCGCCCTCTCCCGTGCGGACCTGCGGCCCGCCTGCCGTATGCGGGGCCGCTCCGCGCCCCGCGCCCCCAGGGTGACTCTTTCTATGGAGAAAGAGTCACCAGAAAGCCAGCCAAGGGG
>CAJFKV010000048.1 GCA_904387055.1 Candidatus Heteroruminococcus faecigallinarum | reverse complement strand
GCTGGCAGGCCAATAGACGACGCACTTGTGCGTAGCCTGTAGTATTAGGGCTTTGCCCGAAACTGAAATACCCCCCGCTTTGCGGGGGGATTTTTATTCTTTGGGGGAAAAAGGACGGCCTGGGGAAAAAATCTGCTGTTAAAAACTTGACGAGATATGTCGACTTTGCTATACTGAGGATAGAGCCCAAGGGGAGCCTTGGGAGAAGTGGTGAAGAAACGCCGGGTGCCCGGCTAGATGGAGGAATGACAAATGAATCAGTGCTTTGGATGTGAAACCTGTAAGAGCGCCGACCAGCCCCTGGAGAGCTTTATCCGCTCGCTGCCGATGGAGACGTCCCACCATCGGGTAAAGGGCCAGTCGGTCAAGTGCGGCTTCGGCCTGCAGGGTGTCTGCTGCCGGCTGTGTTCCAACGGACCCTGCCGGATTACCCCCACTGCCCCCCGGGGGATCTGCGGCGCCACCGCCGATGTCATCGTGACCCGCAACTTCCTGCGGGCGGTGGCCAGCGGCTCCGGCTGCTACATCCACATTGTGGAGAACACCGCCTGGAACCTGAAGAACACCGCCCTGGCCAAGGGGGAGATCAAGGGGGAGAAGGCCCTTGCCCACCTGTGCGACCTGTTTGGCATCGAGAAGGGGGACAAGTACGACAACGCGCTGGCGGTTGCCCAGGCGGTGCTGGATGATCTGTACCTGCCTGCCCACGAGGAGATGCACCTGCTGGAGAAGATGGCCTATGCCCCCCGGTATGCCAAGTGGAAGGAGCTGGGCATCCTGCCCGGCGGCGCCAACTCGGAGATTGTCAAGGGCGTGGTGAAGTGCTCCACCAACCTGAACTCCGATCCGGTGGACATGCTCCTCAACTGCCTGAAGCTGGGCATCTCCACCGGGATCTACGGCCTGACCCTTACCAATCTGCTCAACGACGTGATGCTGGGCGAGCCGGAGATCCGTCCCGCCCCTGTGGGCCTGAACGTGATCGATCCCGCGTACATCAATGTGATGATTACCGGTCACCAGCACTCCACCTTTGCCTACCTCCAGGAGCGGCTGGTCCAGGAGGATGTCACCGCCAAGGCCCAGGCCGCCGGCGCCAAGGGCATCCGGCTGGTGGGCTGCACCTGTGTGGGGCAGGATCTCCAGCTGCGGGGCTGCCATTACCAGGAGGTGTTTGTGGGCCACGCCGGCAACAACTACACCTCCGAGGCGGTGCTGGCCACCGGCGCCATCGACGCGGTCCTCTCCGAGTTCAACTGCACCCTCCCCGGCATCGAGCCCATCTGCGACGAGCTGAAGATCAAGCAGATCTGCCTGGACGACGTGGCCAAGAAGGCCAACGCCGAGCTGCGTCCCTTCGTCTTTGCCAACCGGGAGGCGGACAGCGACGCCATCATCGACGAGATCATCGGCGCCTACAAGGAGCGCCGCGGCCAGGTTCCCCTGAACCTGCTGCCGGACCATGGCAACAAGACTACCATCACCGGCGTCTCCGAGGGCTCCCTCAAGGAGTTCCTGGGCGGCGACTGGAAGCCCCTCATCGACCTGATCGTCTCCGGCCAGATCAAGGGCGTGGCCGGCGTGGTGGGCTGCTCCAACCTGACCTTCGGCGGCCACGATGTGCTCACCGTGGAGCTGACCAAGGAGCTGATTGCCCGGGACATCCTGGTCCTTTCCGCCGGCTGCTCCTCCGGCGGCCTGGAAAACTGCGGCCTGATGACCCCCGAGGCCGCCAAGCTGGCCGGCCCCAAGCTGCGGGCGGTCTGCGAGAAGCTGGGCATTCCCCCTGTCCTGAACTTCGGTCCCTGCCTGGCCATCGGCCGTCTGGAGATCGTGGCCACCCAGCTGGCCGAGGCCATCGGGGTGGATCTGCCCCAGCTGCCCCTGGTCCTCTCGGCGCCCCAGTGGCTGGAGGAACAGGCTTTGGCCGACGGTGCCTTCGGGCTGGCCCTGGGGCTGCCGCTCCATCTGGGACAGGCTCCCTTCACCAGCGGCAGCAAGCTGGTGACCAAGGTCCTCACCGAGGATATGAAATCCCTCACCGGCGGCTGCCTGGTGGTCGATCCCGACGCCAAGTCCGCTGCCGAAAAGCTGGAGGCCATCATCCTGGAGAAGAGAGCCGGCTTGAAGATCTAAAGAGAGGGGTGGCGCGGCAATGAAACGAATCATGATCGATGCGGACAAATGCGACGGATGCAAAAATTGCTCCCTCGCCTGTATGAATGCCCATCGGGCCGATGGGGAAGATAACATCTATACCCTGGATCTGACCGATCCTGCCAACGAGAGCCGCAACTTTATCCTCATGGACGGGGAGGGCCGCTACAAGCCCATCTTCTGCCGCCACTGCGACGTGCCCATGTGTGCCGGCAGCTGCATGAGCGGCGCCCTCCAGAAGGACCGGGCAACCGGCCTGGTGACCTACGACGCCAAGCGGTGCGGCGCCTGCTACATGTGTGTGATGAACTGTCCCTACGGCGTCCCCAAGCCGGACCGGCTGACCCGCACCAGGGTGATCAAGTGCGATTTTTGCGCGGAAAAAGGCGGCGAGCCCAGCTGTGTGAAGGCTTGCCCCAAACAGGCCATCTGGGTCGAGGAGGTATAGGGAGATGCGATATGTAATCATCGGCGCTTCGGCGGCGGGGCTGACCGCCGCCAAGACCCTCCGTCAATGGGAGCCGGACGGGGAGATCACCGTCATTTCCATCGACACCAAGGTCCACTCCCGCTGCATGCTTCATCTCTATCTCAGCGGGGAGCGGACGGCGGAGGAGATCAACTTTGTGCCGGAGAGCTTCTTCACTGCCAACCGGATCAAGTGGCTGGCGGGGGAAGAGGTCGTCAAGGTGGATACGCAGGAGAACCAGGTGTGGCTGGCGTGCGGCGCCTTTGTTCCCTACGACCGGCTGCTCATCGCCACCGGCGCCCAGTATGTCATCCCCCCCATCCCCGGCTTCCGGGAGGGGAAGAACGTCTTCGGCCTGCGGGATCTGTCCGATGCGGAGAAGATCTCCGCCCAGGCGGCCCCCGGCAAGACCTGCGTTATCGTGGGGTCCGGCCTGGTGGGCCTGGATGCGGCCAACGCCCTCTGTGCCCGGGGAATGACCTGCTCCATCGTGGAGATGGCCGACCGGCTCTCTCCTCTTCAGCTGGATGACAAGGCGGCCAAGCCCTATCAAGCCCTTTTTGAAAAGGCGGGATGCACCTTCTACCTCTCCGAAAAGGCGGCCGCCGCCAATCGGAACGAGGCGGGGGAGGTCACCTCGGTCTCCCTGGCCAGCGGCAAGGAGCTGCCCTGCGATTTCCTGGTGGTGGCGGCGGGCGTCCGTCCCCGGATCGGCTTCCTGGAGGGGAGCGGCATCGCCACCGACCGGGCCGTCCAGGTGGACGACTGCCTGCGCACCAGTGTTCCCAACGTATGGGCGGCCGGCGACGTGGCCGGCATCAGCGGCATCTGGCCCAACGCCATGGAGCAGGGGGAGGTTGCCGCCAAGAATATGTGCGGGGTGGAGGTTCCCTACGACAACCGGTACGGCATCAAGAACACCATGAACTTTTACGGTTTGACCACCCTTTCCCTTGGGGTCAATACTCCCCAGGAGGGGGACCAGGTCTTTACCCAGGAGAGCAAGGACAGTTACCGGCGGGTGGTGCTGCGGGACGACGTGGTGACCCATGTCCTCTTCCAGGGGGAGATTGGGAACACCGGCTTCTGGCAGGAGCTGGTCAAGCACCAGGTGCCGCTGACCGGCATCCGCAAGTCGGTGTTCGACCTGAGCTATGCGGACTTCTATCGCTTCGATCCCAAGCACGGCCTGTACCAGTGGGCCCACGACCAGGCGTAACCCTCAAGACAATCGACCGAGAAGACACGGCTCTCCGCCGTGTCTTTTCTTTTCCGCCCAGGTATGGTATGCTTGGTATCAGAAGACCGAAGCGGGGAGGTTGGAGCCATGATGGAAGGCCTGTTGACCCAGGAGGAGCGGGAGAAGCTGGGAACCTTTGAAGAGGGGAATCGAGGGGACTACCACGAGATGCTCCACTACCTGGATACTCTGCTGGACGAGGGGCTGAAAAACGGCCGTTTTACCCGGGAAGAGGTGGAGCAGGATCTGGAAATGGCGCTGTGGGTAGCTTATGCCTGCAACAACATTGACACCTACGAGCACTATTACCTGTCGGTCCAGTGGCTGGCCCGTGTGGAAGAGCAGGCCCGGCAGGCGGGCAGCGGGGTGTGGCATTACCGGTACGCCTGCGCCCTTCTGTACTGCGGCCGGCCGGAAAAGGCGCTGGAGTATGCCGAGAAGGGAGTCCGCGCCCAGCCGGCGTATCCCTGGTGCTGGCTGCTGCTGGCCAGGCTGCGGAGCCACTTCGGCGACCGGAAGGGAGCACTCCAGGCCAACGCCCAGGGCCTGCTGCTGAAGCCGGGGGACTATGAATTCCTGCGCCAGGAGCGGGACCTGCGCCGGGGCTGCACCCTGGAGGAGCTGGAAAACCACTATGTGGACGAAGAGGCGGACCGGCCCCTGGGGGAGGGAAAACGGTATGGCGGCGACAGGAGGGAGGCCGTCGCCGGCATCCTCTGCCGCCGGGACCGCTTGGAGCAGGTAAAGCTGCTGCTGGGCATCCGGGACTGGAAGCCGGACAGCCCCTATTGCACCGGGCTGATCCCCTGCCTGGGGCGGTGGGTGGAGGCGGTTTTCCGGATGAACGAGGCGGCCGTCTCCAAGATGAGCCTGGAGTCCCTGCGGCAGCTGCTGCGGGAGCTGCCCGGCCGGGAGGCGGAAGAGCGGGACCAGATTGAGCGGGAGCAGGGAATCCCGGCGGACCGCCTCTCCCTCTCCCAGCTGGTCTTCAGCCGGAACCGGTCGGTCAACCTGGTATTCTCCCTTGACCGGGAGGAGGAGCCGCCCCGGCAGCTGTCGATCCTCAGCTGATGGAGCGTTTTCCCCATTCCGTTGGGCCCTGTTTCCCCTTGCCCGGGAAGCGGGGCTGTTTTTATGACCACAAGATCTTGTGGTTGCCGGAAAACGAGAACCAGGGCGGAAGAGGGGGGATCATCGGGGCCGATCCTCGTTTCGGCGGGCAAAAGGATCCGGAAAAATGGCCTGTGAAGCGGGCGGGCGCCGGCCGGCAAAAGGGAAGGCCGTTTTTTGTCTATTCCGACGGTTTGCAGAAAGCAACAAGAAACCCCTTGCGGAAAATCAATATATAGAGTATAATTTCCCTTATGATACACAATATATTGATTGAAAGAGGGGCTTGCAGGATGACGGAGATTCGGAAACGCAGCGGGGAACTGGTTCCTTTCCAGTCGGAAAAGATCACCTGTGCTATTTTTAAGGCGGCGACAGCGGTGGGCGGAAAGGACTGGGAGCTGGCCAAGCGGCTGACCGATCAGGTGGTAGCCCTGGCGGAACAAGAGCTGGACGGCCGGGAGGCGGATGTGGAGACCATACAAGATATTGTGGAGAGGGTCCTCATCAAGAACGGCCATGCCAAAACCGCCAAGGCCTACATCCTCTACCGGGAAAAGCGGCGGAGCGCCCGGGAGTCCAACGCGCTGATTGGTGCCACCATCGAGATGTTCTCCAACTATCTGGCCGATGCCGACTGGCGGATCAAAGAGAATGCCAACGCCCAAAAATCCATCAACGGGATGAACAACTACATCCGGGAAGCCTTTACCAAGCAGTACTGGCTTCATGAAATCTACCCGGAAGCGATCCGCAAGGCCCACCAGTCGGGGGACCTGCACCTGCACGACCTGGGCTTTTTCGGACCCTACTGCGCCGGGTGGGACCTGCGGCAGCTGCTGATGGAAGGCTTCGGCGGGGTGCCGGGGAAGGTGGAATCCAGCCCGGCCAAGCATCTGCGCAGCTTTTTGGGCCAGGTGGTCAACTCCACCTTCACCACCCAGGGAGAGACGGCGGGCGCCCAGGCCTGGTCTTCCTTTGATACCTACTGCGCCCCTTTTGTCCGGTACGATCACCTGGACTACAAGACGGTGAAGCAGGCCATGCAGGAGTTCATCTTCAATCTGAACGTGCCCACCCGGGTGGGATTCCAGTGCCCCTTCTCCAACCTTACCTTTGACATCAAGCCGCCCCGCACCCTCCGGGACCAGGCGGTCATCATCGGCGGCGTCCCCCAAAAGGAGACCTACGGGGAGTTCCAGGAAGAGATGGACATGATCAACCGGGCCTTCTGCGAGGTGATGATGGAAGGGGACCGGAAGGGTCGGGTTTTCACCTTCCCCATCCCCACCATCAACGTTACCAGCGACTTTGACTGGGACAGCCCGGTGGTGAACAAATTTATGGAGATCACCTGCAAATACGGGATCCCCTATTTTTCCAACTACATCAATTCCGACCTGTCCCCGGAGGATGCCCTCTCCATGTGCTGCCGCCTGCGCCTGAACACCGGCGAGCTGCGCAAGCGGGGCGGCGGCCTGTTCGGCTCCAATCCCCTCACCGGCTCCATCGGGGTGGTGACCATCAACCTGCCCCGGCTGGGCTACCTGGCCCGGGACGAGAAGGAATTCCGCGCCCGGCTGCTGGCGCTGATGGAAACCGCCAAGGAGAGCCTGGAGATCAAGCGGAAGACCATTGAGGAACAGACCGCCCGGGGTATGTACCCTTACTCTGCCCACTACCTGGCCAATGTGAAGGAGCGCACCGGCAGCTACTGGTACAACCACTTCAACACCATCGGCCTGATCGGGATGAACGAGGCCTGCCTCAACTTTATGGGGAAGGACCTCACCACCCCGGAGGGGCAGCGGTTTGCCCTGGATACCCTGGACTTCATGCGGGATACCATCACCCGGTTCCAGGAGGAAACCGGCCATGTGTACAACCTGGAGGCCACCCCCGCCGAGGGGACCAGCTACAGCCTGGCCCGTCTGGACAGGGCCAAATATCCGGACATCATCACCGCCGGGCGGGATACCCCCTACTACACAAATTCCTCCCAGCTTCCGGTGGGCTTTACCGACGATATCTTTGAGACGCTGGACCTCCAGGACGAGCTCCAGTGCAAGTATACCGGCGGCACCGTCCTCCACCTGTATCTGGGGGAGCAGATCCGGGATGTGGAGGTGGCCAAATCCCTCATCCGCAAGGCCTTTACCAACTACAAGCTTCCCTACCTCTCCCTGACCCCCACCTTCTCGGTCTGCCCCGAGCATGGGTATCTGGGGGGCGAGGTGTTCACCTGTCCCCACTGCGGTCACGACACCGAGGTATGGAGCCGGGTGGTGGGGTATCTGCGGCCGGTGCAGAACTACCACAGGGGCAAGCAGGAGGAGTACAAGGAACGGAAGAAGTACGTCATCAAGATGGAGGAGCTGGGAGCGTGATCATCGGCGGATTGCAGCGAACGAGCACCATCGATTTTCCCGGCCGGCTGAGCTGCGTGGTCTTCGCCCGCGGCTGCGACCTGGACTGCTTCTACTGCCACAACCGGGAGCTGCTCGCTCCCGGCGGCGGAGCCATTTCCCAGGAGGAGGTGCTGGCCTTTCTGGAAAAGCGCCGGGGTCTGCTGGACGGGGTGGTGGTCAGCGGCGGGGAACCCACCCTCCAGCCGGACCTGCCGGGCTTTCTCCGCCAGGTGAAGGCCATGGATTACCAGGTGAAGCTGGACACCAACGGCCGGGCCCCCCGGCTGGTGGAGGACCTGTGGCGGGAGGGGCTGCTGGATTATGTAGCGGTGGATGTGAAGGCCCTGCCGGAGGACTATCCCGCTGTCTGCGGCCGGGAGGGCTTTGCCGCCGCCAGGGATACCCTGGTCCGGCTGGCTGCTTTGGGGGCGGCCCGGGAGGCCAGGACGACCCTCTATCCCGGGTTTTCCCTGGAGCAGCTGGAACGGCTGCTGGGGTCCCTGCCGGAGCAGCCCTGCTGGCGGCTCAACTATTTCCGGATGCCGGAGGAACACCGCCCCGGGGACCGGGAGCGGTTGCAGCTGCCGGCCCTGGTGGAAGGGGTGGTGGCCGCCGCCAAGGACCGGCTTCTTTCCTGCCAGCCCAACCTGCTTCTATGACCGCGGCTACCCCCATCGGAACAAAAACAAAAGGCCCGGGGCATCTGCCCTGGGCCTCTGCCGTCCAAACGTGCGCCAAACGTTTTGCCGTCTTTTCGTCACCTGGACGGCGGCGAAGGATACCTTTCTTTTACTGGTTTCCGGCCTGGTTGTAAAGGGGAGAGGGGGTCTTCCGGCGCGCCCTCCTCCCAAAAAACAGAGACCCGGAGTAGATCTCCGGGCCTCGATGGCATCTGCCTATGGTTCGCGGTTGTATCGGCGGGGAAACCCGCGGGGGCGGCCTTCCTGCCAAAGGGCCTTACAGGCCCTGGTTGGGGTTCCAGTCAAACTTGGGGTAAGGAATCTCGTCGGGGCACCAGGTTTCGCCGTTAAACATGGCGTCCTCCATCTCGGCCAGCAGGTCCAGCGAGCCCTGGTGATGGCCGCCGTCATAGTCGGTGGTCAGCCAGGTACGGACGATCTCCAGCGCCTGCCAGGTGCCGATCATCCGGCCGCCCATGCAGAGGATGTTGGAATCGTTGTGGCGGCGGGTCAGGCGGGCAGAATACGAGTCGGTGCAGACCGAGGCCCGCACCCCCTTGAATTTATTGGCCGCGATGCTGATGCCGATGCCGGAACCGCAGATGAGAATCCCTCTCTTGATCTCCCCCTTGGAGACGGCGGAGGCCACCTTGGCAGCGTAGTAGGGATAACGGGAAGCTTCTTCTCCCGAGCCGCAGTCCTTGTATTGGTAGCCCATTTCCTTGAGAAGGTCGATCACCTTCATCTTCAACTCATAGCCGGAATCGTCACAGCCCAGATAGATGATGTCTTCCATAGTATACCTCCTGGTGTTCTAAGGTTTGTCCATGTTGCCCCTCCATTATAGTCCAAGCTGCACAGCTTTGCAAGGCCGTGGGGAGGAAGAAATGGTTTTTTTCCCAGACCAAAAACATTTGTTCATTTTCTGCTTTACTATTCCCGCCGGGAGTGGTAAACTATATTGGATAGGGCTGCAACCGGATGGATTTGTCCAGCCCGGAGATTCCTGCGCTGCAAAGGGGGACCCATTATGCCCGATCATTTTATTCTGGAAGCACCCTACCAGCCTACCGGCGACCAGCCGGAGGCCATCGACCAGCTGGTCCGGGGATTGGAAGCGGGGGACAAGGAACAAACACTGCTGGGGGTCACCGGTTCCGGCAAGACCTTCACCATGGCCAACGTGATTGCCAGGGTGAACCGGCCCACCCTGGTGCTGGCACACAACAAGACCCTGGCGGCCCAGCTCTGTTCCGAGTTCAAGGAGTTTTTTCCCCAGAACGCGGTGGAGTACTTTGTCTCCTATTACGATTATTACCAACCGGAGGCCTACATCGCCCAGACCGACACCTACATCGAGAAAGACAGCTCCATCAACGACGAGATCGAGAAGCTGCGCCACTCGGCCACGTCCGCCCTTTCGGAGCGGCGGGACGTCATCATTGTGGCCAGCGTTTCCTGCATCTACTCGTTGGGCGATCCCATCGATTACCGGAGCATGGTCATCTCCCTGCGCCCCGGCATGGAGAAGAGCCGGGAGGAGCTGATTGCCAAGCTGGTGGAGATCCAGTATGAGCGCAACGACATCAACTTTGTCCGCAACAAGTTCCGGGTACGGGGGGATGTGGTGGAAATCTTCCCGGTAAACACCGGTGAAAACGCCATCCGGGTGGAGTTTTTTGGGGACGAGATCGACCGCCTTACCGAGATCAACACGGTTACCGGGGAGGTCAAGAGCCTCCTGTCCCATGCGGCTATCTACCCGGCCTCCCACTACATTGTGGGTCCGGAGAAGATCCAGCGGGCCATCGGGGAGCTGCGGAAGGAGTGTGACGAGCGGGCCGCCTGGTTCCGGGAGCAGGGCAAGCTGATCGAGGCCCAGCGGATTGTGGAGCGGACCAACTACGACATGGAGATGCTGGCGGAGGTGGGGTTCTGCAGCGGCATCGAGAATTATTCCCGGGTGCTTTCCGGCCGGGAACCGGGAAGCATGCCCTGTACCTTGATGGACTATTTCCCCGAGGATTTTCTGCTCTTTGTGGACGAGTCCCACGTGACCCTCCCCCAGGTGCGGGGGATGTACGGCGGGGACCGCTCCCGCAAGCAGAACCTGGTGGATTACGGGTTCCGGCTGCCCTCGGCCCTGGACAACCGGCCCCTCAACTTCGACGAGTTTTACGGAAAGATCAACCAGGTGGTCTTTGTGAGCGCCACGCCCGGCCAGCTGGAGCGGGAGAAGAGCGCCCAGATTGTCCAGCAGGTGATCCGGCCCACCGGCCTGCTGGACCCGGAGGTGGAGGTGCGCCCGGTGGAGGGGCAGATCGACGACCTGCTCTCCGAAATCAACGCCCGCACCGCCAAAAAGGAGCGGGTCCTGGTGACCACCCTCACCAAGAAGATGGCCGAGGACCTCACCGACTATCTGGAGGGGATGGGGGTCAAGGTGCGGTATATGCACCACGACATCGACACCATCGAGCGGATGGAGATCATCCGGGACCTGCGGATGGGAGAGTTTGACGTGCTGGTGGGGATCAACCTGCTGCGGGAAGGGCTGGACATTCCGGAGGTTTCCCTGGTGGCCATCCTGGATGCGGACAAGGAGGGCTTCCTCCGGTCCGAGACCTCCCTGATCCAGACCATCGGCCGCGCGGCCCGGAACGCGGAAGGCAAGGTGATTATGTACGCCGACCAGGTGACCGAGTCGATGGAGCGGGCCATCACCGAGACCCTCCGCCGCCGGAAGATCCAGATGGACTACAACCAGGCCCACGGCATCACCCCCCAGACCATCCGGAAGGATGTGCGGGAGATTCTGGAGATCTCCTCCAGCCGCTCGGTGGAGGAGAAGGCCAAAAAGGGCAAGCGGCTGAAGCCGGAGGAGAAGAAGGCCCTGATCGACAAGCTGACCCTGGAGATGAAGAACGCCGCCAAACTGCTGGAATTCGAGCACGCGGCCTATCTGCGGGATAAGATCAAGAAGTTGAAAGAACAGTAAATCGTCCCGCCATGGCTGGGGCTGGCACACAGGAGGAACAATACCAGTGGCAAAGGATAAAATCATCATCAAAGGCGCGCGGGAAAACAATCTGAAGAACATTGACCTGGAGATTCCACGGGACAAGCTGGTGGTGTTCACCGGCCTTTCCGGCTCGGGGAAGAGCTCGCTGGCCTTTGACACCATCTACGCGGACGGGCAGCGGCGGTATGTGGAGAGCCTCTCCTCCTATGCCCGCCAGTTCCTGGGACAGATGGAAAAACCGGATGTGGACTCCATTGAGGGACTGTCCCCCGCCATCTCCATCGACCAGAAGACCACCTCCCGCAACCCCCGCTCCACGGTGGGGACGGTGACCGAGATTTACGACTATCTGCGGCTGCTGTATGCCCGGATCGGCGTGCCTCACTGCCCCATCTGCGGCCGGGAGATCCAGCAGCAGACGGTGGACCAGATGGTGGACCGGGTGATGGCCCTGCCGGCCGGCACCCGCATCCAGATTCTGGCCCCGGTGGTCCGCCAGCGGAAGGGGGAGCACCAAAAGGAATTTGACGCGGCCCGCCGGGCTGGCTTTGTGCGGGTGCGGGTGGACGGCAGCCTGTATGAACTCACCGAGCAGATCAAGCTGGAGAAGAATAAGAAGCACACCATCGAGGTGGTGGTGGACCGCCTGGTGGTCAAGGAGGGGATCAACTCCCGGCTCAACGACTCCCTGGAGACGGCCCTGGGGCTGGCCGGGGGGATTGCCCTGGTGGACGTCATCGACGGGGATCCCATCCTGTTTTCCCAGAACTACGCCTGCCCCGACCACGACGTGAGCATCGAGGAGCTGACCCCCCGGATGTTCTCCTTCAACAATCCGGCCGGCGCCTGTGAAACCTGTACCGGTCTGGGCACCTTTATGCAGGTGGACCCGGACCTGGTCATCCCCAACACGGACCTGTCCATCCGGGAGGGGGCCATCCGGGCCAGCGGCTGGTACTATGCCGAGGGGGGCATTGCCCAGATGTACTACGAGGCCCTGGCGGAGCACTACGGCTTCTCCCTGGATACCCCCATCAAGGAGCTGCCCAAGAAGATTGTGGACATCCTCCTGTACGGCAGCAAGGGGGAGAAGCTGCGGGTCAAGCGGGAATCCAACAGCTGGAACGGCTCCTATCTCACCGAGTTTGAGGGGGTAGCGGCCAATTTGGAGCGGCGGTTTCGGGAGACCAGCAGCCTGTGGATGCGGGAGGAGATCACCACCTGGATGAGCGCGGTGGAGTGCCCCGACTGCCACGGCGCCCGGCTGAAGAAGGAAACCCTGGCGGTGACGGTAGGGGGGCTGAACATTGCCCAGCTGTGCCAGAAGTCGGTGGTCCAGGCGCTGGAGTTCCTGGACGGGCTGGAGCTGGGGGGCCGGGACCAGATGATTGCCGCCCCGATTTTGAAGGAGATCCGCAGCCGCCTGGGCTTCTTGCGGAGCGTGGGGCTGGAATACCTGACCCTGGCCCGGTCGGCGGGGACCCTCTCCGGCGGGGAAAGCCAGCGGATCCGCCTGGCCACCCAGATCGGCTCCTCGCTGATGGGGGTGCTGTATATCCTGGACGAGCCCTCCATCGGCCTCCACCAGCGGGACAACGACAAGCTGATCGCCACCCTGCAGCGGCTGCGGGATCTGGGGAACACGGTGATTGTGGTGGAGCATGACGAGGACACCATGAAGGCTGCCGACTACATTGTGGACATCGGCCCGGGGGCGGGCATCCACGGCGGCCAGGTGGTGGCGGCGGGAACGGCGGAGGAGATCATGGCCTGCCCCGAGAGCATCACCGGCCAATACCTGAGCCGGAAGCGATTTGTGCCGGTGCCGCTCCGGCGGCGGCCGGGCAACGGCTCCTTCCTCACCGTGCGGGGAGCGGCGGAAAACAACCTGAAAGGGATCGATGTAACAATCCCCCTGGGCACCTTTACCGCGGTTACCGGGGTGTCCGGCTCGGGGAAGAGTTCCCTGGTCAACGAGGTCCTCTACAAGACCCTGGCCGCCCAGCTCAACGGCTCCCGCCGCAAGCCGGGCCGGTGCCAGGGGATCGACGGGGTGGAGGCCCTGGACAAGGTCATCAACATCGACCAGTCCCCCATCGGGCGGACCCCCCGCTCCAACCCGGCCACCTATACCGGCGTCTTTACCGACATCCGCCAGCTGTTCGCCCAGACCAACGACGCCAAGATGCGGGGCTTCTCGGCCGGGCGGTTTTCCTTCAACGTGAAGGGGGGGCGGTGCGAGGCCTGCGAGGGGGATGGCATCATCCAGATCGAGATGCACTTCCTGCCCAATATTTTTGTCCCCTGTGAGGTCTGCAAGGGGAAGCGGTACAACCGGGAGACCCTGGAGGTGCGGTACAAGGGGAAAAACATCAGCGACATCCTGGAGATGACCATCGAGGAGTGCCGGGATTTCTTCGAGAACGTGCCGCGGATCAAGCGGAAGTTTGACACCCTCTGCGACGTGGGGCTGGGGTATGTAAAGGCGGGGCAGGCTGCCACGACCCTGTCGGGCGGCGAGGCCCAGCGGGTCAAGCTGGCCACCGAGCTGTCCAAGCGGCCCACCGGCCGCACCGTCTATATCCTGGACGAGCCCACCACCGGCCTCCATGCCGCCGACGTGCACAAGCTGATCGACGTCCTCCAGCAGCTGGTGGAGACGGGCAACACGGTGATCGTTATCGAGCACAACCTGGACGTCATCAAGACGGCCGACTATCTGGTGGACCTGGGCCCGGAGGGGGGCGACCGGGGAGGCCAGGTGGTGGCCTGCGGCACCCCGGAGGAGGTGGCCCAGTGCCCCGCCTCCTATACGGGCCGGTACCTGCGGCCCCTCCTGGAGGAGGGGAGCGCCCTGGCCGGCCGTGTATAAATCCGCCGCTGGCTGGCAATGGTAACAGGGGAGGGAAAAAAGAGGGAAAAAATCTCCTTTTTTCTAGTTAGGCCCTTTACAAAACTGTACTTTTGTGGTATATATTTATCCAGAGAGAAAAACCACACCAAAACACAGGAGGTATTTGCAATGAAAAAGTATGTCTGCACGGTTTGTGGGTATATCTACGATGAGGCCGCGGGCGATCCGGATAACGGCTACGCCGCCGGCACCAAGTGGGAGGACCTCCCCGAGGACTTTGTCTGTCCCCTTTGCGGTGTTGGGAAGGATATGTTCGAGGAGCAGTAAACAGCACCGGGCGGGGAGGGGCGACCCTCCCCTTTTCAGCGCGGTAACTTGCAGAAAGGAAGAAAAACCATGCCATCGTTCGAGATTACCAAGGGCGTCTATTCGGTGGGCGCCGTCAACCCCAACCTGCGCGTCTTTGACATTGTGATGAAGACGGAGTACGGCACCACCTACAACGCCTAC
>CAJFKV010000047.1 GCA_904387055.1 Candidatus Heteroruminococcus faecigallinarum | reverse complement strand
GCGGGACGCCGCCCGGTCCGACTGGATCAACGGCGTGTCCCACGACATCCGCACCCCCCTCTCCATGGTCATGGGCTACGCCGCCCAGATGGAGGGGGCGGAGGATCTGCCGCCGGTGCGCCGGAAGCAGGCGGGGATCATCCGCCTCCAGAGCCAGGAGATCCGGGACCTGGTGAACGACCTGAATCTCACCATGCGGCTGGACTGCGCCATGCAGGCCCTGCGGAAGGAGCCCCTCCAGGTGGAGGCGTTCCTCCGACAGACCGCCGTCGACTTCCTCAACGGCGGCATGGGGGAGGGCTTCGACTTCGAGATGGATCTGCCGGAGAAGCCCCTGCCCCCCATCGAGGCGGACCCCTTCCTGCTCCGCCGGGCGGTGAACAACCTGCTCACCAACTGCGTGCGGCACAACGCACCGGGCGGTTCCATCCGCCTGGGGGCCAGGGCCGAGGGGAAATCGGTTGTCCTGTTCGTGGAGGGCGGCACGGCGGCAGGCATTCCGTCGGCAGCCGATCCCACCCGCCAGCTGGAGGCCGACGGCGGTGCCGCCCACGGCACGGGCCTCAAGCTGGTGCGGCAGATCGCCAGGGCTCACGGCGGGACGGTGCGATTTCGGCAGGGGGGTTCCCAAAGCCTCCGCGTCAGCGTAATCCTGCCCATATAGTCATAACCACCGGCTAAGCCGGTGGCTTGAGTTGGCCCTATAAGGGCTTACCGGCATGCGTCTTAAGACGCACAGAATTTTATTTCACTCGCATCATTTGCCCCGCAGCCCGTAAACGGGCAACCGCTGTTCTAACGGAAGTTTTTCTTCACGGATAGTTTGCTGTTAGCAGCTCGCTTCGCTCGATGCTTGAAGCTAAAGCTTTTTACCGGGCACCTCCACCGGCAGAGCCGGTGGTTTCCCTATCCAATAAAAGGCGGACAGCTCATGTGAGCCGTCCGCCTCCACCTTTTATCATGCAGATTCATTTTTGTGTATTATTTAACGCTATCTGTGTGCTTTTAAGTTCTTTCAAGTAATGAAGTCCCAAAAAACAGTCAATAGTAAAGTCTAAATTCGTGGTTCTTGTATTGCAATTTTAAGAGAGCCACAATATAATAAAATAGATGTATATTTCAATGCAACAAAGGCCTTGTTTATTTACATTAACTGGAGGTGTTACTATGGGAGATAATCGTCAAATCGAATTTAAGTATGTTTTTTCTGAAGACTATAATCCTATATATTGTAATGGCGCATATGGCGGTGTAGCAACACAAGGGGAAATCATTGTAAACTTTTATCTTGAGCGAATGCCGCTTCCTAAATCATTGACCCACGAGATAAACCCAGATGGATCTTTAAGTGGAGTTGTTGAAACAGACCCCAGTGACTTAGGTTCGAAAGTTATTCGTTATGTGAACTCTGGAATTATCTTAAATGAAGCAAGTGCAAAGTCAATTTACGAATGGCTTGGACGACAGATTTGTGAGTTGGAAAGTCGGAAGTCTGCCAAATGTCCATTAGAAGATGCGATAGGTGAACAAAATGAATAATTTTTTTAATTCAGAATCGAAAACTTTTGTTGGACACTTTAATAATTCAGATTCTCGCAATCCCGATGTGGCGACCGCGCTACCCAGTACCGCAAGCACTAATCGGTACAATTTTTTCCACAATATTCAAAATGTGGCCACACAAATTGAATCTGAAAGTACCCTTGAACTCGTTGCAAGATGGTTTCTAAATAAATCTGCATTATCTAACAAAAAAATACAAAAGTTATGCTATTATGCATATTGCTGGTTTATTGTATTTTTCAATGACTTGGAAGCAGTTGAGTCAGATAATATAGAAATCAATGTTTTATCTTCGGAGAAATTTCAAGCGTGGATACATGGACCAGTAAATCCCAAATTATATCATAAATATAAAAAATATGGTTGGAATCTCATACCTAAAGAAGAAAAGGCTCCTCAGTTTGAAGAACAAATTGAATCATTACTAAGCCAAGTGTGGGATGCCTACGGTGCATTTTCTGCAGATGAATTAGAAGCTTTGTCTCATCAAGAATATCCTTGGCAAAATGCTCGGCGTGGTATTCCTCAGAGTGAATCTTGCAACAATGAAATCAATGATTATGATATTCTAAAATATTATTCTTCCTTGAGGTGAAATATGTGCCTAGAGATAAAAGGATAACCTCTCCGCAAAATTTTTCTGCGCCAACAATTGCATCAAAAGTAACACCTACTACTTCATCGGAGAACTTATTAATTAGCTTCTCCCTTTTCAAGCTTGATCCAATATGTATAAAAGGCGAATTTAATAACCACTTCAAAGATGAGTCTCATTTTCATGCTATAGCGACCAGCATTTTAGGAAAAATATTACCCAAAATAACTTCTCACAAGTTTTCTGAAGTATGTGAGGGTGGGATAGAAAGTGATGAAATTCATTTTCACCCAGTTGATGAATCTCATCAAGAAATTGTTCGTGACATACTTACAGAGTATGGATATAAAAAGCCTCGTATTGATCAAATGTTAGAAGGAAGCGATATATTTCAATTTTCAGCAACAACCGGCCATACATATGCTGCACGAGTTGTTTGCCACAAGATCGACAATGTCCTTTATCTTTTATTTTTAGACACTAATCACCACATATACATGAATCAAAAATATGTAAAAGAATCTTTGTTTTATGAAAGTTGCCCTGTTTACTTAAACTCTAACTGTCGATATATGCCCACAGAATGTTTTGCTTTTGAATACCTTGATTTAAATAAACTTGAGGAATCATATGGATATAATTTGTCCCCGTAGTGTTAAAGAGATAGAGCCAAGGCCTTACGACCTTGGCTCTATCTCTTCGTTTACCGCAAATACATTTTTCACCACAAAGAGGGTTCGCATCTGCGCGTTTTGGTGACCCATCGGGGATTCGAACCCCGGACACCTTGATTAAAAGTCAAGTGCTCTGCCAACTGAGCTAATGGGTCAAGGCACCTAACTATTATACAGAAGGAGGGAAAGTTTGTCAAGGGCTGGGGAACAGGCCCGTCTTTTTTCGGAAAAAAAGAAGAATCCAACGTAAAATGTCCTTCCCAAGAGAACAAAAATAGTAAAAACTATTTACTGGCGGTGGAATTCATGGTATTCTAACGGTAGGAAACTCAACAAAGGAGGAAGGAACAATGGTAACCATCGACGCCATTTGGGATGCGGCAAAAGTTTTGCAGGGAACAGCGGAAAGGACGCTGCTGGTGCCTGCCGAACGGATCAATCCGGCGGCCAGCGTGTATTTGAAACTGGAGAATCTCCAGCGCACCGGTTCCTTCAAGGTCCGGGGAGCGTCCTACAAGATTGCCACCCTGTCGCCCCAGGAGAAGGAGCGGGGGGTAATCGCCTGCTCCGCCGGGAACCATGCCCAGGGGGTGGCCCTGGCCGCCCGGAAGGAAGGGATCAAGGCGGTCATCTGCATGCCGGAGGGAGCCCCACTCTCCAAGATTGAGGCGACGCGCAACCTGGGGGCGCAGGTGGTCCTTTGCCCCGGCGTCTACGACGATGCCTACAACAAGGCTCTGGAGCTGCAGGAGCAGGAGGGGTACACCTTCGTCCATCCCTTCAACGATCCGGCGGTGATTGCCGGCCAGGGAACGGTGGGATTGGAGATCCTGGAGCAGCTGCCGGAGGTGGAGGTGGTCCTCTGCGCCGTTGGGGGCGGCGGGCTTGCTTCCGGTTTGGCCTGTGCCCTCAAGAGCCTGCGCCCCGGCGTGAAGGTGTACGGCGTCCAGGCGGCAGGGGCGCCGTCCATGGCGGCCTCCCTGGAAAAGGGGGAGATTGTCCAGCTGGACCGGGTCCAGACCATTGCCGACGGAATCGCCGTCAAGCGGCCGGGCGAGCTGACCTTCGACCTGTGCCGCCAGTACCTGGACGGGGTGGTCACCGTGACCGAGGGGGAGATTGCCTCGGCCATGCTGGCCCTGATCGAGAACCACAAGATCGTGGCCGAGGGCGCCGGCGCGGCGCCGGTGGCCGCCGCCATGTACAACAAGGTGGAGCTTGCCGGGAAGAAGGCGGTGTGCGTCGTGTCCGGCGGGAATGTGGACGTCACCGTTCTGTCCCGGGCTATCTCCAAGGGACTGGTCAGTTCCGGTCGGATTACGGAGCTGTCCGCCGTTCTGGACGACCGGCCCCGGCAGCTGCAGCAGATTATCGGCATCGTCTCCGGGGAGGGCGCCAATATCATCTCCATCCACCACAACCGCAACAGCGCCCAGCTGGATGTGGGGAACTGCCTGGTGGACATCACGGTGGAAACCCGCGACAACGAGCATGCCCGCCACCTGGTGGGGCGGCTTCAGCAGGCCGGCTACGACATCCGCCGGCGGTAAAGAAACAGGGAGGACCGAGCCCCAGGCTCGGTCCTCCCTGCGTTTATGGGGGAGAGGGTGTCTTTTTTATTTGGGTCCTTTCCAGGCGACGGGGCCGGAGGCCTCCTCCTCACCCTCCGAGTCGCTGGAGGGGTCGTCCAGGCCGATGTCGTTGTGGATGGAGGAGCCGATGGACACCGCGTCCCGGCCATACTTTCCCCGTACCTGGTCCAGGGCCCGTTCCAGGCGGTCCCGGCGCTGACGGCCCGGGTCCTCCTTTGGCTGGAAGAAGGAGAGCTGCTCCCCGCTGCCCTCCTCCACCAGGGAGGCGGCGGTCAGCGTAATCATCCGGATGGGGGTGCGCAGGTTCCAGCTGGCCTGGATCAGCTCCAGGGCGCCCTGGGCAAGCTCACTGGCCAGGTGGGTGGGGCGGGGGAGGGGCTTTTGCCGGGAGATGGTCTTGAAATCCGGATCCCGAATCTGGACGGCGATGGTCCGGGCATCCATCCCGCGCTGCCGAAGGCGCCGGGCCACCTGGTCGGCCAGGGCGGTAACCCCCGTGCGCACGTCCCCCATCTGGGTCAGGTTCCGGCGGAAGGTGATCCCGTTGCCCACCGACTTGACCTCCCGCTGGTGGTCGAAGGGGAGGACGGGGGAATCGTCCAGCCCGGCGGCATAGTCGTGGATGGTCTCGCCCATCCGGCCCATCCGGGCCACAAGGACCCGGGGGTCAAAGGCGGCCAGCTGGCCGATGGTGCGGATGCCCAGGGAGGCCAGCGTCTTGGCCGAGGATCCCCCCACAAAGAGCAGGTCGGTCACCGGCAGGGGGTCCAGAATCTGGCGGCGGTTTTCCCGGGAGATGACGGTGGTGGCGTCCGGCTTTTTGTAGTCGCTGCCCAGCTTGGCATATACTTTGTTATAGGAGACGCCTACGGACAGGGTAAGCCCCAGCTCCTCCCGGACCACCCGGCGAATCTCGTCCGCCAGACCCTTGCCGTCGGTGTGGAACAGGTGGAGGGTCCCGGTCACATCCAGCCAGGACTCGTCGATGCTGAAGGGCTCCACCAGGTCGGTATACCGGAGGTAGATCTGGTTGACCAGGCGGGAATATTTTTGGTACTCGCTGCGGGTGGGGGGAACCAGCACCAGCTGGGGACATTTTCGCCGGGCCTGCCAGATGGTTTCGGCGGTGACGACGCCATAAGCCTTGGCCAGCTCGTTTTTGGCAAGGATGATGCCGTGGCGGAGCTGGGGATCCCCGCAGACCGCCATGGGCACCTCCCGGAGGGACGGGTTGAGAAGGCATTCCACCGAGGCGTAAAACCCGTTCAAATCACAATGCAGAATGGTGCGGTCTCCCATGAGTCGTCCTCCTTTCCCGGAAAATCGACCATTTGTTTGCTGTTTTTCTCTTGTTATTGTACTCCATTCCAGGGAAAACATCAATGCTGGAAATTTCCCTCCCGAAATCCTTCCAACATTCTGAATATTTGGTTAAAAAATCGTCCTTCCCTTGCAATAAATTGAAGAACCTAGTACACTATTCTTATAGAAACTAGAGGACAAAACCGGTATTTGTTACCGTGTCGACAGGAGGGGATCCCATGAGTCGTAACTCTCAAATCTACACCATTGCGGGCATCCTGGCGGTGCTTACCGTTTGTGTAGTCATCATCACCGTGATGGTGGCAAGCTGCAGCCGTGAGCCCAGCGAGCCGGTCTCGGTGTCGCCCGAGTCGGAGAGCAGCTCTTCGGAAGAGGAGCCGGAGGAAGCCATTGTAGACGAGGAAGATGACGAGGAAGATTCGTCGGAAGAAAGTTCCCAGGCATCCTCTTCTTCCACCATTATCTATTATCCCAGTTCGACCCCCACCACAACCACCGGGACTGCCAGTGGCTCCAGCGGTACAGGGAGCTCCAGCAGCTCCAGCAGTTCTTCCTCGGTGAAGGCGGCGGTGCTGTCCAAGGCGGGGACGGTGCGGAACCAGACCTATTCCACCCTTACCATCAAATCCTCGGTGGGGGACGGCAATGTGCGCCTGGAGAATGTGAAGCTCACCAAGCAGCTGGTCATCAACGGCAGCGACCGGGTGGAGCTGGTCAACTGCACCATCCCGGAGATCGTTGTGGACAACGAGGACGAAACCGTTTCCCTCATTGCCAAGGGCAAGACCAAGGTGAACAGCGTGGTTATCTACACCCATGCCAACCTGTGGGAGGAGGACCTGTCCAGCGGCTACGAGGGGTTCCAAAAGGTTTCCACCAAGACGGGCCGGGGCTATACGCGGTTGAAGGTGGGCCTCTACGACACCGATCTGGACAGCTTCCGGGCCGGAGAGCTCACGGCTCTCAGCCGGCACAACTCCACGGTGGAGTCCTATCTGCTCTCTTCCAACCTGGTGAGCAATTCCAGCGGCAGTTCCTCGTCCGGGAGCAGCAGCTCCTCGTCCAAGAGCCGGTATATGAACCTGGATGTGGACGACATCTCCCTGGACGAGGGGGAAGAGTACGAGATTGACGTCTATGTGGAAAAGGAGTCCAACGGGGACGACCTGAGCGGCGTCCGGGTGACCGCGTCGGTCCGCAGCGGCGGCAGCTATGTGCGCCTGACCGACAGCAGGGATACCACCGATAAGGACGGCTACGCGGTCATCAAGGTTCGCGCCAGAGAGAACGGCGCCGGGGATGCCCGCATCCGCATCACGGCCAAGAAGAGCGGCTACACCACCGAGTACAAGACCATCGACGTGTCGGTAGGGGAGCTGGATCTCCAGAGCCTGCTGAACCAGGCGGCAAATTCCACCAGCAAGACGGTTACCCTCACCCGCAGCTATACGGTCAGCTCCCTGACCGTCCCCAGCGGCGTAACCCTCAAGATCCCCAATCACTATACGTTGACGGTCAGCAATGGAACGATGACCAACAACGGGACCGTTACGGTCAATAGCGGCGGAACGCTGACTGTGGGCAGCGGAGCTTCCCTGGTGAACAACGGCACCATCTCCAATAGCGGCACCTTCCAGGTGGGCGGCGCCCTGGCCAACAATGGCTCGATCACCGGCAACGGGGTGACCGGCATGAACACCAGCGCCACCCTGGCGATGGGAAGCAACGGCACCTTGAGCGGCACCATCGTTTATTTGAATGGCACCCAGGAAACCGATTGCCAAGGGAAAACCTACACCTGGAACGGCACCGCCTGGAACCGGACCGATTCGGTGACGCCGCCGGTGACGAGTGCGGTTCCAAAGACTCTCGAAGAGTTTAAAACCGCCCTCGCTAACAGTACCATTCAAACCATCACCCTGGGTGCAGATATTACTCTGGATGACGGTACGCTGACTCTTGGGAAGACCATTGACTGTGGCGGATTTACGATTATTGTTCCCTCTAATAAAACGTTGACCATTAGCGGGACAGTCAAGGGAGCTGTGAAGGGCTCCGATAGCAGTTCCAAGTTGATGGTGACGGGTGCTTTGTCTGGTGCCAACGTGGAGGGCGTAGGCCCCAATTACTACTGGAATATAGACAAATGGTCCTCCGTGGTGAATGCAGGCGCTGTTACCACTGCCCAGGAGCTGAGGACCGCCCTGGATCAGTCCGCTGCTGTGACAGCAGCCAATAACATCGTGCTGGATGGCAGTCTGACAGTTCCTGATGGTAAGACGCTAAATATGGGTAGCCACATCCTCACCGTCCCCGCCGGTTCCACCCTGACGGTGAACGGCAAGGTGGAGGGTTCGATTGCTGGCTCTACAGCCTCCCTGACCCGCAGCGCCGGTACCGCCACCCTGACCATCGGCAGCAGCGGCTCGTTGAGCGGCACCACCGTGTGCAAGAACGGCGAGCCGGAGGCCGCCTACCAGGGCCAGACCTACACCTGGGACGGCAGCAGGTGGAACCGTAAGGTAGAGGAGCCCTCTCAGCCCCAGCCCACCGAGGCCACGGTGATCACCCAGGATCAGCTGGACAATGCCCTGGCGACCGGCTCAATCCAGACCATCACCATCCAGGGGTCGATGACCCTGGGTTCCACCAACAAGGCGATTCACCTGGCCAGCGGCACCTTGACGGTGAACGGCGCCCTTACCGGCAGTTTTACCGCTGCCGAGGATACCCAGTTGATTCCCCAGAGCGGCGCTGCCGTTCCCGGCACCTTCATTGCCCGGGCAATCGGGGAGGAGAGCACCTTCCAGGCTGGAGCCACCTATGTGATGGAGGATGGCCGGTGGGTGCGCGCCACCACTTCTCTGGAGAGGCTGCAAAGCCGCCTGAACGGTTCGGAACAGGGAATAACAACCACCGAAACGGTTTCCGGCAATGTCCAGGTTCCTGCCGGGAAGATGCTGACCATCTCTACCACAGTGGATGGTCTGGTTACCGGTGGAAACGGATCCCGGCTCCTTGTGGAAACGGGAGGGGTGCTGAAGAACACCAATGTGTACAACGAGTACGGCCTGGTAGCCCTTGAGAAGAATATCACCTACGAGTGGAATCTTGCCAACAGCCGGTGGCAGCGGGCCGCAACCGCCCAGGAGACGTTGGAACACGACCTCTCTGACGGCGGGACAGCGACAACCAGCGGGATTACCCTGAGTTCTCCCCTGACCATTCCCGCCGGCGGAACCCTCACCGTCACCGGCGCCGTGAGCGGCAGCATTTCCGGCGGAAGCGGTTCCAAGCTGGTCATCCAGTCGGGCGGTTCGGTTACCGGTACCACCCTCTACTACAGCGACGGCACGACGGCAGTGGCGGGGCCCCAGGCCGATACCTACACCTGGACAGGGGATAAGTGGGTAGGTACCCTGCCCGCCCCCGCCCCGGAGCAGACCCCCGAAGAGGATACTACCCAGTCCGACGGCGACCTTCCTGCCGGCGGGGCCGGGGAGGAAGGTTCCTCCCTTCCCGATGGGGAAAAACAGGTCCTGCCCACCGACCCGGCGGACCAGCCCGGCCTGGCCTGATCGGACCGGCGATCGTTTCCAATCCTATACAAAAACAGCCCGCCGGGAAACCGGCGGGCTGTTTTGCGTGGAAAGATTGCTGGCAGCTGCGGACCGGCAGCGGACAGGTCAGCGGTAGATCTTGGCAGGGGTGATGTCGCGGAGAGTGGCACAGCCGGACATGAGCATGGCGTCCCGCAGCTCGCTGCCCAGCTTCTCGGTGTACAGGCGAACGCCCTCTGCCTCGCCGCCGTAGGCCGCCGTTACGTACGGGCGGCCCACCAGCACCGCATCCGCCCCCAGGGCGATGGCCTTGAAGACGTCGGCCCCGGTGCGGATGCCTCCGTCCACAAAGATCTTCATCCGGTCGCCCACCAGCTGGCGGATCTGGGGCAGGATTTCGTAGGGAGCGGCAGCGTCCTCCAGCACCCGGCCGCCGTGGTTGGACACCACAATGCCGTACGCCCCCGCGTCCAGGGCCAGCCGGGCCCCCTCCAGGGTCATGACCCCCTTGATGACAAAGGGCAGCTTGGTGGAACCGATGATGGCCTTCATCTCGGCAAGGCCCTTGGGGTACACCGGCTTGCCCGCGTTGATGAGGATAATCAGGCCGGCGGCATCGATGTCCATGGCCAGGGCCATGGCCCCCGCCTCCTCGGCCCAGCGGACCCGCTGGAGCACGTTGTCCAGCTCCCAGGGCTTGATGGTGGGCACGCCGATGCCGCCCGCCTCCTTGAGGGGGATGAGGGGATCGGTAAAATAGCAATCCTTCACCCCGTCACCGGTAAAGGCGGCGCAGCCAGCGGCGATGGTGCCGTTGATGAGGGCGCGGGAATAGCTTTCGTCGTTGAGGGCATCGGGGTAATTGGTGTTGATGGCCCCGATGGGGGCGGCAAAGATGGGATAACGGAAGGTGCGGCCAAACAGCTCCACCGACGGGTCCTGCCCTTTGTTCTCATACAGGGTGTTCATGGCGATCCGAATGTCGGCCAGGCAGCTGCAGTTGCGGATAAAGCTCCGGCCGGTGCCTTTGCCGCCTGCCCCGGGAATTTCCCCCCGGCAGGCTACGCCGTTGCATTCCCGACAAACCCGGCAGGCCGGGGCCAGCTTTTTGCGGGCATTCTCCCGCACCTCTTGGTAGGTCATCGTTCTTCTCCTCCCGTGGGGCCGTCGAGGGCCCTTCTTTCCTTCCATCATACCACATCCTCCCCCTGTTTTCCAGAGGAAAGGAGAAGAGCGGCCGCCCCCTCCCCAAAATGAAAAAACTGTGCTATAATAAGACTTGGATGATGCCGATCGGGGCGTCAAAAGAGACCGATACATTGCATTCGAGGAAGGAATAAGAAGGATGGAATATCAAGATATGGACCTCTCGCCGGAAGTGATGCAGGCGGTGGAGCGGATGGGCTTTGTCCATCCCACCGAGATTCAGGAGAAGGCCATTCCCGTGATGATGGAGGGGCGGGAGATCATCGCCAAGGCCCCCACCGGTACCGGCAAGACCTGTGCCTTTGGCATCCCCATTGTGGAGAAGGTGGACCCGGCCTCGCCGGAGCTGCAGGCGCTGGTCCTCTGCCCCACCCGGGAGCTGTGCACCCAGATTACCGACGACCTGCGGAATCTGGCCCATTTCAAGCCGGAGCTGAAGATTGTCTCGGTGTATGGAGGAGATCCCATCAACAAGCAGATTGCCGCCCTCAAGGGGAAGCCCCAGGTGGTGGTGGCGACCCCCGGCCGGCTGCTGGACCACATGCAGCGGAGAACCCTCAACCTGAATAAGACCCGCATCGCCGTTCTGGACGAGGCGGACGAGATGCTGGATATGGGGTTCTTCAAAGATGTGCGGAAGATTCTGGACCGGCTGCCCAAGGACAAGCAGATGGTGATGTTCTCGGCCACCATCTCCCGGGAGGTTATGGACATCGGCTGGCTCTACCAGATGGACCCGGTGGAGCTGACGGTCCTGCCGGTGGAGGAGAGCAAGCCCAAGATTACCCAGTACTGCCTCCAGACCACCGGCCGGCAAAAGCTGCGGGACCTGTGCAACCTGCTCACCAAGCTGGACTATCGCCGGGTGCTCATCTTCTGCAACACCAAGTATGCCACCCAGAGCCTGTGCGGCCAGCTCCAGGACCGGGGAATCCCGGCGGAGTGCCTCCACGGGGATATGCTGCAGGGGGCCCGCAACAAGATCATGGCCAAGTTCAAGGCGGGGGAGATTGACGTCCTCATCGCCACCGACGTGGCCGCCCGGGGAATCGATGTGACCGGGGTGGATGCCGTCTTCAACTTCGAGATGCCCCAGGACAATACCTCCTACCTTCACCGGATCGGCCGCACCGGCCGCGCCCAGCGGGAGGGAGCGTCCTACCTGTTCTACGGCCCGGACGAAAAGTCCCGCCTGTACAACCTGGTGCACTACACCCGGTCGGTGGTGCAGCCCATTGAGATGAACGAGGAGGGCCTGCCGGTCCCGGTGGACATCGACCCGTTCCGATAAAACGACGAACCAGACGGCCCTTCTCCCGGAGGGAGGCTGGCGTCTGGCTGGACAAGGGGGCGCGGTATGGTACGAGAGGGAAGCAGCTTTGACATTCCCTGGTACAACTACTTTACCAGCAAGAATACGTTTATTGGCAGCCTGGGGGACTTCCGCTACCGGCTTGCCCCAAAGGAGGACCGGCTGGAAGCGTCGGTCTGGCATGGGAAGCTGCGGTATGACCTGAGCAAGATGGCCGCTGTGGAGGAATTCTCCCTGGACCAGGAGGGGCTGGACCAGGCCTTGGCCTGGCTGGAGGAGCAGCTGGCCCATGACCGGCAGGGCCGTTCCTGGTAGGCCGCCGGCATAAAGAACACAAAAAAGCGGCCCGCCCGGAAGGAGCCTTCCCGAGCGGGCCGTTTTGTAGTTGGTTGCCGGTTACCAGGTGTGGCACCCTGCCTTGTGGAGAAGGGTGTCCAGGGTGTGGAGGGATTCCTCCAGGCGGCGCCGTTCCCGCGGGGAAAGGGCGGCCAGCCCGGGCAGAAACTGCTGAGCCGCCTCCAGCGTGACGGCCTGCACCAGCTCCCGCCCGGCAGGGGTGACGGCGATATACACCAGTCGGCGGTTCATCTCGTCGTGGCGGCGGCGCACCAGCCGCTGATCCTCCAGGGGAGCCACCACCTTGCTCAGCTGCGGGTGGGACACCTGCAGGCAGCCGGCCAGCTGGGACATGGTGAGAACCTCCTCCGGGTGGCGGCAGAGGGTGAACAGCACGTCGAAGGCGCGGGTGCCCAGCTTTAGATCCCCATGGGAGAAGGAAAGGGAAAGGCAGGAGGACTGAAACTGGAGAAGAGACAGGACAAATTGATGGGAAAAAGCGGACAGGTCGGTGGACTCCATGGGAAACGCTCCTTTGCACAACAAGATGCAGCCAGGCGAAGAGGCTGGAAACGGTCTCCGCCGGTATTTCTCGTTCCTAGATCAAAAGAATAAAGAATGTATTTTTCTTATTGTACCTGTCCAAACAAAAATTGTCAAACGACAAAATTTGCCGGGTTGAAATCATGCTAATTTGACAAATATCGGCTCGAGGAATATAATGGAGCCGTTCTTTATGTCACAGGAAGCCGTTGCGGGGAGGAGGGAATGACCATGAAGAAAATGTTCAGCTTGCTGTTCAGCCGGGTGGTCCTTGTCGCGGGAAGCATGGTGCTCCAGGCAATGATCCTGCTGGTGATGCTGGTAAAATTCCAGGAGTATTTTGCGTATTTTTACGGGATCTGCACCCTTCTGAGCTTGGTGATCGCCCTATATGTTATCAACAGCAAAATCAATCCGGGCTATAAGATTGCATGGCTGGTTCCCCTGCTGCTTTTTCCCATCTTTGGGGGCCTGTTTTATCTTATTTTTGGCGGGCGGCGCTTGAGCCGCCGGGAACAAAGAAAGATGAGTGCCATCGGGCGGCAGGTAATTGCTCAGATGGGGAAAGACGGCGATACCCTGGAAACAATGAAAGAGGAATCCATGGATGCCTATCTGCAATCCCGGTATATTGAACGGTATGCTTATTCCGGCGTCTGTCGGAACACCTACAGCGAGTATCTTCCCTTGGGAGAAGTGAAGTTCCAGCGGCTTATCGAAGAGCTGGAAAAGGCCAGGCACTATATCTTCCTGGAGTATTTTATTATTCAGGAAGGCATCATGTGGAACACCATCCTGGAAATTTTGGAAAGAAAGGTGGCCCAGGGGGTAGATGTTCGAGTAATTTATGACGATATGGGCTGCTTGACCACGTTGCCCAAAAATTACCATCAGCAACTGGAGGAAAAAGGAATCCAGTGCTGTGTTTTTAACCCCTTTGTCCCTGTGTTGTCTTCCCGATTCAACAACCGGGATCACCGCAAGATTGCGGTGATCGATGGGTATGTGGGGTTTACAGGCGGCATCAATCTGGCGGATGAATATATCAATGCGTATCCCAAGCATGGCCACTGGAAGGATACGGCGATTCTTCTGCGCGGAGACGCCGTTTGGAACCTGACGGTGATGTTTCTGTCCATGTGGAATTATCTGCGCCACACCGACGAGAATTTTGATTTGTATCGTCCTCATGTCCATCAGCCGGTGGCGGAAGCAACCGACGGTTATGTCCAGCCTTTCAGCGATGCGCCTCTGGATATGGAGGCGGTGGGTGAGACGGTATATATGAATATCCTTTCCCGTGCAAAACGCTATGTGTATATTACCACGCCCTATCTGATTGTGGACAACGAGATGGTGACGGCCCTGTCCCATGCGGCCAAGCAGGGGGTGGACGTGCGGATCATCACCCCCCACATTGGGGACAAGTGGTTTGTCCATGCCTCCACCCGGGCCTACTACGAGATGCTGGTGGAAAACGGGGTCAAGATTTATGAATACACCCCTGGTTTTATCCATGCCAAGACCTTTGTCTGCGACGATCTCTATGCCACGGTGGGCACCATCAACATGGATTACCGCAGCCTGTATCTCCACTTTGAGTGCGCGGCCTGGCTCTACCACACCCGGAGCGTTCTCCAGGTGCGGGACGACTTCCTCAAGACCCAGGACGTCTCCCAGCCCATCACCCTGGAGTGGTGCCGCCAGTGTCCCTGGTATGTCCGCCTGATCCGGGCGCTGCTGCGGCTGTTTGCCCCGCTGATGTAGGGCTCGTTTCGACCGGCAAAACCGATTCTGTCCACAGGCCTCTGGGTTTCTCCAGGGGCCTGTTTTTGTGAAAAGAAAACCACGCGATAGTCGCGTGGTTGGAAAAAGCTTAAGCGGTGAAAAAGACAAAAAACTCCTAATGTGTTAGATTAAAAGCGTGA
>CAJFKV010000046.1 GCA_904387055.1 Candidatus Heteroruminococcus faecigallinarum | reverse complement strand
GCGCCCCCGTTTACGGCAGGCGGCCCGCAGGGCCGCACGGCAGAAGGGTGGCGTAGCCGCCCACCCCCGTCCTCGGCAGAGGACTACCGGTTCCCGCCCCCGCGAATCTTTGCAAAGAGGCTAGAAGGCCGCTGGCCTTTCAATATACGCTATATCGTCTGTATTATAGCACGATCTCCCTGTCAAGGGCAGACGTTTTTTTGCGGGAAAGGGTTTTTTGACCGGGGGTGGAAAAAGTTTGGCTGGATGAACGGCTTTGCACCGGAAGCGGCGGGGAAATTGTGAAAAAAGACGGGAGTTTTTCTCTCCCTTCCAGGCCGGCGCCGCTGGGGAACCCTGGCAGAAATGGAAGGGAAATTTTGTGAAAGATCACGCTGGGTTTTCCTGGTTTCCCGCCTCCTTTCCCCTTGCCAAACACGGGCCTGGCCCGTATAATAAAAGGGAACACCATCAACTGCGGGGGCCTGCTTTTCCGCCTGGTTTGGGGCGGCGGAAGGGGGCTGGCGCCCGTCTCCGGCCCTGTGCCGGATTGTAAAGGAGGTCAAGCCACACATTATGGATTACCAGAAGAAAGCAGTTCAGCTGCGAATCGACACCATCAAGGCTCTCCATGGGGCCAAGTCCGGCCATCCGGGCGGCTCTCTCTCCGAGGTGGAAATCCTCATGGCTCTCTATTACCACACCCTCAAGGTGGACCCGAAAAATCCCCGCTGGGACGGCCGGGACCGCTTCGTCCTCTCCAAGGGCCATGCCAACCCCGCTTTGTATGCGGTTCTGGCCGATCTGGGCTTCTTCCCCAAGGAAGAACTGGACAAGCTGCGGAAGGTGGACGGCCATCTGCA
The DNA here is from genome assembly GCA_904387055.1 of Candidatus Heteroruminococcus faecigallinarum. Taxonomy (GTDB): domain Bacteria; phylum Bacillota; class Clostridia; order Oscillospirales; family Ruminococcaceae; genus Heteroruminococcus; species Heteroruminococcus faecigallinarum. Next base: position 19,237 of record CAJFKV010000046.1, on the reverse strand, counting down.
GGGCCACCCGGATATGCACAAGACCCCCGGCATCGACATGAGCACCGGCTCCCTGGGACAGGGGATGGCGGTGGCCGCCGGCATGGCCCTCAGCGCCAAGGTCCAGGGGAAGGACTACCAGGTCTACACCCTGGTGGGCGACGGGGAGATCCAGGAAGGGATCGCCTGGGAGTGCGCCATGTCCGCCGCTCACTACAAGCTGGACAACTACACCATCATCGTGGACCACAACGGCCTGCAGATCGACGGCTCCAACGACGAGGTCATGTCCCTGGGGGACATCCCTGCCAAGTACCGGGCCTTCGGCTTTGACGTGATCCAGGTGGACGACGGCAACGACTACGAAAAGATGTGCGCCGCCCTGGACGTCCCCCACACCCCCGGCAAGCCCAAGTGCATCATCGCCGAGACGGTGAAGGGCAAGGGCGTTTCCTTCATGGAGAACAACGCCGACTGGCACGGCAAGGGAATTGACGACGAAAGCTATGCCAAGGCCATGGCGGAATTGGAGGCGAAGCTGTAATGGAAAAGAAATCGTTGCGTACCGCCTATGGCGAGACCCTCATCCAGCTGGGCGGCGAGATGAAAAACCTGGTGGTGCTGGACGCGGACCTGGCCTCCGCCACCATGACCAAGATGTTCAAGAAGGCCTATCCGGACCGGTTCTTTGACTTCGGCATCGCCGAGGCCAACATGGTCTGCGAGGCGGTGGGCATGGCCCACACGGGGCTGGTTCCCTTTGTCAGCACCTTTGCCATCTTCGGCGCCGGCCGCGCCTACGAGCAGATCCGCAACTCGGTCTGCTATTCCAAGGCCAACGTGAAGCTGGCCCTCTCCCATGCGGGCCTCTGCGTGGGCGAGGACGGCGGCAGCCACCAGTGCCTGGAGGACATCGCCCTCATGCGGGTGCTGCCCAACATGATCGTGGTAGTCCCCTGCGACCCCATCGAAACCGCCAAGGCCACCCGGGCCATCGCCCTGCGGGAAGGCCCCGCCTACCTGCGGGTAGCCCGCCCGGTGGTGGACACCCTCACCACCGAGGACACCCCCTTTGAAATCGGCAAGGCCAACGTCCTGCGGGACGGCAAGGATGTGGCCATCATCGCCTGCGGCCTGATGGTGAGCCGGGCGCTGGACGCCGCCAAGGCCCTGGAGGCCAAGGGCGTGGACGCCGCCGTGATCGACATGCACACCATCAAGCCCATCGACGCCGCCTGCATCGAGGAATACGCGGCCAAGTGCGGCAAGATCATCACCGTGGAGGAGCATTCGGTCTTTGGCGGGCTGGGGTCCGCCGTGGCCGAGGTGGTGGTGAAGAAGGGCGGCGCCAAGATGTCCATCATCGGCGTGGAGGACAAGTTTGGCAAATCGGGCGCGCCCGACGCTCTCTTTGAAGAGTACGGCCTCACCGCCGCCCACATTGTGGAGGAGTACGAAAAGATGTAGCCCCGCCGGGAGCCGTCTCTCCCCACATCCTGTAAACAAGCAAGACCCCATGAAAAGGGGGGAATGGCCGGTAGCCATTCCCCCCTTTTTTCGTCGGGGAACCCCTTCTCCCCCTTTGAAAGGAACGGGCGCAGAGCCCTCCCCGGCAAGGCGGCCGCCCTTCCCGGGCGGGAAAAACGGCCGGGCCGACGGCAGCTTCCCACAGGAAACCCACCGGCGGCCCGGCCGAACCCTCAACGCTTTACTTCCGCTTGCCCGCTGCCAGCGCGCAGACGCCCGCCGCTGCCAGCAGCACCGCCGCGCCCAGCCCCACGCGGGACCCATCCCCGGTGGGTGGGTTGCTGACGGCACTGTCGGAAGGAAGCTCGGCTGCGGCTGCGGCCTTGCCGAATTCCACCCGGATGGTATGGTCCTCCGCCAGGCTTTCAAAGGTATAGGAATCGGCGGCTTCCACCTCTTCCCCGTCGACCACCAGGCGGGAAACCACATTGCCCTCGTCGGGTGTAAAGGTGATGGTGACATCCCGCCCCTCCCGGACGGAGAATTTCCCCGCGTCCCTGCTGGCCTTGCCGCCTTCTCCCACATACAGGGTGATGATATACCGCTCATCCTGGTCGCTGTCGTCGGAATCATCGGAATCGTGGGAGATGCTGGGGACAAGCTGCCCCTGGGGCTGGTTGCCCTCAATCGTGCCGTTGACCTGGCCGCCGCTTTCCACGGTGATGGCGCCGTCGTTCTGGATTGTCCCCTCGTTGTGGAGAGCCGCGGTCTCCCCCACCTGGATCTGCCCGCCTGCCGCATTGTGCAGGGTGGCGTCCTCGGACGAAACGGTCCATGTTGTATTCTCTCCCAGGCGAATGGTGCCGTTGTTTGTCAGGACGCATTTGTTATCCTGGCCCTTGGTCATGGTGACGGTCACCCCGTTGAGCGTCACCGTTGATCCTTGATCGACGGTCATCTCCTCCGCAATGAGCGCCTGATTCCCTCTAGAGGCATGGAACGGCGAGAGCTCCATCTCCAGCGGGTCGCCTTCCTTGTTGATGGTTACCGTGCCCAGGTTTGCGCTCACCAGGGCGCCCTTCTCCTTCTTGACCGTGGGGGTGAGGTATGCTTCCTGAATCGTTGTGTCGGCATCCAGGTTCCACTCGATGCTTCCCATCACGCCGCTGAAGCCATTGCCGCTGGAATCAGTCGAGAAGGGAGTAATGGTAGCGCCGCTGTAGAATCCCTTAACTTCACAATTCCTTACCTCAACTGTGCCGGTGCCCAGCGACCCCCGGTTGACGGCGGCAAGCTCGCTGGTAATCTTGCAGTTTTCGAGGGTAACATGAGTCTCTTCCGCATGCCCGTTGATGCCATTGATATAGACATATCCGATTAGGCATCTGGTGGCCTTCAGCGTAACCTTCTCGGCACGGGAGCCGCTGGTGCCGCCGGGAAAAACCGCGGTAAAGTCACTGTTGACAATCGTGAATTCCACCTCGTTTACCGCAGGGCCCTCGCCTTCGCCGTCAAGATTGCACCCGCCGCCGCCCGCATAATTCGTATCGCCTGTTACATTCTCCAGGTACATGGTTACCTTGCCCTGAACCGTGGTGTTGCCTTCGCCGCCGCCGTAGCAATGAACCCGAATGGTCGAGGGCCCCGTGGGCCCCGTGACATGCATTCTCACGTTGCCGGTAACGGTGGAGGCTTCTCCTCCGGCTCCCTCCCACCCCTTGTTGCCGCCGAACAGCTCGAGAATCCTGCCGCCGGTCATGGTGATGTTGGTACTGGGAACCGTTACCGCTTTCTTTCTGCCGTCCGCGCCGCCGTATACGCTGGTCCAATCGGTCACGCCTACGTACATGGTTTTGCCGTTTTCCTCCCAGGAAATGTAGGCGTTATTGCCGGTGTTAAGCCCCGAAATTTCGGCTACGGTTCCATCGGCAGGAGCCTGGGCCGAAATGGTAATGGGGATGCCGTTGGCAAAAAACAGGTTGCCGTCACCGGTTGGCGTTGCGGGGACCTCCGCCGCCGCCGTTACCGGCATGGCAAGCAGCATCCATACCCATACAAGCAGCACTGCCAAATCCTTTTGCCAAATCTTTTTGCCAAATCTTTTTGCCAAATCCTTTTGCATAGTTTCCCTTCTTTCCTGATACTTCCCAGCGCACTGCAAAACGACATAAAAACCGGAAATTACTCCCTGTTTTTTATTCAAAATCATTATATCGAATCCAATCCGGAAAATCAATTTTGGGGAACGTAAAAATTTGTTGAGAAAATCCCACCGATTTGCCCAAACGATGCCAGTTCCCTTTCCCCAGCAGAATCGCGCAGCCTTCCCGAGCCAACGGCCGCATCTGGGGTTCAGGCGTTGTTTCCGGCCGGCGCGGCCGGCTTCCCGCCGGTTCCGGACGCGGGGGGATCGTTTGGGCAAAACAAAAGGCCCGGAGCGCGTAACGGCTCCAGGCCTTTGCCCCGGCGCGGCCGGCTTCCCGCCGGTTGCCCCGGCGCGGCCGGCTTCCCGCCGGTTCCGGACGCGGGGGGATCGTTTGGGCAAAGCAAAAGGCCCGGAGCGCGTAACGGCTCCAGGCCCTTGCCTGGTGGAGGAGGGTGGATTCGGACCACCGAAGCTGAAAAGCAACAGATTTACAGTCTGCCCCCTTTGGCCACTCGGGAACTCCTCCCTATTTGGTTGTTGTCTGGCAGGATGGCGTGGAGCTGGTGGACGGATTCGAACCCCCGACCTGCTGATTACAAATCAGCTGCTCTACCAGCTGAGCTACACCAGCCTGTGGTTGACGACGCATATTACTATACCACAGATTCCGGGATCTGTCAACGGGTGTAGAAAAGTTTTTCGCCTTCTCCCGGGGGCGCGGGCCAGGCCGCCGGGGACGGCCCGGCCCGGTTGCCCGGAACGGTTACTTCAGATTATCGTCGTAGACGGCGCGGCTCCCCCCGATAAAGGGCGGCCGTGTGCGGGCGCAGAGGAGGATGGCCTCGCCGATCCGCTTGACGGGCAGCCGCACCGGCACCGCCACCCGGGCCAGGTGCATCCCGATGAGGGTGCCGCCAATGTCCATCCCCGCCTGGGCCACCACCCGTTCCACCGCCACCGGATGGTCGAAGGCCTGGTAGGCGGCGGTGGCGAAGGAGCCTCCCGCCTTGGGCTGGGGCACCACGTTCACAATGGGCAGCCGGTCCCGCAGGGCGGCCTCCCGCTCCAGGATGATGGCCCGGTTCAGGTGCTCGCAGCACTGGGCCGCCAGATAGATTCCCCGTTCCCGCAGCACCGGGTAGATCCCCTCCAGGATGGCCTGGGCCACCTGGGGGCTGGAGGCCGAGCCGATCTTCTGCCCGCCTACCTCGCTGGAGGAGCAGCCCACCACCAGGATGTCCCCCTGCTGGAGCCGGGCTACCTCCAGCAGCCCGGTAACCGCTTCTTTTGCCTGCAACGTCAATTCTTCCAACATCTGCAATTCCTCCTTCTATTCTTGGGAGAGGGAAGAGGCGGGCAGCTTCCCGCCGGTTTCCTCCGGTTGATCGGCAGCATCCTCTTGGGGGTCGTCCTCCCGGGGCGGGCGGGGGTTCCCCTCGTCAAAGGTTCCCTCCACCGGGGGGAGCTCCTCTCCCCGGCCCTCCATCCCCTCCCACAGGGGCAGGGCCAGCTCCAGCCAGGCCTGGGCAGCCTCCTCCAGCAGCTGTGGCACCGACAGGACCGAGGGGCCCTCCTCCGGCCGGCACAGGTTCCGCCACGGCCGCTGGTGCAGGTTGAGGACGTCGTTGTCGTCCCCGGCGAGGAGCCCCTTCACATGGCTGGAATAGAGGCCGGGGCAGCGGGCCCGCCGGTCGGCAAAGCGGGCCAGCCAGGCGGTGATCCCCCGGAAGGGGCCGTAGAACAGGCAGGTGTACCGCAGGCAGGCCCGGAAGGCCTGGGCCAGCTCCTCCGAAGAGGGAGCCTGGCCGTAAAGAGTCCCCGCCAGCCGCCGGTACAGGCGGGCCAGGGAAGCGGCCAGCGCCTCGTCCAGGGGGCAGTAGTCCTTGGGCCGGAAGCTTTGCACCGGCCGGCCCTCCTTCATCCGGGGATACAGCAGATCGTCAATGTGGCACTCCACCCGGCCGTGGATGGAGGGCCAGCAGTCTTCCGGCAGGGCGCGCTTGCGCCGCTCCACCAGGAAATAGACGTACGGATGGACCTGGCGGTCCAGGCAGTAGTGGGCCAGGAATCCCAGGGCGTAGGCTTTCAGCAGGGGTTTCTCCTCCGGGGAGGCATCCCGGGCAGAGCGGACCAGCTCCTCCAGCAGCTGCTGGGGGTGCCGGCGGTGCATCTGCCCGCCCAGCTTCCGAAGGGCGTTGTCCCCCTTGAGCCCGCCGGCGTAGAAGAGGGGGTCGGGGCCCTGGGCCCCCCAAAAGTAGGCGGCGCCGGCAGCCAACGCTTCCTCCCGCATCTCCTGGGGCATCCGGGAAAGAAGCAGTTCTCCAAACAAAACATGGGTTGTAAAATCCGGCATATCGATCTCCTCCGACAGTCCTTCCCATTCCCGCGGAAATGGGAAGGAGAGAAAACTTCTTCCCTACTATTGTACCGAATCTGTTATCGTTTGGGAAGGCCCTTCTGTAAACTTTGTGAGAACAGTTCCCCGGCCCGGGGAAAACCGGCGGCTTTTGGGCGGCAGCCCCGGTCAAAAAAAAGAAAACGCCCAAGGCGGAGCGGGAAGCCTTGTAAAAATCTCTCGATTTCTTTATAATAAGAAAGGATATGCCCGGGCGGCGCTGCCGGCCCGGGTATCGTACTGGACGCGGATTATGTTGCGGAAGGGGAATCGGGATGAAAAAAGGCTTTGACAATCAAAAGTATTTGAAAACCCAGTCGGAACACATCAAGGAGCGGATTGCCCAGTTCGGCGGGAAGCTGTACCTGGAGTTTGGCGGGAAGCTCTTTGACGATTACCACGCCTCCCGGGTGCTGCCCGGGTTTGAGCCGGACAGCAAGATCCGGATGCTGATGGAGTTTGGCGACCAGGCGGAGGTGGTCATCGTCATCAACGCGTCGGACATCGAGAGCAACAAGGTGCGCAGCGACCTGGGCATCGCCTACGACGACGACGTCCTCCGGCTGATCGACGCCTTCCGGGCCATCCCCCTCCAGGTGTGCGGGGTGGTGATCTCCCAGTATTCCGGGCAGGCTGCCGCCGACGCGTTTAAAAACCGTCTGGAGCGGCTGGGCGTCCGGGTGTACCGCCACTATCCCATCGCCGGCTACCCCACCAATATCCCCCTCATCGTCAGCGACGAGGGCTATGGCCGGAACGAGTATGTGGAGACCACCCGCCCCCTGGTGGTGGTGACCGCCCCCGGCCCCGGCAGCGGCAAGATGGCCACCTGCCTGTCCCAGCTGTACCACGAGTACAAGCGGGGAATCCAGGCGGGGTATGCCAAGTTTGAAACCTTCCCCATCTGGAATCTGCCCCTCAAGCACCCGGTGAACCTGGCCTACGAGGCCGCCACCGCCGACCTGAACGACGTGAACATGATCGACCCCTTCCATCTGGAGGCCTACGGGGTCACCACCGTCAACTACAACCGGGATGTGGAGATCTTCCCGGTGCTGCGGGCCATCTTCCAGAAGATCTCCGGCCAGTGCCCCTACCAGTCCCCCACCGATATGGGGGTCAATATGGTGGGCAACTGCATCACCGACGACCAGGTGGTTCGGGAAGCGTCCTGCCAGGAGATCATCCGCCGGTATTACCGGGCCCTCTGCGACCAGCGGCAGGGCCGGGCCAGCGCCGACATCGCCTGCGAGCTGGAGCTGCTCATGAACCAGGTGGGGGTCACGGTGGAGGACCGGCCGGTGGTGGCCGCCGCCCTCCGCCGTCAGGAGGAAACCGGCGCCCCCGCCGCCTCCCTCCAGCTGCCCGACGGGCAGCTCATCACCGGCAAAACCTCCAACCTGCTGGGGGCCTCGGCTGCCCTGCTCCTCAACGCCCTCAAGGCCCTGGGGGGCATCGAGCACGGGATGCACGTAATCTCCCCCATTGTGATCGAGCCCATCCAGCGGATGAAGATCAACTACCTGGGCAACCACAACCCCCGGCTCCACACCGACGAGATCCTCATCGCCCTTTCCATCAGCGCCGCCACCAACCCCACCGCCGAGCGGGTCCTCTCCCAGATCCCCAAGCTGCGGGGCTGCGAGGCTCACTCCACCGTCATCCTCTCCCAGGTGGACGACAATACCTTCCGCAAGCTGGGGATCAACCTCACCTGCGAGCCCTCTTATCAAACGAAGAAACTATACCACAAGTAATTATCCGGGCGGAGAAAACGGACGGTTTTCTTCGCCCCTTCCCATCGGCGAAAGGAGATGGACTTGTTATGGCAACCGCGATGCATACGGTGGAGTCGGCGGTGCTGGGCCGGCCGGTCCGGCTGAACCTCATCACCCCGGAGGGGGACTTTGGCGGGGAGGAGCCGGCGGTGCTCTACCTGCTCCACGGCAACGGCCAGGACTGCACCAGCTGGATCCGCCGCAGCGGCATTGAACGGTATGTGGCGGGGAAAAACCTCCTGGTGGTGCTGCCGGAGGTGGGCTGCAGCTATTACACCGACATGGCCGACGGCCCCCGGTGGTTCACCTATCTGAGCGAGGAGCTGGAGGGGATCTGCCGGAGGCTGGCGGATTTTTCCCGGGACCGGCGCCGCACCTTTGTGGCCGGCCTGTCCATGGGGGGCTACGGGGCCCTCAAGTGGGCCCTGCGCCGGCCGGAGCGGTTCGGCGGGGCGGCGAGCCTCTCCGGCACCACCGACATTGTGGGCCGGCTGGCGGCCATCACCCCCGACCGGTATGAGGAGTTTGCCGCCATCTTCGGGCCGCGGCTCCAGGTCCTGGAGGAGGACAACCTCTTTTCCCTGGCGGAGAAGATCCCTCCGGAAAGCTGCCCCCGCCTGTATCTGGCCTGCGGCGACCAGGACAAATTTCTCCGGTTTAACCGGGACTTTGCCGGCCGCCTTGCCCGGCTGGGGCTGCCTGCCCAGTACCACGAGGCCCCCGGCGATCACAACTGGGCCTTTTGGGACCGGTGGATCCAGCCGGCCATCCGGTTCCTTCTTGAGGAGGAACCACAATAGCCTTCCCGGCAGAAAACACGAAGAGGGGCGGCCCGGCGGGCCGCCCCTCTTTTCTTGCAGGGACAATGGATTCTTCTCGTCTCCGGCAATCCGCCGGAAGGGCCCGCTACACCCGGAAAAAGCGGCGGGCGGCCTCCAGGGTCTGGTCGATGTCCTCCTCCCGGTGAACGCCGGAGAGGAAAATCACCTCAAACTGGGAGGGGGCAAAGTAGTTGCCGGCCGACAGCATCGCCCGGAAATACTCCCCAAACCGCTTGGTGTCGGCGGTTTTGGCGGTGTCGTAGTCGGTGACGGGGGTGGAGGTGAAGAAGACGCACCCCAGCGAGCCCATGCGGTTCACCACCGCCGGCTCCCCCGCCTCCCGCAGGATCGCCTCCAGGCCGTCGGTCAGCCGGGCGCACATGGCCTCCGCCTGGGCATACACCTCCGGGTGATCCTTCAGATAGGTGAGCTGGGCCAGGCCGGCGGCCATGGCCACCGGGTTGCCGCTGAGGGTCCCCGCCTGGTAGACCGGCCCGCAGGGGGCCACCACCTCCATGATCTCCCGGCGGCCGCCATAGGCTCCCACCGGCATCCCCGCGCCGATGATCTTGCCGAAGGTGGTCAGGTCCGGCCGGACCCCAAACCGCCCCTGGGCCCCGCCAAAGCCCAGCCGGAACCCGGTAATCACCTCGTCAAAGATGAGGAGGGCGCCTTCCCGGTCGCAGAGTGCCCGCAGCCCCTGAAGGAACCCCTCCTGGGGCAGGACCAGCCCCATGTTGGCCGCCACCGGCTCCAGCACCACCGCAGCAATCTGGCCCGGGTTTTCCTCAAAGAGGCGCTCCACCCCCGCCAGGTCGTTGTACCGGGCGGTAAGGGTATCCTGGGCGCAGCCGGCGGGGACGCCGGCGCTGCTGGGCACCCCGGCGGTCATCACCCCGGAGCCCGCCTTCACCAGCATGGCGTCGCTGTGGCCGTGGTAGCAGCCTTCAAATTTGACGATCTTGTCCCGGCCGGTAAAGCCCCGGGCGGCCCGGACGGCGCTCATCACCGCCTCGGTGCCGGAGTTGACCATCCGCACCATCTCGACGGAGGGGATGCTCCCGCAGAGGAACCGGGCCATCTCCACCTCCCGCTGGGTGGCGGCCCCAAAGCTGAGGCCGTCCTCCACGGCGGCCAGCACCGCCTCCTTCACCACCGGATGGTTGTGGCCCAGCATCATGGGCCCCCAGGACCCCACATAGTCCAGGTACCGGGTGCCGTCCACGTCGTAGACATACTGCCGGTCGGCCCGGCGGATAAACCGGGGATGGGTCCCCACCGCCGCAAAGGCACGCACCGGGCTGTTCACCCCGCCGGGAATGAGGCGCACCGCCTCTTCAAACAGTTCCTCCGATCTGGTCATCAGCCGATCCTCCCTTCGTCCATCCACCGGGCCAGCTCCTTGGCGTAGTAGGTGATGAGGATGTCCGCCCCCGCCCGGAAAACGCTCACCGCCGCCTCAGCAGCCACCTTCTCCTCGTCGATCAGCCCGGCGGCCGCGGCGGCCTTCACCATGGCATACTCCCCGCTGACGCTGTAGGCCGCCAGGGGCAGGTCAAACCGTTCCCGCACCGCCCGGATCACATCCAGGTAGGCCAGGGCGGGCTTGACCATCAGGATATCCGCCCCCTCGGCCGCGTCCAGGGCCGCTTCCTTCAGCCCCTCCCGAAGGTTGTGGGGGTCCATCTGGTAGGTCTTCCGGTCCCCGAAGGCAGGGGCCGACCCGGCCGCCTCCCGGAAGGGGCCGTAAAAGGCGGAGGCATACTTCACCGAATAGGACATGATGGGCAGGTCCGTATAGCCCTCCCTGTCCAGGGCGGTGCGGATGGCCAGCACCCGGCCGTCCATCATATCGGAAGGGGCCACCATGTCCGCCCCCGCGTGGGCATAGGAGAGGGCAATGCGGGCAAGGCAGTCCAGGGTTTTGTCGTTGTCCACCGTCTGCCCCCGCAGGATGCCGCAGTGGCCGTGGGAGGTGTATTCGCACATGCACAGGTCGGTAATCAGGTACAGGTCCGGGAACTCCCGCCGGGCAATCCGCAGGGCCTCCTGCACCACCCCGTGGTCATCCCAGGCGGAGGACCCCTCCGGGTCCTTGTGCTCCGGGATGCCGAAGAGCATCACCGCCGGTACCCCCGCCTTGGCTACCGCCTCCAGGCCCTGGGGCAGGGTGTCGGGGCTGTAGCGCAGCTGGCCGTAGAGGGAGGGGATCTCCTCCACGATGCCCTTCCCCTCCCGGACAAACATGGGATAGATGAGGGATTGTTTGGAGACCCGGGTCTCCCGCACCAGCCCCCGGATGGAGGCGTTCCCCCGCAGGCGGCGGGGCCGATTGAGCAGTTCCATCTTGCATTTCTCCTTTGTATGGCGGCCGCCCCTGGGGAGCGGCTAGTTGCTGTGAATCTTCTCCTGGTGAACCTGGACCAGCTTGTCCACCAGGCTGTGGATGGTGGCCTCCTGGGAGCGGACCGTCTTCATCCCGTGGCGGCCGGCCGCCTCCTGGGTCTTCTCCCCGATGCACAGGGCGGTGAACCCGTCCAAGGGGGCCTCCCCCGCCATCTGGACGAAGGCCTCCACGGTGGAGGCGCTGGTGAAGGTCACATAATCCAGCTCCCCCTTCTCCAGCCGGGCGGCCAGCAGGGACCCCGTCCCCTGGAGGGGAATGGTCCGGTAGAGGGGGATGTCGTCAAACTCCGCCCCCGCCTCCTTCAGGCGCAGGGGCAGGTCGGGGGACGGCTCCTGGGCCCGCAGCAGCAGGGCCCGCTCGCCGGGGGCCATCGCCGCCGCCAGCTCCCGGCCCAGCTGGTCGCCGCTGTACCGGGCAGGCACCAGGTCGGCCAGCAGCCCCCGGGCTTCCAGCTCCCGGGCGGTGGCCGCCCCGATGGCGGCAATCTTCATCCCGTGGAAGGACCGCACGTCCCGGCGCATCCGCCCCAGCTCCTCGAAGAGGTGGCGCACCCCGCTGGGGCTGGTGAGAACCAGCCAGCTGTACCGGTCCAGCCGGTCCATGGCCTCCCGGAGGGAGGCGTCGTCCGGCAGGAGGAAGGTCTCGATGGCGGGCAGCTCCAGCACCTCCGCCCCCAGCTCCCGCAGGCGGCTGGCAGCGGCCGACTGAAGCTCCCGCGGCCGGGTGAGGGCCACCCTGGCCCCAGCCAGGGGACGGTCCTCCGCCCAGTGGAAGGTCTTCTCCAGGGAACAGACCCTTCCCACCACAATCACCGACGGGGGCCGGATGCCCGCCTCCCTGGCCCGGGCGGGCAGCTCCTCCAGGGGGGCTACAATCCGCCGCTGGCGGGCGGTGGTCCCCCTCTCCAGGATGGCGGCCGGCATCTGGGGGTCCATCCCCCCGTCAATCAGCCCGGCGGCAATCTTGGGCAGGGCGGTCACCCCCATGAGGAAGACCAGGGTGCCGCCCCCTTCCACCAGCGCCCGGAAATGGACCGGGGGGGCTGCCTCCTCCTTGCTGTGGCCGGTGATGATGTGGAGGGTGGAGGCAAAGTCCCGGTGGGTGACCGGAATGCCGTTATAGGCGGGGACCGCCACCGCCGAGGTGATGCCCGGCACCACCTCGAAGGGGATCCCCTCCTCCGCCAGCAGCTCCAGCTCCTCGCCGCCCCGGCCAAAGACAAAGGGGTCGCCCCCCTTGAGGCGGACCACCCGCCGCCCCTCCTTGGCCTCCCGCAGCAGGATCCGGTTGATCTCCTCCTGGGGCACCGGATGATGGCCCCCCTCCTTGCCCACATCGATGAGGCGGGCCTGGGAGGGCATCATGGCCAGGACCCCGTCCCCCACCAGCCGGTCGTAGACTACCGTCTCGGCCTGGGCCAGCACCTGGGCCCCCTTGAGGGTCAGGAGACCGGCGTCCCCGGGGCCGGCTCCCACCAGCCATACCTTTCCTGTTTTATGCGTCCGTTCCATCTGCCGTCTCCGCCTCCCTTTTCAGCTGCCCGGCCAGTTCCTCTCCCAGCCGGGGTCCATCCTCCAGGGCGCCCTCGATCGTTCCCACCACCGAGCGCCCCTCCTTGTCGTCGTAATACAGCCCCCGCAGCAGGAGCCGTCCATCCACCTGCTCCCCGTAGGCGGCGATGGGGGAGGAACACCCTCCGTCCAGGGCCGCCACAAAGGCCCGCTCCGCCAGGGAACAGGCCCGGGAAACCGGGTCCTCCACACAGTCCAGCAGGAAGGAGTAGTCCTCCCCTTCCCGCCCCTGGACCGCCAGGGTCCCCTGGCCGGCGGCGGGGATCATCTCCCGGGGGGAGAAGAGGCGGGCAATCCGCCCCTCCAGCCCCAGCCGGCGCAGGCCGGCGGCGGCCAGCACCAGGGCGTCGTAGTCCTCCCCTTCCAGCTTGGCCAGGCGGGTTTGCAGGTTGCCCCGCACGCTTCGGCACCGGGCGCGGGGGAACAGCTTCTCCAGCTGCACCGCCCGCCGCCGGCTGGAGGAGCCGATGGTCCCCTCCTCCGGCAGGAGGGCGCCCCCCTCCGGCAGCACCAGGGCGTCCCGGGGATCGGCCCGCCGGGAGAAGGCCACCAGGGGCAGCCCCTGGGCCAGCTCCATGGGCAGGTCCTTCAGGCTGTGGACCGACAGATCGATCTCCCCCGCCTCCAGGGCCCGGTCCAGCTCCTTCACAAAAAGCCCCTTCCCGCCAATCTGGTCCAGGGTTTTGTCCAGGATCTTGTCCCCGGTGGTCTTCATGGTCACCAGCTCCAGCCGGATGTCCGGATGGGCGGCGGCAATCCATCCCATCACCAGGCGCGCCTGGGCAACCGCCAGCCGGCTTTCCCGGCTGCCGATCCGGATGGTCCGTTTGGTCATCTAGTCGTCCTCCTCCGTCAGCTGCTCCAGCGCCTGGCGCACCGCCTGGGCGGCCCGCCGGGCCAGGGCATGGTTCTCTCCGCCGGCGGTCACGCCCGCCACCACCGGCCCCCGCCGGGCAATGCCCGGGAAGTAAAAGTCGCTCCCCCCCCGCCGGTCGGCCCGGTTGCAGGGGATCCCCGCCGCCCGGCACTCGGCCATGGCGGCTTCCTGGGCGGCAGGATCGTCGGTACAGGCCAGCACCAGGAAGGCCCCGGCACAGTCCCCCGCCCGGTAGGGGCGTTCCTCCAGGGTGAGGGCCCCGGCCGCCGCCAGCTCCATCAGGCGGGGCAGCACCTGGGGCGCCACCACCCGCAGGCGGCAGCCGGTGGGCAGCAGGCTTTCCACCCGCCGCAGGGCCACCTTCCCCCCGCCCAGCACCGTGACCGCCTCGCCCTCCAGGTTCACAAAGAGGGGGAACCACCCCCGCCCGCCCCCGGTCATGGATGGTTCTCCTTTCCCTCCAGGGTGTGGAGGATCCCATGGACGCAGGGGGCCCACAGGTCGCTGTCCAGCTCCTCCCGCAGGCCGTAGAGCATCCGGGAGGCCACCTTCCCGGCGGCGGAGGCAATCTCCTCCAGCAGCTCCCGCCGCTCCTCCCCGGTCAGGGGCAGGTCGTCCACCAGGCGGCGGGTCCGCCAGGCCACATCCTCCCCCGCCAGGGTCCCCGCCCGCTGAACCAGGGGCACCAGGGCCCGGAAGGCGTGCCAGCTGAGGAACTCCTCCTCCCCTTCGGCCAGGATCTGCCGGGCCTGGGCCACCGCCTGGTTGCTTCCCTCGTCCATCGACGCGCCCCCCAGGGTGTCGATGTCGTAGAGCTCCACCCCGGGAAGCTCCCCCAGCTGGGGGGAGATGTCCCGGGGGACGGCCAGGTCCACCAGGACCCGTTTCTTGCCGTCCTGGAGCAGTTCCCTGGTTTCCTCGTATTTGATGGTGTGGTGGTTGCTGGTGGTGGCGCTCACCGCCACCCGGGCCAGCCGGAGGAACTCCAGCCGGTCGGCGTAGTTGATGATCTTGCACCCGGCGGGGATCAGCACATCCCCCCGCTTGTACTGGCGGAGGGTCATGGTGACGTCGGCCCCCCGGGCCACCAGCTCCCGGGCCATCAGCTGGCCCATCTCCCCGTTGCCGATCACCAGGCAGGGAACCCCCTCCAGGGGTCCCAGGCGCTCCGTCAGCAGGTCCGCCGCCTTCTGGGCCACCGACCGGCTCACCGCCGTGAGGTGAAGCTGGGTTTTTACCTTCTTGGCGGCGGTGACCGCCCCCTGGAACAGTTTCTCCAGCACCGTATCGGCAGCGCCCGCCTGGCGGGCCAGGGCCAGGGCGTCCTTCACCTGGGTGATGATCTGGTCCTCCCCAAAGACCTTGGAATGGAGGCCGCAGCTCAACTCGAACAGGTACCGGACCGCCTCTTCCCCCCGGCGGCCCACGCAGACCGGCCCGAAGACGGACGGGTCCTGCCCCTTGAGGGAGCAGAGCAGCCGGACCGCCTCCTCCTGCTCCCCCTCCCAGCCGGAAAGCCACAGCTCGGTACGGTTGCAGGTGCTGATGAGGACGCACCCCGACAGGCCGCCCCCGGCCATCAGCTGCTTCAGCCCGTGGACCGCCTCTCCCTTGGTGAAGGAGACGCTCTCCCGCACCGCCAAGGGCGCCTTGTTGTGGTCGACGCCCACCATCTGTATTGTCACCATCGGTTCTCTCTCCATCAATATGCCGGGCAGCCCCCGGCAAGACTCGGCCCGCCCCATTTCCCGGGGCATACCTAAGGAATATTGTACGCCACCGGCGGGAAAAAGGCAATCGTTCCCGGTCCCTTTTTTCCCCATCCTCCGCCAGCGTCCCCGCCCGGCCCGGTTCCGCCCCCCATGGACCGCCGAATCCTTGTTGCAAAATTGTTAATTTGTTTTTAATATTATATAATCTTATTGACAAATTATATTCTCGGTGATACAATACTGATCGTGGGGAATCATCCCCGGAGAGGAGCGGACCATCCATGAAGAAAAGCGTATACAGCCTGGTCCTGATGGACGAGGTGGTGGAGGCCATCGACCGGATGGCCTATGCCATGAACACCAGCCGCTCCAGCCTGATCAACCAGGTGCTGGCCGACTATGCCAGCTGCGTCACCCCGGAAAGCCGGATGAAGGACATCTTTTCCCGGGTGGAGGAGCTGATGCAGGGGGTGGACACCTTCCAGGTGCAGCTCCAGCCCTCCGACGCCATGCTCTCCATCCGCAGCGCCCTGCGGTACAAATACAAGCCCACCATCCGGTACAGCGTGGAGCTCTACCGGGACGCCCGCCAGGTGGTGGGGGAGCTGCGGGTCACCTCCCGCAGCCAGAGCCAGGCCCTGTTGGAGGTGCTGGACGGCTTCTTCCACCGGTGGAGCCAGCTGGAGCAGGGGTACCTGGGTCCCCTCTTTCCCGGGGGGCAGGTTCCCAGCCAGATTGGGGAAGGGCGCTTCCGCCGGCAGTTTCTTCTTCCCCGGGAGCAGGACCGGCAGACCAACGACCAGGTGGCCCAGGCCATCGCCGGGTACATCCGGTTTTTTGACCGGGCCATGAAGGTCTACTTCCAGGAGAGCGGCGACCCGGCCGCCGCCGGGGCCCAGCTGGAGCAGCTCTACCGGTCCCAGCTGAAGAAGGGGATCACCGTGATTTGACGACTTCCGGCTGCGGCCGTATTCCATAGAAACCACCATCACAGGAGGAGTGATTGTATGAACGCGCAAAAATTTACCCAGAAATCCCTGGAGGCGGTCAAGGCCGCCCAGGATCTGGCCATTGAATATCAGAATATGCAGATTGAGGAGGAGCATCTTCTTTACGCCCTGGTGGCCCAGGAGAACGGCCTCATCCCCCAGCTGCTGCAAAAAATGGGGATCGACCCCACCGGTCTGCGCCAGAGCCTTCTGGACGCCATCGGCCGGATGAACAAGGTGACCGGCCCCGGCCGGGAGGCGGACAAGATCTACGTCTCCCCCCAGGTGGACCGGGTCCTGAACGACGCCGAAAAGCAGGCCGCCCACATGAAGGACGAGTATGTCTCGGTGGAGCACCTGATGCTGGCCCTGCTGGACCAGCCCAGCGAGGGG
Organism: Candidatus Heteroruminococcus faecigallinarum; assembly: GCA_904387055.1. Lineage (GTDB taxonomy): Bacteria > Bacillota > Clostridia > Oscillospirales > Ruminococcaceae > Heteroruminococcus > Heteroruminococcus faecigallinarum. Next base: position 2,702 of record CAJFKV010000046.1, on the reverse strand, counting down.
GTAAAGTCCCTTCTGCGGGCCTTCGGCGTGGAGAAGAACCGGTTCCTGGAGGCCCTCGCCTCGGTGCGGGGCAGCGCCCGGGTCACCACCGATTCCCCCGAGTCCACCTACGACGCCCTGGCCAAGTACGGCCAGGACCTGGTAGCCCTGGCCAAGGCCCAGAAGCTGGACCCGGTCATCGGCCGGGACAACGAGATCCGCAACGTGATCCGCATCCTGTCCCGGAAGACCAAAAACAACCCGGTGCTCATCGGCGAGCCCGGCGTGGGCAAAACCGCCATCGCCGAGGGGCTGGCCCAGCGGATTGTGCGGGGCGACGTGCCCGACAGTCTGAAGGACCGGCGGATCTTCTCCCTGGACATGGGCGCCCTGATTGCCGGGGCCAAGTTCCGGGGCGAGTTTGAAGAGCGGCTGAAGGCGGTGCTGGCCGAGATCAAGAAGAGCGAGGGCCAGATCATCCTCTTTATCGACGAGCTCCACACCATCGTGGGGGCCGGCAAGGCGGAGGGCTCCATGGACGCAGGCAACCTGCTCAAGCCCATGCTGGCCCGGGGCGAGCTCCACTGCATCGGCGCCACCACCCTCAACGAGTACCACCAGTATATTGAGAAGGACCCCGCCCTGGAGCGGCGGTTCCAGCCGGTGATGGTGGACGAACCCACGGTGGAGGACACCATCTCCATCCTCCGGGGGCTGAAGGAGCGGTACGAGGTCTTCCACGGGGTCAAGATCCAGGACCAGGCCCTCATCGCCGCCGCCGTCCTGTCCAACCGGTATATCTCCGACCGGTTCCTCCCCGACAAGGCCATCGACCTGGTGGACGAGGCCTGCGCCATGATCCGCACCGAGATCGACTCCATGCCCACCGAGCTGGACGAGATCTCCCGGAAGATTATGCAGCACGAGATTGAGGAGGCCGCCCTGAAGAAGGAGAAGGACGCCCTCTCCCAGGAGCATCTCCAGGCGATCCAGAAGGAGCTGGCCGACCTGCGCTCCCAGTTCAAGGAGATGAAGGCCAAGTGGGAGAACGAGAAGGACGCCATCTCCAAGGTGGTCAAGCTGCGGGAGGAGATCGAGCAGGTCAACGCCCAGATCGAGAAGGCCCAGCGGGACTATGACCTGAACAAGGCCGCCGAGCTGAAGTACGGCCGCCTGCCCTCCCTCCAGAAGGAGCTGGAAGAGGAGGAGCGGATTGCCGAAGCCGCCAAGAACGGTGCCGATTCCCTCCTGCGGGACAAGGTAACCGAAGAGGAGATCGCCCGGATTGTGGCCCGGTGGACCGGCATCCCAGTGGCCAAGCTGATGGAAGGGGAGCGGGAGAAGCTCCTCCACCTGGACGACGTGCTCCACCAGCGGGTCATCGGCCAGGACGAGGCGGTGGAAAAGGTCACCGAGGCCATCCTCCGGTCCCGCGCCGGCATCCAGGATCCCGACCGGCCCATCGGCTCCTTCCTCTTCCTGGGGCCCACCGGCGTGGGCAAGACCGAGCTGGCCAAGGCCCTGGCCCAGGCCCTCTTTGACGACGAGAAGAACATGGTGCGGATCGACATGACCGAATACATGGAGAAGTACAGCGTCTCCCGGCTGATCGGCGCCCCTCCCGGATATGTGGGATACGAGGAGGGCGGCCAGCTCACCGAGGCCGTCCGCCGCAAGCCCTACTCGGTGGTCCTCTTCGACGAGGTGGAGAAGGCCCATCCCGACGTGTTCAACGTCCTGCTCCAGGTGCTGGACGACGGCCGGATTACCGACTCCCAGGGCCGCACCGTGGACTTCAAGAACACCATCATCATCCTCACCTCCAACCTGGGGTCCTCCGCCATCCTGGAGGGGATCACCCCCGACGGGCAGATCTCCCAGGAGGCCCGGGACCAGGTGAACCGGCTGCTCCGCCAGCAGTTCCGCCCCGAGTTCCTCAACCGCCTGGACGAGATCGTCTTCTACAAGCCCCTCACCAAGACGGAGATCCTCTCCATCGTGGATCTGCTGATGAAAGATCTGAACAGCCGCCTCCACGACAAGCAGCTGTCGGTCACCCTCACCCCCGCCGCCCGGGATTACGTGGTGGATCAGGGGTACGACCCGGTGTACGGTGCCCGTCCGTTGAAGCGGTTCCTCCAGAGCCGGGTGGAAACCCTCATTGCCCGGATGATCATCGGGCAGGATCTGGCGCCCCGCACCCGGATTGTGGTGGACTACGACGGCGCCCAGCTGACCGCCGCCCCCCAGCCGGAATAATCCCCCAGCCGGGGGAGACAGGCGCTCTCAAACCGACAAGGGGCCGCCCTCAAAAGGGGCGGCCCCTTGTCGGTTTTTTGCAGACCTCTCCCCTGCCGGCTCTTCGCTTTCCTCAAAGTTCCCGTGCGGCCCTACGGCCCGCCTGCCGTTTTTTGCTCGCTCACGCGGGCGGGTGGGAATCGGTAGTCTCTGCGAGACGGGGCTGTGGGCGGCTTCGCCGCCCCTCCCGTGCGGCCCTACGGCCCGCCTGCCGATTTTTTGCCCGCTGCCGCGGGCGGGTGGGAACCGGTAGTCTCTGCGAGACGAGCCTGTGGGCGGCTTCGCCGCCCTTCTACCGTGGCCGGGCTGCGCCCGGCCCTGCCGTATGCGGGGGCGCTCCGCCCCCCGGACCCCCAGGGGAACTCTTTCTGTGGAGAAAGAGTTCCCAGAAAGCCAGGGAAGGGAGGCTAGCCTCCCTTCCCGAT
>CAJFKV010000045.1 GCA_904387055.1 Candidatus Heteroruminococcus faecigallinarum | reverse complement strand
CGGGCTGCCGCCCGCCAAGGGAAAATGTCTTCCATTTTCCCCTTTGCTCCTCTTTTCGCAAAAACCTGTGCCGCGTCCTGCGGATGCGGCTGCGGCGTTCCGCCGCTCCAAAGAGCCTTCGTCTCTTCGGGGTTACGCGATAATAGTCGCAAAGCCAGGGGAACTTTTCCGGAACGGATCCCCGTCCCCACCAGGCCGTCTCGCCCCACCGCGGGGCTTCCATCTTTTGTCAGCAGGAGGAAATGGTTTTTCATGCGCAGCAGCGGCATTCTCATGCACATCAGTTCTCTGCCCGGGCCTTACGGCATCGGCACCATGGGCAAGCAGGCATACCGGTTTGTGGATTTCCTGGCGGCCGCCGGCCAGCACCAGTGGCAGGTCCTTCCCACCGGGCCCACCAGCTATGGGGATTCCCCCTATCAGTCCTTCTCCACCTATGCCGGCAACCCCTACTTTATCGACCTGGAAACCCTGGAGGAGGAAAAGCTCCTCCTGCCCGGGGAGGCCGCCCGGTACGATTGGGGCGGGGACCCCTCCCGGGTGGACTACGAAAAGATCTACCAGGGGCGCGCCGCCATCCTCTACCAGGCCTACCTGTTGGGCTGGCGGCGGGACGAGGCGCAGGTGGCCTCCTTTGAAGAGGCCAACCGGGGCTGGCTGGAGGATTACGCCTTGTACATGGCCCTCAAGCGCCATTTCCAGATGCACAGCTGGCAGGAATGGCCCGCCGATATCCGCCTGCGCCAGCCGGCCGCCATCCAGCGGTACCGGGCGCAGCTGAAGAACGACATCCGGTTCTGGACCTATGTCCAGTACCTCTACTACCGCCAGTGGCAGGCCCTCAAGTCCTATGCCAACGAGCGGGGGATCTCCATCATCGGGGATATCCCCATCTATGTGGCTCTGGACAGCGCCGACGTATGGGCCAATCCCCAGGTTTTCCAGCTGGACCAGGAGGGCCGTCCCCGGAAGGTGGCGGGCGTCCCGCCGGACGATTACGCCCAGGACGGCCAGCTGTGGGGAAATCCCCTCTACAACTGGGAATACCTGAAGAGCACCGATTACCGGTGGTGGATGGACCGGATGTCCTTCCTGACCCAGATGTTTGACCGGATCCGGATCGATCATTTCCGGGGATTTGAGTCCTACTATGCCATCCCCGCCCAGGAGGAGACCGCCCGCAACGGCCAATGGGAACCCGGCCCGGGGATGGACTTCTTCCGCGCCCTGAAGGACCGGGTGGGGGACTTCCCCTTCATCGCCGAGGACCTGGGCTACCTGACCCCCCAGGTGCTGGAGATGGTGCAGGAGGCCGGCTATCCCGGCATGAAGGTGCTCCACTTTGCCTTCGACTGCTGGTGCCAAAGCCTGTATCTCCCCTTCCGCTACCCCCACAACTGTGTGGTCTACACCGGCACCCACGACAACCAAACGACCCGCGGCTGGTTCGCCTCCCTGAGCGACGCCGACCGGCAGTTCTGCCGGGATTACCTGGACCTGGCGGGGGACAACCGGATCGCCTGGAAGCTGACCGCCCTGGCCTGGTCCAGCGTGGCCGACCTGGCCATCGTCCCCATGCAGGATCTGCTCGATCTGGACGACGACGCCCGGATGAACACCCCCTCCACCTCCGCCGGCAACTGGCAGTGGAGAATGGCGGACGGCGCCCTCACCGACGAGCTTGCCGCCCGGCTGCGCCATCTCACCTGCACCTACGGCCGCATCTGACGATCACCTTGTCAAAGGAGATGGTTCCCATGTGGAATCCCGACTGTCTGGACTATCGGGAGGAGACCTTTCAGGAGCTGGACCTGTCGGACCAGGACCTGCGGGGGTACCGGTTCTTCCGATGCCGGTTCAAGGGCTGTACCTTTTCCGGCTCGCTGCTGGAGGGATGCCGGTTTGAAGAATGCAACTTTGGCCTTTCCCGCCTGAGCGGGGTCCTTCTGCGCCGGTGCTGGCTGGTCAACTGCCAGCTGGGAAGCGCCAGCCTCTTCGGCGCCACGCTGGACGGGTGCAAGGCCACGGGGAGCGATTTTTCCGGGGCGGATACCGCCGGCCTCACCCTCCGGGGAGGCTGTTACGACTATGCCGTCCTCTGCCGGATGAACCTGCAAAAGGCGGACCTGGCCGGCTGCAGCTTCCGCCAGGCGGATCTGCGGGAATGCCGGCTGGCCGGGGCCAACCTGCAAGGCTGCGACCTGCGCCGGGCCCTGATCCAGGGGGCCGACTTTACCGGCGCCGATCTGCGGGGCGCCCAGGTGAGCGGAGCCGACCTGCGGGCCGCCAATCTGAAACGGTGCCGCATCGACCTGGGGCAGGCGGTCATCCTGGCCGAGCAGGCGGGCGCCATTGTGGAATAACCATACCGAAAGGAGCCAGGCTTTTATGATTCTTCGCATCACCGGCGGCACCTCCATTCTGGAGCTTTACGAGGACCAGATCGTCCTGCGGCCCACCGTCGATTCCGACGACCGCCCCACCAAAACCATCCCGCTGGACCAGGTATCCATGATCTGGGTGAGCCGGTCCTTTTTCCGCACCCCCTATCTCCAGGTAGTCACCCCCGACCTGGTCCGCACCAAGAAGGACGCCTACCAGGGCACCGCGGCCAACGTTGTCCAGATTATGCCGGGCAACATGCCCAAGGTGGATCAGCTCCAGCAGTACCTGGCCGACTACAAAGCCGCCCACCCCTCCGCCCCTGCCGATCCCCAGCCTGCCTCCCCCCTCCCGGTGAAGGAGCTGGAGGAGCTGGCCCGCCTGCGGGACCGGGGTATCCTCACCCAGGAAGAATTCGACGCCAAAAAGAAGCAGCTGCTGGGATTGTAGAAAGGAAGCCACATTCCATGGACTGGAAGCGTTTTTGGCTGGGGGCCGGGATCCTCTGCTGCCTGCTGGCGGCTGCCCATCCCCTCCTCTTCCATGGGCAGATCGCCGCCGGCGGGAAGGTCTGCACCCGCCAGGGAGCCGCCGTGGAGTCCCTTCCAGCTGTCCGCGTCCCGGCTGGGATCCTGCGGTCGATCACCCACTGGACCTTGGACCCGCCTCAAAAGGACCTGACCGCCGTCAACCTGGATCCCCGATTTGCCGGCGCCGCCCTCTATTGGGACGGCAGCACCTTGTATCTGGAGGACCCGGGAGGAGGGTTTCTCCCCTTTCGATAGCCCTTGCGCGCCCCGGAATGCATCCGGGGCGTGTTTTGATGGAAGCGGTTTTTTTGAAAAAAGGCCAGGATTTCCCGGGGAATAGGGCCCCGCGGCAGGGGGATACTAAAGGCGAGGTGATGAAGATGTCCCACGAGAGAGGCCGTCGCCGCGGCCCCCGGCTGGATGAGAACATCCGCCTCAACCCCGAAAAACGGCTCTGCCCATCTTTTGACAGCGAAACCATCGCCAAATACCCGGTGGCATCCCGTCGGGAGATGGGCGTGCGGGTAGTGGATAATTTCTGCGAAGAGCATATCCAATAGGCCCGCCCGGCCATGAGCACGGCCCCCGGTTCTCCCTGGAGAACCGGGGGCCTGTTCCTTTTACATCGTCCCCCGGGTCAAACCGGGTTACAGAAAAGCCGAGAAGCCCGCCGGAGGATGCCCGGCAGGCTTCTCGGATGAGGGGGGTCTTTTTCCTTACTTCAGGCGGAAAGACTCACAGTCGGTGCACTGCTGCTGGGTGGGATTCATCTCATGGGTTCCCACGGTGATGCAGTCCAGGGCACAGTAATTCTCGTTGCCGCAGTGGTTGGCACACTGCTGAACGGTACACTTGATGCTGCGGTTGGGATTACAAGACTTCATCGTTGAACACCTCCTGTTCCCTCCTAGTGTATCCGGCGGCGGGCCGTTTATACAGAAGGGACGGGGGATTGGGCTTCCAGACGAGCCGTCCTCTTTTTCCCAGTTTTGCAACCAAACACCGGCCCCTCCCTCCCTTTTGGGGGGGAGAGAAGGGCCGGTCGATCCGGAAAACCGCCGCTCCCCTTCCTTTGAAAGAAGGCGAAGGGGCGGCTTATGGTTGGGGGTTACAGGGTCACCTTGTGGAACACTTTCTTCCCCTTCTTGATGACCACCCCGTCGGTGAGGGCGGCCTCGTCCAGGGAGGCGGCAATATCGGTCACCTTCTGGTCGTTGACGGTGATGCCCCCCTGCTGCACCAGGCGCCGGGCCTCCCCCTTGGAAGGAGCCAGACCGGCCTTCACCATCACGTCCAGCAGGCCGATCTTGCCGTCGGTCAGGTCGCTGGCGGCCAGGGTGGTGGTGGGCATATTCTCGTGGTCGCCGCCGCCTACAAAGAGGGCGCGGGCCGCGGCCAGGGCCTTGTCCGCATCCTCCTTGCTGTGGACCATGGAGGTCAGCTCATAGGCCAGCATCTCCTTGGCCTTGTTCAGCTGGCTTCCCTCCCAGCTCTCCATAGCCTCGATCTCCTCGATGGGGAGGAAGGTGAGGAGCTTGAGGCAGTTGATGACGTCCTCGTCGGCCACGTTGCGCCAGTACTGGAAGAACTCGTAGGGGCTGGTCTTGTTGGGATCCAGCCAGACGGCGCCGTTCTCGGTCTTGCCCATCTTCTTCCCTTCCTTGGTGGTGAGGAGGGTGAAGGTCATGCCGAAGGCCTCGTCCTGCTCCACCTTCCGCACCAGCTCCATGCCGCCGATGATGTTGGACCACTGGTCATTGCCGCCCAGCTGCAGCTGGCAGTGGTATTTCCGGTAGAGCATGAGGAAGTCGTAGCTCTGCATCAGCATGTAGTTGAACTCGAAGAAGGTGAGCCCCGTCTCCATCCGCTGCTTGAAGCACTCGGCGGTGAGCATCTTGTTCACCGAGAAATGAACCCCGATCTCCCGCATGAACTCAATGTAGTTCAGGTTCAGCAGCCAGTCCCCGTTGCGGACGATGAGGGCCTTGTCGTCGGAAAAATCGATGAACTTGGAGATCTGCTTGCGGAAGCACTCGGCATTGTGGTTGATGACCTCCGGGGTGAGCATCTTGCGCATATCGCTCTTGCCGCTGGGGTCGCCCACCATGGTGGTGCCGGTACCCAGCAGGGCGATGGGGCGGTGCCCCGCCTGCTGCAGGTGCTTCATCACGATGATCTGGAGGAAATGGCCCACATGAAGGCTGTCGGCCGTAGCGTCAAAGCCGATATAGAAGGTCATCTTCTCCTTCTCCAGCATCTCCTTGATCCGCTCGGGATGGGTCATCTGGGCGATGAGGCCCCGTCTTTCCAGCTCTTCAAACACAGTCATTGGTTTTTTCTCCTTTCATGATCGTCGCAGAGGCCCTTCTGCCAATAAAAAAGCCCTCTGCAAACAAAGACAGTTGCAGAGGGCGATTACAATACCGCGGTACCACCTCTATTTTCCGGCCCATCGCTGGCGCCGGACTTGACGGGTGCTTCACACCCCTGCGCGGTAACGGGCGCACACGGCATCCCCTACCCAAGGGCAAAACCTGCCCCCTTCAGGAATGCGGCTCGAAGAGGTATTCCTGCCGGCGTCCCCACGCCCCTTTTCACCAGCCAGGGGCTCTCTGCAGCGGGAAGCTGCCGGAGTACTTGGTCTTCTCACAGCCGTTTGCAATGATTGGCAACGGTTTCTTTATAACACACTCGGGCGGGGATGTCAAGCCCGGCGGCCAAAGTTTTTCAGTTGCCCGCCAGGCGGAGCATCTCGTCGGCGTTTTGCAGGGCGGTGGGGGTCAGGTTTTCGCCCCCCACCATCCGCGCCAGCTCCTGCACCCGCTCCTCCCGGGTAAGGGGGTCCACCTGGGTGAAGGTTTTCCCCGCCTCCACCTCCTTGTGGATCTTCAGCTGATGGTGGCCGTAGGCCGCCACCTGGGCCAGGTGGGTGACGCAGATGACCTGCCGGGTCTGGGCCGCCTGCCGCAGCTTGAGGCCGATCTTCTGAGCCGCCCGGCCGCTGACGCCGGTATCGATCTCGTCAAAGATCATGGTGGCGATCTCCTCCCGGCCGGCCATCACGTTCTTCACCGCCAGCATCAGCCGGGACATCTCCCCTCCGGAGGCAATCTTGGCCAGGGGCTTGGGGGCCTCCCCCGGATTGGTGACAATGAGCAGCTCCATCTGGTCCATCCCGTCGGGACCGGGGGCCTTCTCCCTGGCCGCCAGGCTCAGCTTCACCTGCGGCATATCCAAAAAGGCCAGCTCCTCCTGCACCTGCCGCAAGAACTCCCGGGCGGCCGTCTTCCGCAGGGCGGACAGCTTCCGGCCTGCCTCCTCCGTCCGGCGGAGGGCCTCCTCCACCTCCCCTGCCAGCCGGTCCAGGCGGGCGTCGCTGTCCTGCAGCTCCTCCAGCTCCCGGCGGCTTTTCTCCAGGTAGGCCAGCATCTCTTCCACCGTCGCCCCGTACTTTCTCTTGAGGCGGTAGAGAAGGTCCAGCCGGTCCTCAATCTCCCCCAGCTGCCGGGGGTCAAACTCGCTGCTCTCCAATAGCTCCCCCAGCGTGGACGAAAGCTCCTCCAGCTCGTAGTAGATCCCCTCCGCCCGCTGGGAGGGCTCCTCCAGCTCCTCCAGATACCGGCCGGCGGCGTTCAGATTGTCCCGCAGGGTATCCAGAAGGGAGAGCACTCCCTCGGCTTCGTCGGTACCCTCCAGCACCGTCTTGGCGCCGGCCAGGGCGGAGGTAATCTTTTCCGCGTTGCGGATCCGGGTCCGCTGGGCGGCCAGCTCTTCCTCCTCCCCCGCCTCCAGCCGGGCCTCCTCCAGCTCCTGGACCTGGAACGCCAGCATGTCCATCCGGCGGGCCTTTTCCGCCTCGTCCATCTGGAGGCTGTCCAGCTGGCTCTGGAGATCCCGCCAGGCCCGGTAGGCCGACCGGTACTCTGCCAGCGCCTCCCGATGGCCGCCAAAATCGTCCAGATACCGCAGGTGGCGCTGGGGATCGGCCAGCTCCTGGTTGTCCTGCTGGCCATGGATCTGGATCAGCATCCCCGCCGCCTGGCGGAGGATCGAGACGGTGGAAGGCCGGCCGTTGATCCGGCAGCTTCCCCGTCCATCCAGGGAAAACTCCCGACTCACCAGCAGCTGCCCCTCGTCCAGCGGGCAGCCCAGCTCCTCCAGGCGGGCAGCCACGGCGGGATCGATCTGGGTAAACAGGGCGGACACCACCGCCTTGCTCTCCCCGGTGCGGATCATCTCCCGGCTGACCCGTCCCCCCAGCACCGCGCCGATGGCCCACACCAGCATGGTTTTGCCGGCACCGGTTTCCCCGGTAAAGACGTTGAGCCCTTCCCGCAGATCGATGGATGCCCGGCGGATCACCGCCACGTTTTCAATATACAGCTGAGACAGCATGGCCCTTCACCTACTTTTTCATCAGCTTCTTCAGTTGGGAAACAAACTCGGTAGCGCTGGCCTCGTCCCGCATCAGGATAAAGATGGTATCGTCCCCTGCCAGCGTCCCCACCACGCCCTTCCACTCGATGGAATCCAGGGCGGCGCAGGCCGCGTTGGCCATGCCGTGGTAGCACTTGATGACGATGGTGTTGCCTGCATAATCGATGCTGTTGACCGACTCGGCAAAGATCGCGTGGAACTTGAAGGACATATCCACCATGTCGTTCTTGGCATTGGTGGTATACCGGTACCCTCCATCCGGCGCCTGGGTCTTGATGAGCCGCAGCTCCTTAATATCCCGGGAAACGGTTGCCTGGGTGACCGAGAAGCCCTCCTGGTTCAGCATCCCCAGCAGCTCCTCCTGGGTCTCAATGGGATACTTGGAGATCAACTCCAGAATCTTGGCGTGCCGTTTTGACTTCATCAGGGTTCCTCCTTCTCCTTGGGGACTGTTTCCGCCGGAGGGCGGTTGATCTTCCGATTCATCACTTCGTAGAACAGGGTCTCGTCGAAGGAGACCAGCTTCATCCGTTCCTTTGCCCGGCGGATCCGCAGGGGAAGCCCCTCCGGCAGCCGGACCACATCCTGCCCGTCCACCGACAGCACCGGCTGCCGGCCGGGTCCGCCGGTACCGATCGCCGTCAGCTCCCGGCTGGGGGAGAAGAGCAGGTTCCGGGCCGAGATGCTGTAGGGACAAACGGGGGTGAGGAGGATGGAGTCAATCCCCGGGTCCACAATGGCGCCCCCCGCCGCCATGGAGTAGGCGGTGGAACCGGTGGGGGTGGCAAAGATCAACCCGTCGGCACGGTAGTGGTCGATGAGGCGGCCGTCGCAGTAGACCTCCGCCTCCATCAGGTGGCTGGATTCCCGGGTGAGCACCGCGTCGTTAAAGGCCAGATCCCGCCAGCTTCCATCCTCCAGCGAAACCTCCAGCACCATCCGTTCCTCCACCCGCCACCGGCCCTCCATCAGCCGTTTCATCAGCCGCGGAAGGTCGGCCCGTTCCCCGGCGGTGAGAAAGCCCACCGTTCCCCCGTTGATGCCCAGGATGGGCTTGCCCGCCGGCGCAACCTGCCGGGCGGCGTGGAGGATGGTGCCGTCCCCGCCCACGGTGATGACCAGGTCGCACTGGGGAAGAAGATCCTCGCACCGGCCGAACCGAACCTCCTCGTGGAAGAAAGCCTCCTGCCGCTGGCTGTCCATCGTCAGGGTGCAGCCATATCCCCGCAGCAGGCGAATCAGCTCCCGGGTAGTGTCGGGCACCCGGCTCCGTTTTAAGTTGGGCACAATATGAATCCGCACCGGCCTTCTCCTTCCTGTTCCCGCAAATGGCTCCCCGGCCCCCTATGCCAGCGCCTGGTGGGACTGTTCCACCACCAGGCGGGGGGCGTCGGGATCGAGGGCGCTCTTCCCCGTCCCCTTCTGCAGATAGAGCAGATATTCGATGTTCCCCTCCGGCCCCTTGATGGGGGAATAGGAGAGGCCCAGCAGGTCAAATCCCGTCTCCTGGGCAAAGGCGGCGGTCTTTTCGATGACCATCCGGTGGGTGGACGGTTCCCGGACGACCCCCTTTTTCCCCACCAGCTCCCGCCCCGCTTCAAACTGAGGCTTGATGAGGCACACGCCCTGTCCCCCTTCTTTCAGCAGGGAAAAAGCCACCGGCAGCACCAGCCGCAGGGAGATAAAGGAAACATCCACCGAGAAAAAGTCCAGCTCCTGGGGAACCTGTTCCCGGGTGACATAGCGGATATTGGTCCTCTCCAGGTTGACCACCCGTGGGTCGCTGCGCAGGCTCCAGGCCAACTGGCCGTACCCCACATCGATGGCATACACCTTGGCGGCGCCGTTTTGCAGCATGCAGTCGGTAAAGCCGCCGGTGGAGGCGCCGATGTCGGCACAAACCGCCCCCTCCAGCCGGATGGGAAACTCCTGCATGGCCTTTTCCAGCTTGAGGCCCCCCCGGCTCACATAGGGCAGGGCATTCCCCCGCACCTGGATATCCGCCTCCCGGGGGACCATCTCCCCTGCCTTGTCCGCTTTTTGGCCGTCTACATAGACAATTCCCGCCATGATGACCGCTTTGGCCTTCTCCCGGCTGGGAGCCAGGCCCTTCTCCACCAAAAGCAGGTCCAGTCGTTCTTTCATCCCCGTTCTCGATCCTCCCTACATCGGCATGACCGCCGCAATCAGAATACCAAGCAGCGCTCCCCCCAGCACCTGGAGGGGGGTGTGGCCCAAAAATTCCTTCAGCTCCTTCTCCTCCTTGGCCTCTTTGGAGGCCTCGCTGGTGGAGATGTCCGAAAAGAAATCGCTCAGATTCTGATTGAGGTTACGTAGGTCAAATGCCATCTTGTTGAGCGCCTTGGCGTGCTCCCCCGCCGCCCGGCGGACCCCCATGGCGTCGTACATGACGACCGCCGCAAAGGCCACCGTCAAGGCAAATACCGGGGACTGGAAGCCCTCCGCCTTGGCCATGGCCACCGTCATGGAACAAACCAAGGCCGAATGGGCGCTGGGCATTCCGCCCGCCCCCACCAGCCGCTCCAGCACCAGCTCCCGGGTAGTGACCAGGGTCAGGATCAGCTTGAGCAGCTGGGCGGCAGCCCAGGAGGCCACCCCCACATTGATGAGGTAATTGCTGGTTATCATTTCCCAAAAGGTCATCGTCTCCGCCGTTTCTCCCGCGCAGCAGTTCCAACGCCCCCTTCTCCGGCCTGCACGGGGAAGCCTGGAAGGGGGACGGTCCTCTCCCGCCGTCAGTACTGACGGCCAGCCAGCATCTGGGCCAGTTCCAGGAGGAACTCGTCCTCCAGGCGGCTGCCCCGGACGGCGGCACGGGCCTCCTCCACCAGCTGGTCCACCCGGGCACGGGCTTCCTCCAGGGTGTGGATGGTCACATAGGTGGTCTTGTTGTTCTCGGCATCGCTGCCCACATGCTTGCCCAGCTTGGCCTCGTCGGCGGTGACATCCAGAATGTCGTCCACAATCTGGAATGCCAGCCCCACCGCGGCGGCGTACCGGTCGGCCCGCTGGATCAGCTCCTCCTCCGCCCCGGCCACAATGCAGCCCATCCGGGCCGATACCCGCAGCAGCGCCCCGGTCTTGAGGGCGTACATGTTGAGAAGATCCTTCTCCTCCACCGCCTTGCCCTCGTTTTCCAGGTCGATCATCTGGCCGCCCACCATGCCCAGGCAGCCGGCTGCCAGCGCCAGCTGGCCCGCCGCCTTGGCGGCCCGGTCGGCCCCCACCAGGGCAATCGTGTCGGACGCCAGCGCCGTCTCAAAGGCCCGGGTCAGCAGGCCGTCCCCCGCCAGCAGGGCGGCCGCCTCCCCAAAAGCGATGTGGCAGGAGGGCTTTCCCCGCCGCAGGTCGTCGTCGTCCATGCAGGGCAGGTCGTCGTGGATGAGGGAATAGGCGTGGATCATCTCGATGGCCGCCGCAAAGGGCAGGGCCTTCTCGATCCCCCCGCCGCACAGGCGGCACAGGTGGAGAACCAGCACCGCCCGCACCCGCTTGCCGCCGGCCATCAGGCTGTACCGCATGGCGTCGATCACCGTCTGCTGGGGATGGCTGCCCTCGGGCAGGTAGATGGGGAGCTCCTCCTCCATCAGGGAGACATATTGGTTCAGCTGCTTCTTGAACGATTCGGTCATGGAACCACTACTCCTTCTGGCCGTCGGCCGGTTGTTGGGCCTGAGGCGAGAGGGTCTCCAGCTTCAGGCGGGCGTTTTCCAGGGTCTTGCCGCAGGCATCCGCCAGCTTGACCCCCTCCTCGTATAGCTTCAGCCCCTCCTCCAGGGAGAGGGCTTCCTCGTCCAGGGCGGCGACAATCTCCTCCAGCCGGGCGATCGATTCTTCAAAGGTCATCCCTTTTTTCATCGTGAACCTCCTTTGGAACCAGCCGCCGGACGGTGGAGATCATCTCCCCATCGGCAAAGCGGGTGGTCACTTCCTGGCCGGGAACCAGCTGTTCCACGCTGGTCACCGGCCGCCCCTCGGCAGTGGTAATGGTAAATCCCCTGGTCAGTACGGCCGCCGGGTTCAGCCGGCTGAGGGAGGCCGTCAGCTCCCCCAAGTGGGAACGGCGCCGCTCCCATGAATCTTTATAAGCGTTCGCTAATAATCTTACCAAATATCCCAGCCGTTGTCCATTTCTTTGGAGGATTTTTTCGGGAGAATTTGCGGCCAGCTTCCGTTCCAGCCGGGCCAGCTCCTCCCCCTTTTGGGAGAGGAGGGCCTCCCCCTCGGTCCGGAGAGCCCCCTCCAGCCAGTCCAGCCGTTGGCAGAGCTCCTCCTTCTGGGGGGAGACCAGCTCTGCCGCCGCCGACGGGGTGGGGGCCCGCAGGTCCGCCACCAGATCGCAGATGGACACATCGGTTTCATGGCCCACTGCGGAGACCACCGGCGTCCCGCAGGCGGCCACCGCCCGGGCCAGCCCCTCGTCGTTGAAGGGGGACAGGTCCTCCGCCGAGCCGCCACCCCGCCCCAGGATGATGACGTCGCAGCGTCCGTCCACCCGGCGAAGGGCCTGGGCCAGCTGAGCAGCCGCTCCCTCCCCCTGGACCGGCGCCGGGGAGAGGACCACCGTGGCCAGCGGCCAGCGCCTCTCCAGGATCTGCAGCACGTCCTGGAGGGCCGCCCCGCCCTGGGAGGTCACCACCCCAATCCGCCTGGGGAAGGGGGGGAGGGGGCGCTTCCGGGCCGGGTCGGTGAGGCCCTCCCGCTCCAGCCGCTCCTTGGTCTGCTGCCACGCCAGATAGGCGGCCCCCAGCCCGTCCGGCTGCAGGTCGTACACATAGAGCTGGAACTGCCCGTCCCGCTCGTAAAGGGAAGCCCCGCACCGGGCGATGACCGTCATCCCCGACCGGGGCTCAAAGGGCAGCTGGCGGGCCCAATCCCGGAACATGACCGCTTTCACCGCGGCCTGGCCGTCCTTCAGCTGAAAATACAGATGGCCCGACGAATAATGGCGGGAGAACCCGGAGATCTCCCCCTTGATGTACAGCTCCCGCAGGGGAGGCTGCTCCTCCAGCACCATCTTCACATACCGGTTCAGCTGGGAGACGGTGAGCACCTGCACCCTCATGCCATCTCCTCCTTTACGCTGGCCAGGATGGCCGGGCCGGAAGCGTTGTCCGACGAGAACTGCGGCTCGGCAAACTGCCCCCCAAACCGCTGCTGGATCCGCTGGCGGATCAGACGGTTGCTCATCACCCCGCCGCAGTAGATGAGCGACAGCCCCGGATGGGCTGCCAAGGCGTTTTCGGTCATCTGCTCCAGGGCCTTGCACAGGTAGTCCAGGCAGATCCGGGCCACATCGGCAGCGGGGGTTCCCTTTTTCCACAATCCTTCGCAGATGTTCTGAATGCCGGAGAGGCAGCAGTTTTCCCCTTTGAAGGCGGGCTTTTGCCGGCAGACTGCCTGGGACCCGGCGGCCAGCTTGTCCAGCTGGGGGCCGGCGGGAAAGGGCAGCCCCAGCATTCCCCCCACCCGGTCCACCGCCTGGCCCGCCTTCAGATCCAGGGACGAGGCCAGGAGGGTGATGGAGAACACCCGTTCCCGGTCCGGCCGGACCCAGAGGCAGTCGGTAGTGCCGCCGGACAGATGGAAAGCCAGAAACTCCTTCCCCACCAGATCCAGCCGCCCGGTGGAATAGAGGGCCGCCATCACATGGCCCGCCTGGTGGGAAAAGAGATGCACCGGCACCCCCAGCGCCGCCCCCACCGACCGGGCCGCCATCTCCCCTGCCAAAAAGCAGGGCATGTAGGACCCTTCTCCGTCCCGCGGCCGGGCCGAAACCCCCACCGCCCGGACGGGTTCCCCCGCTTCCCCGGAAAAGAGCTGCTCCATCAGGCCGCCCAGCTGCTTTACATGGGAAAACAGGGCGTCGCTTTGGCGTAGGCCCAAAGCGCCGTCCTGTACCGGAAGCAGCTGTTTGGAATGAACCACCCTCCCCGCTCCCCGGTGGTACAGGGCGCAGGAGGTGGTGTAGTTGCTGGTGTCAATCCCCAGATAACTGGCCATGGGTCTATTCCTCCCGGGGGGCGGCGCCGGCCTCTTCCGGCGCCGGCTGGCCGGCCTGCCCGGCCCGGCTGCGGGCAAAGGCGCCCAGGACCCCGTTTACAAAGGGGGCGTCCTCTTCCCCGCCGTATTTTTTGGCCAGCTCCACCGCCTCGTTGATCGAGACGCTCAGGGGCACGTCCTCCAGGTAAAGGGCCTCGGCCATGGCCATCCGCAGGAGAGAGGCCGCCACCCGGGAAAGCCTGTCCACCTTCCATTTGGTGGAATACTGGCCGATGAGATGATCCAGCTCCACCGTGTGGTCCCACACCGCCTGGGCAAGGCGGCGGGAAAACTCGTCCACCTCCAGGTCTCGGGAGTCGGCAGCGTTCTGGATGATCTCCTCCACCGTATCGGTGTGATAGGTCATTTCAAACACGATGGTAAAGGCAATCTCGCGTGCATCACGTCTTTTCATGGGGAAACCTCCTGCTACTGTCAAGGTACGCCCAGGGGGCGCCGGCGCGGCCGCGCCGGAAAAGGGGAATACAAGAAAAACCTCCGGACGTCCTGCACAAGGCCCCGGCCGGAGGAGGAAGAAACAAGGTGGGTCAGGACTCGGCCGCCACGGGAGCGGAGGGAGTGTCGAAGACAATCCCCGATACATACACGTTCACCTTGGTTACCGCGATGCCGGTCATGTTCTGGACCGCATCCTTCACCGAGCGCTGGATGTTCTGGGCCACGTCCGGAATCCGCACCCCGGAGCGCAGGCTGACATGGATGTCGATGGTGGCCACGTCGTCGTTCAGGTTGATGATGATGGGCCGGGAGCTCTGCTTCTTCCAGAACCAGCTGCTCACCACATTGGAGTAAAAGTTGGCCAGGGCGGCCACCCCCTCAATCTCGGTGGTGGTATTGGCCGCGATGGTGGCGATCACATCCTCCGAGATGCTCAGGGTACCCGCGGGATCCGGGCGGTTAAATTCACGATTCTGCATATCCGTTCCTCCCAATCCACAAGGGGGCTGCATCCCCCTGCAACTAACAAAAAGATGACCGCGGCCGGATAAAAACGATGGACCGCAGTCATATTATACCACAATTTTCGGCTTTCACAACCGTTTTGCCGGGTTATTTTACCTCTACAATCGAAATATTTTCTTCCGGCAGGGTTACCTCCCCCAGGATGACATCCCGGATCTGGGCCGCCTGCACCTCGTCCAGTCCATCGCTTTGGACGATGACGTCCAGCTGTTCCGTATCGTAGTAGACCATGCACTCCTGGAAGCCCTTGGCCTTGAGGAGATTTTCAATCTTTCCCTCGATCTCGATGGATTCGGCCAGGTCCGCCGCCCGCAGGGCCAGCTCCGCCTTCTGTTCCGCCGGGACCTCCGCGTCCTGCAGCATGGTGGACAGGGTCTCCACCGCCTCGTCCCGGGACTTGGTCCTGTTCAACTTGGCCTCGGCAAAATAGGCCTCTCCATAGCTCTCCACATCCATCTCCCCGTCCACCGCCTGCGCCTCCTGCTGGGCCTGGGCGGCCTGGGCCTCGTCCAGGGCGGCGGTGGGAGTCAGGCGGCCGTCGGTCTGGGCGTACTGCCAGTTGATATACACCGCGATACTCAGCGCCAGCACCAGCGCCGAGAGGATAATCTGTTTCTTGCCGATCACCATTTTCATCATCAAAGCCCTCCTGATTGTTCGGTCGTATTGTCCCCGAGCCTGACCACGCAGACCCGGTTGGAGCTGATACCCAGGGCGGTGGTCACCGCCTCGGTTACCCGGGTTGCCACCAGGGGATCGTCCGCCCCCTGGCAGACCACCGCCACCCCCCGCACCTTGGGCTCCACCGTCGTGGTGGGCAGCGCCTGGCTGTGGCCCTCGGCGTCCTCCACCAGCAGGTAGGTCTCCTCCAGACTGTCGCTGCGCCGGGCGGAGCCGGTATTGGAATCGTCCTCCAGCAGGGAATCCTCCTTTCGTTCGGTGGCATACACCTGCAGCCGGGTCTGCTCCAGGGTCACCATCACCCGGGCTTCCCCCGCTCCCTCAATGCTCTCCACCAGGCTGTCCAGCCGCTGTTCCAGCTGCCGGGCATAGTCCTGGGTCTGGGCCTCCTGGGACGCCGGCTGGGGCGCCGGCTCCTCCCGGCCCGGGGGCATCACCTGGGAGAGCCCGATGAGAAGCATCCCTCCAAGACCCGCCGCCACCAGCAGCTGGGAGGCCCTCTTTCCCTGGAACCATTGGGCTGCCTTCCGGCGCAGCGCCGTCCAATCCCATTTGTTGTCCACTGCTTGTTCCTCCGCATCTTATCCGTCTTTGTATTCCAGCCGTACCTGTATTCCCAGCTGGTATTCCAGGCTTTGCACCAGCTCGTCATGGCGGAACCGGTATTCCTCCGGCAGGGCGATCTCCGCCGCCAGGTCCTCCTGGTCCAGGGGTTCTCCCTGCTGGGTACTAATATCTATGCGGACATCCCCGCCCTCTATGCCCATCTCCTCCAGCTTTTCCTGAGCAAGGGTCCGCAGGGCCTCCTGCACCTGCTCCTGGAGGCGCTGGTCCAGAAGGAGTTCCAGGTTCCGGGAGACCTCCTGGCTCTCCTCCACCGGGAAGGGTTCCAGCTCCGCGGTGAGGGTGGGAACCGCCTGGAACAGGGGAAAGGCCAGGCTGCAGATGAAGAAGGCCGCCGTCACCGTCCGCCCCAGCTTTCCCAGGGAAGAGTCGGGCAGCA
>CAJFKV010000044.1 GCA_904387055.1 Candidatus Heteroruminococcus faecigallinarum | reverse complement strand
GGCTTTCTGGGAACTCTTTCTCCACAGAAAGAGTTCCCCTGGGGGTCCGGGGGGCGGAGCGCCCCCGCAAAGGGGGTGTGGGGGAATCCCCCCACAAAACGGGAGGGCCGGGCGCAGCCCGGCCACGGGAGAGGGCGGCGAAGCCGCCCGCCCTCGCCCTCGGCAGAGGGCCACCGGTTCCCGCTCGCGCGAGCGCAGAGAAGAGAGGAAGCCCCCGCGGCAGCAGCGGGTTTGATAGTATTATAGCATAGTTGGGAGAGGGGGCCAATACGCCCCCGGCAAAAAAGGGAGAAACGAGGGAAAAATCCCGGAAAAGCTCTTGACAAGCGGCTTTTTCCAGGCTATACTATATAAGCTGTCATTTCCAAAGACAGCAGGTTCCCTCGCCAGAGGGTATAATTGGTTTTGGCCAGCCTGCCGAGGACGTGAACACAGGGAATGCCCAGGCAATCTGGAGTATTGATGTTTGTTCGCTCTTTTCGCGGTTTGGCCGGAAAAGAGCGTTTTCTATTTTCTAGCAGGAGGTGAATCAATTTGCCGAGTGAAAAGGTTTTGGAACAGAAGAAGGGCATGGTGGCCGAGCTTCAGGAGACCCTGAAGAACGCCTGCGCCGGTGTTCTGGTGGACTATAAGGGCATCAACGTGGCCGACGATACCAAGCTCCGCAAGGATCTGCGGGAGGCGGGCGTTCAGTACACCGTTGTGAAGAATACCCTGCTCAAGTTCGCGGCGGACGAGGTGGGCTACACCGAGTTTGGCCCGCTGCTGAACGGCACCACCGCCCTGGCTACTTCGGTGGACGATCCCGTCGCCGCTGCCAAGATCCTCAGCAAGTATGCCGAGGCTTCCAAGGGCAAGTTCAGTGTGAAGGGCGGCTTTGTGGACGGAGGGTTCATCGACGCCGCCAAGGTGACCGAGTTGGGTAACCTGCCCAGCAAGGAGCAGCTCCTGGTTCAGCTGCTTAGCGTCCTGAATGGGAACATTCGTGGACTGGCTGTGGCTCTGAATGCCATCGCCGAGAAGAACGGCGCCGAGGCCGCCCCCGAGGCTGCTGCTGAGGCTGCCACCGAGCCCGCTGCCGAGTAAGAATCCGGCTGCAATCCACACCAATTTTATTGTTATAGGAGGTATTTTTCCATGGCTTCTGAGAAGATCTTAAAGTTTGTAGAAGACATCAAGGGCCTGACCGTTCTCGAGCTGAACGAGCTGGTCAAGGCGATCGAGGAGGAGTTCGGCGTTTCTGCTGCTGCTCCCGTGATGGTGGCTGCCGCTGCCGGCGCTGCTGCTCCCGCTGCTGAGGAGAAGAGCGAGTTCGACGTGATCCTCGCCGATGTGGGCGGCAACAAGATGGCTGTCATCAAGCTGGTCAAGGAAGTGACCGGCCTGGGCCTGAAGGAGTCCAAGGAGCTGGTGGACAACGCTCCCAAGCCTCTGAAGGAGGGTGTCTCCAAGGCCGACGCCGAGGAGATCGAGAAGAAGTTCGCCGAGGCTGGCGCCAAGGTGGAGCTGAAGTAAGCCTTCTCCCATCTGCTGGAATCCCAAAACAGGCCTCCTGCCCCACGGGCAGGAGGCCTGTTTTTTTGTAAAACCGGGGCGGGGAGGCCTACGCCTCCGGGGACGGGGGATCGGTGTGGTCCTCCGGCTGGTCCGTGGGAGGGGTCCAGGGGGCGGGGGGCGCCTTCCGGCGGCGGAGCCGCTTCACCAGCAGCACCACGATCACCGCGATCACCAGCCCCACAATGGCCAGGGGGGCCAGGGTCACGATCCCCAGGATCAGGGACTGGCCCACCGTCACCAGCAGGCGGATCGACTCCTCGCCGGCGGCGGCCACCTTCTCCCCAAAGGAGGTGGGGGTGTCCCGGACCACCGTCAGGTCGGACACCTCGTGGAGCTCCAGGTTCAGGGTGGAGTAGGCCACCTGGCTGTCGTACCGGCGCAGCAGGGCGGTGAGGCTCTCGATCTGGTAGCGCACCTCGGTGAGGGCGTTTTCCAGGGTAATCAGGTCCTCCAGGGTTTCCGCCTGGGCAATCAGCTCCAGCAGCCGCTGCTCCTGGGCCTCCAGGGCGGCGAGGTGGGCGTCGGCATCGTAGTACTGGTCGGTGATGTCCTGGGCCTCCTCGCTGCGGTCGGTCACATGGGCCAGGGCCTCCAGCCCCTGGGCGGTGCTGTCCAGAGCCTGGGCGGGAATGCGGGCGGTGATGGACACATACCGGGAATGGTTCCCGTTCCAGCTGCCGTTGGACTGGTAGGAGGATTCCACATATCCCCCGGCCTGGTCGATCAGGCCGCGGATCTCCTCCAGCGTCTCGTCAAAGGTCTGGGTTTCCAGGGTGATGGACATGGTTTTGATGATCTTCCGGTCGGCAGGCGCTTCCCAGGAACCGGTTTCCCCGGAAAGGTTCGCCTGGGCGGAGGGAAGGGCGGCATCGTCGGCCACCGCCGCCTCCTCCACCGACGCCACGGCGGTGCTGGAAGCGCTGGCGGTGTCGTTGGCGCCGCTGTTGCCGCCGCAGGCCGCCAGGGAAAGGACCATGGCGCCCGACAGGAGCAGGACGATCAGCTGTTTCATGGAATCAACCTCCTTTGTTTTGCGTCCGTTGGGGGGAAACGCCTCCCCTCTTCTGCCTATACAGTGGAAAAAAACCGGCGGTTTCCTGCCTGGGCGGCAAAAAAAGTTCCCCCCAAAGGGGCAAAAAGGGGGAGAGCCTCTCGCAGCGAGAGACTCTCCCCCGGAGGGAACTTGCCGCCGCCGGGCGGCTAGAGGATGATGCAGATGAGGCCGGAGCAGCCCTCATTGATGATCCGCTCGATGGTCTCCTGGAGCTTGAGGCGGGCCTCGGCGGGCATCCGGTAGAGCTTGTTGTGGAGGCCCTCGTTCACCAGCTCGTGGAGGCTCTTGCCGAAGATGTTGGACTCCCAGATCTTGGAGGGGCTTTCTTCAAACTCGCCCAGCAGATACCGCACCAGCTCCTCCGACTGCTTCTCGCTGCCCACAATGGGGTTCACCTCGGTGGTGATGTCGGCCCGCATCATGTGGATGGACGGGGCGGAGGCCCGCAGCCGCACCCCGTACCGGCCGCCCTGGCGGATGATCTCCGGCTCCTCCAGGGTCAGCTCCTCCAGGGAGGGCATAACGATGCCGTAGCCGGTGGCCTGCACCTCCTCCAGGGCCCCCTGGATCTTTTCGTACTGGCGCTTGATGGCGGCCAGCTGGACCATGCAGGGCATCAGCCCTGCCTCCCCGTCGATCTCCAGGCCGGTGGCCTCGCTGATGATCTGGTAGAAGAGGCTGGAGGGGACGGTGACGGCGGCCCGGGCCGAGCCGGAGCCCAGGTCGATCTCCCCCATCCGCACCTCGCTGATGTACTCGCAGCCGCACATGGTTTGCAGCGCCCCCGCCACCTGGCTGATCCGGCAGAGGCCCTCGGCGGCCTGGCGGGCCTGAGCATAGATGGCGGTCTTGAGCCAGTGGCCCTTCTCCAGGGCCAGGATCCACTGGGGAAGCTCCAGGGCCACCTCCCGCACCGGGAACTCGTAGAGCACCCGGCCCAGGATCCGCCGGATGTCCTCCTCGTCCAGCTCCAGGCAGTTGACCGCCACCACCGGCACCTGGTACCGGTCCTCCAGCGCTTCCCGCAGCTCCTTGGCCTGGGGGGAGCGGGGGGCCTCGCAGTTGAGGACCACCACAAAGGGCTTCTCGATCTCCTTCAGCTCGGTGACCACCCGTTCCTCCGCCTCCTGGTATTCCTCCCGGGGAATGTCGCTGATGGAGCCGTCGGTGGTGACGACCAGGCCGATGGTGGAGTGCTCGGTAATCACCTTCCGGGTGCCGATCTCCGCGGCCATGTTGAAGGGGATCTCCTGGTCCAGCCAGGGGGTGTGGACCATCCGGGGCTGCTCGTTCTCAATATAGCCCAGGGCGCTGGGGACGATATAGCCCACACAGTCGATCATCCGCACGTCCAGGGCGGCGGACTGGTCCAGGTGGATCCGCACCGCCTCCTCCGGGATGAACTTGGGCTCGGTGGTCATGATGGTCTTGCCCCCCGCCGATTGGGGCAGCTCGTCGATGGCCCGGTTGTACCGGTATTCGCTGTCGATGTTGGGCAGGACCAGGGTCTCCATGAATTTTTTGATAAAGGTGGACTTGCCGGTCCGCACCGGGCCCACCACCCCGATGTAGATGTCCCCGTCGGTCCGCTGGGCGATATCCTGATAGATGGATTTGTTTTCCACGGTCGTTCCTCCTTTTCTGGCGGCAGCCGGGGCGTTACACCACCGGCACCAGCAGCATCACCCGGCCCTGGGCCCGGGCGCCCTCCAGCCCGTTTTCCTCCCGGATCCGGTCGGCGCTGGTGTTGTACCGGCGGGCAATCTCCCACAGCAGCTCCCCCTCCTGGGGCAGGTAGAGGTAGAGGCCCTTCTTCACCACCCGCTCGGGGGGACGCTTCTCGTCCACCGACAGCTGGGTGACGGCGGTGCGCTTCTGCAGGCAGTAGAGGCAGCCGGCAACGGTGAGCTTCCAGCTCAGGTCCAGTTTCCCGCCCTGGGTGAGGGAATAGGAGCAGGAACTCAGGCGGACCAGCGGGTCAAAGAGGGGGTTGTCACAGTCCTCCGGCAGGGGGAAACGCTGCTCAAAGTCCACCATCTTTTCAAAATACCCGGGCTGGTCGGTCTGGACGGCGGCAAAGAGGGAGACGGCGATCCGCCCGGTGATGACCGCCTCCCCCTCTTCCAGGCGGGTGTTCCAGAAGAGGACCCGGCACCACAGGTCGTCGATGGACTCCACCCCCTCGGGGAGGTCGATGGTTTCCTCGTAGGAAAACTCCTCCTCCACCACCCGCCGCAGCACCGGCAGGGTGAGGGCCTTGGTCTGGCACTGGCAGGGATGGAGGGTGGAGTAGGCGTCGCAGGCAAAGGAGGCGGGATAGTCCCGGTGGAGAAAGACGGTGAGGCGCAGGGAGGCATCCAGCAGGAAGCCGGTGTCCTGGCTGCCCTCGCCCCGGGGCTCGCAGGAAAGGCCGCACACCTCAAACACCGCCAGGGCCCGGTCGTCCTCCTGGGAGCCCTCGGTGTCGCAGATCTGGCTGAGGGGGAGGGCGTATTCCATCCGCTGGCAGCTGCCGTCCTGCCCCCGGTAGAGGATGGTGACCGCCAGGGTCCCCTTGGCCAGAACCTTGCCGGCCACCACCTTCACGTCGGCGGCTTTTGGCACCGCCTCGCACCGGAGAAGGGACTGGATGGCCGGCTTGCCCTCGGCCAGGTCCAGCTGCTGGCTCACCTGGAAGGGGCGGGTACACTGGCCCAGCAGGCGGGTGGCCCCCAGCTGCTCCTGACGCAGCTCCACCCCGGAGCCGGAGGCGCTGCTCACCGCCTGCTCCTCCCGGGTGTCCCATACCCGGATGGCCAGGGTGACCGCCCCTCGGATGTCCAGCCGCCGGGGGCTGACGCTGCGGCAGTTCACATAGTCGCACCGGGGCCGCACCAGGACGGTGGGGTTGCTGGCCTCTCCCCGCAGCTCGCAGACCCGGGAGAAGGGAACCTTGTATTCGCACCGGCGAAGGCCCCCCTCCTGGGCGCAGTAATAGACCGAGATGATCCCCTGCCCCTCCACCGTCAGGCGGCTGCCCTGCACCTGGGTGGAGAGGATGGCGGGCTCCAGGGTGCATTTCAGGATACGGGCGGCGTCGGGGCAGTAGTCCGGCAGCACCACGTCACACTCCAGGGGCTGCTCCACGGTGGTGTCCAGCAGGGGTTCGTGGGCGAACAGGGGCTCGCGGCTCAAATTCAGTTCCATAGGGTTTCCCTCGCCTTCACTCATAGTCTGCCACCATCCTATGCAGGCCCACCCCCCGTTTAGACCAAGCCCCGGCGGGGAGGGAGGGGGGAAGAGGGACGCCGCCCCCGGCAAAAAAACGGCCGCCCTTCGAGAGGGCGGCCGTTTTTTTGATGGCGGGAGAATCTCAGGGGAGGCGCTGCACAGGGGGGAGAGGAAGGCCCCGCCGGTCCACCCGGATGCTCTCGATGACCGGGGGGTCCAGGGGGATGTTCCAGGTTTCCTTGCCGCTGGTGGGCAGCTCGGCCAGCCGGTCCATCACCGCAAAGCCGTCGATCATCATGCCGAAGGCGGCGTACCGGCCGTCCAGCACGTGGGCGTCCTGGTGGACGATGAAGAACTGGGTGCCGGCGGTGTTGAAATCGTCGTCCCGGGCCATGGAGAGGGCCCCCCGCCGGTGGTCCAGGCCGGTGTCGTGGCCGTTCTGGGCAAATTCCCCTTCCAGGTGGAAGTCGCTGTCGGTCATGATGCCGTTGTCCGGCGAGCCGCTTTGCAGCACCCAGCCCTTGGCAATCCGGAAAAATTCCAGCCCGTCGTAAAAGCCCTGGTCACACAGGTCCACAAAGTTGGCGGTGGTGATGGGCGCTTTGTCCGGGTACAGTTCAAAGGTCATGGTCTCGCCGGTGGTGAGGGTGAGGGTGGCGGCCATGGCGCCGGGGGAGATGGTCATGAAAAAACAAACCCCTTTCGGTATCAAAATAAATAGTTATTACAGAGAGTATAGCCGAACGATCTCCAGCAGGACCTGGACGGTCTTGTCCATCGACTGGATGGGGATATACTCGTGGCGGCTGTGGGCATTGTGGCCGCCGGTGGACAGGTTGGGGCAGGGCAGGCCCTTGTAGGACAGGTTGGCCCCGTCGGTGCCGCCCCGGATGGGGATCACCTGGGGGGTGACGCCGCAGGCCTCCATGGCGGCCTTGGCGTTCTCGATCAGGTGCATGTGGGGGAGGATCTTCTCCTTCATGTTGTAGTAGCTGTCGGTCAGCTCCAGCTCTACCGTCCCCTCCCCGTAGGTCTCGTTCAGGTAGCGGGCAATCCGCTCAAACTGCTCCTTCTTCTGCCGGAACTTGTCCTTGTCGTGGTCCCGGATGATGTACCGCAGGCAGGCCAGCTCCTCGCTTCCCTCCATGTGGGCCAGGTGGTAGAAGCCCTCGTAGCCGCAGGTGTGGGCAGGGGCCTGGGCGGGGGGGACCATCCGGTGGAACTCCATGGCGATGAGGCAGGCGTTCTTCATCTTGTCCTTGGCCTCGCCGGGATGGATGTTGACCCCGTGGATGGTGACCAGGGCGGCGGCGCCGTTGAAGTTTTCATACTCCAGCTCCCCGATCTGGCCGCCGTCCACCGTATAGGCGAAGTCCGCCCCGAAGGCGGGGACGTCGAAGAGGTCCGCCCCCCGGCCAATCTCCTCGTCGGGGGTGAAGCCCACCACAATCCTACCGTGGGGGCGGTTCTCGGCCAGGATGGTTTCGGCGGCGGTGAGGATCTCGGCTACGCCCGCCTTGTCGTCCGCCCCCAGGAGGGTGGTGCCGTCGGTGACAATCAGGTCCTGGCCCACATACTGGAGAAGGTGAGGGAAGCGGGCGGGGTCCAGGGTCTCGCCGCTGTCGCCCAGGGGGATGACGCCGCCGTCATACTGCTCCACAATCCGGGGCTTCACATTGGTGCCGCACATATCGGGGGTGGTGTCCATGTGGGCGATCAAGCCCAGGGTGGGCTTGCCCTCCACGGTGGCGGGGATCTCGCCGTAAACGTAGCAGGTGTCGTCCATCCGCACGTTGGTCATCCCCATCCGGGTCATCTCCTCCACCAGGGCCCGGGCCAGGTTTTTCTGTTTCTCGGTGCTGGGGGTTGTAGTGCTGAAAGGATCGGACTGGGTGTCCACCTGCACATACTGCAGGAACCGCTCATAAGCGCGCATAATCGGGGTCCTCCTTTGACTCAAAAAATAGACTGTATACCGGGGAAATGGTGGGCAAGGGAGGTCGCTTTTGGGCAAAAACGACGAAAAAACCGCCGGAATTTCCACGGGATTTCCTCGGCGGAAAGGGGGAAAAAGGTCTGTCCAGGGATTCCCTTGCATACCGTATTTATGATATAATATCTAGCATAGTTTTTCAATAGCGATGGAGAGGAAATGGGGCCGTCCTGAGGTGTGCCCGGCCCAAAAGGGAGGAACAAGCCATGGAAAAGATGAAGAGAAAGCGCGCCCCCGGCCCCGCGGCCCGGCGTCCGGAGCAGCGGGAGGGCGGCTCCTCCCTGGATGGGGAGTTGATCCATCCCAAGCCCCGGGTGTCCTTCCAGATTATCGACGAAACGGGAGGCGCTTTCCGCCGCCGGGCCAAGGAGCCGGAGGAGGCCGCGCCGCCAAAGGAGCAGGCGCCCCGTTCCCGGCGGGAGGACGCCCCGCGGGCGGAGGCCCCCCGGCCTCCCCGTGCCGGCTCCGGCCGGCCTGCCCGGCAGCAGCCGGCCCGGTTCCGGCAGGACCGGGAAGAGGTACCCTCTACCCCGGCCAAAAGCCCCCGCCCCCACCGGCGGCGGGTGGTGCCGGTGGTGCTGAGCGCCCTGGCGGTGGTCTGCCTGGGGGGCGGCGTCTATCTGGGAATCCAGGCCCTGGCAGGGGGAGAAACCGCCCCGGCCGATCCGGCCACCCTTACCTCCCAAAGCTACCGGCTGCCCACGGCCCTGTCGGTGGAGCCGGTGGAGATGCGGGCCGCCCAGCAGCAGGCCCAGGGGGTGGCGTCGGTCACCCTCACCGATCCCCTGGCCGCCGGCTTCTTTGAGACCAAGTCCACCACCGACGGCCAGGCCCCTGCCGGCGTGACCGCCCCGTCCAATGTGGACAACTCGGCCGATACCCTCACCAAGCTGGACCAGTGGAACGATTACAACAGCGACATCAAGGCCTGGCTCACCGTCCCCGGCACCAACATCGACTACCCGGTGTGCTGGGCGTCGGATGTGAACTACTACCTCCACCTGGGGTATGACAAGCAGTACAGCTACTACGGGGTGGTATGGTCGGCGCCCGGCACCACCTTCGGCACCGCTTCCCAGCTTTCCCCCAACACGGTGCTCTACGGCCACAACTGGACCAACTACTCGGCCAACCCCCGCATTGCGGCGGAGGAGGACATCATGTTCGCCCAGCTGACCTCCTTCCACCACCTCTCCTTTGCCCAGGAGCACCCGGTGATCTACTACACCACCCCCGAGGGGGGCACCATGACCTTCAAGATCTTTGCGGCCTTCTATACCGAGGTAGCCTTTGACTACATCAACAGCGACGGGGGCCAGTACATCCTGGACGGGGCCCTGGCCCGCAGCATCCACGACTACAACGTGGATGTCACCACCAGCGACAAGATCATCACCCTGTCCACCTGCACCCGGGCTTACGGCCAGACCAGCAACCAGCGCTTTGTGGTGATGGGCCGGCTGCTGCGGAACGGGGAATCCGCGTCCAACAACAACATCACCAGCAATCCCGGCCACCAGAAGCCCAACGTCTGGGGCTGACCGAAGCCGGATATTTCCTGTTTGTGAACAAAGGGGCCGCCCTGGGGGCGGCCCCTTCTTGCTTCCGGGGGAGGGGGGAAATTGGAGGAAGGAAAGGGGGGTTCCTGCATAGGAAACAACCGGAAAAGGGACGGTTCGCGGGATGATACCTGCCGGCAGATGTGTGCCGGCCCGGGAGAGAGAAGAAAAAGAGGGGGATTTTTTGCATTTTCATGCCGCTTTTCATGCAAGAAAAGGGAGAAACTGCAGGAAAAAGACGGGAATGAAGAGGAAGATATTGTGAAAAATTACGGACTTTCCATCCGAATTTGGACAAAAACTGTTCACACTTCTAAAGTTCATCTGTCCGCGTCGGGAAAGCATTGTGTCAGCGGGTGTGAGACGCTATAATAGTGTATATGCATTCGGATTCCCCTGGGCAGGCTTGCCTTTCCCGCTGATTTGATCTTGGAAATACAGAAGGAAAAGGGTTTTTTATCCGGATTTATGAATAAATATGGGAATCTGTCGTCGAGAAGGCAACTTTTTTCGGCGTTTTGTTTTTTCTCCGGCGGCAGGAAGGAGTTGTGGAGATGACCAAGTACATCATAAAGCGGGTTATTATGATGATCTGCACCTTGCTGCTCATCAGCTTGCTGACCTTTATTCTTATGCATTCGGTGCCTGGCGGACCTTTTACCTCGGACCGGCAGCTGCCCGAGGCGGTGGAAGCGGCCCTCAACGAGAAATATAACCTGAATGCGCCCCTGGCTACCCAGTATGTGGATTACATGGTGGACCTGCTCCACGGGGACCTGGGCCCCTCGTTCAAATACGCGGGCCGGTCGGTGAACGACTTTATCACCAGCGGCTTTCCCGTCTCCGCCCGGCTGGGCCTGGTGACCATCTGCTTCGTGCTGCTGGCGTCGATTCCCCTGGGCATCGTGGCCGCTTTGAAGAACGGCCGCTGGCAGGACATGGGGATCATGGCCATCGCCACCCTGGGGGTAACCATCCCCTCCTTTGTTATCGCCACCGGGCTGATGTACATCTTTTCCTATAAATTGGGCTGGACGCCCACCATCGGCCTGGACTCCTGGAAGAGCTATATCCTGCCGGTGATCGCCCTGGGCGGCTATTCCCTGGCCTTTATGACCCGGCTGATGCGGTCCTCCCTGCTGGAGGTTATGGGCCAGGATTACATCCGCACCGCCCGGGCCAAGGGCCTGTCGGAATTCAAGGTGGTGACCCGCCACGCCCTGCGCAATGCCCTGATCCCGGTCATCACCATCCTGGGCCCCACCATCGCCAACCTGCTCACCGGGTCCTTCGTCATCGAGAAGATCTTCGCCCTGCCGGGGCTGGGCATCCACTTTGTCAACAGCATCACCAACCGGGACTACACCGCGATCATGGGCGTGACCATCTTCTACGCCGCCTTCCTGATTGCCATGATCTTCATTGTGGATATTTTCTACTGCCTCATCGACCCGCGGATCAAATACGAATAAGAGGCGGAACATTATCACGAGAGAGACGAGGGAGATTCTATGGAACAAACGAACCTTTGGGATAAAGTAGCAAGCAGCAACGACAACCGGGAAAAGCTCTGGACCAAGAGCCGGACCTTCGCAGGGGATGTGTGGTTCCGGTTCCGCCACAAGCCCACCTCCCTGCTGGGGCTGCTGCTGATCGCGCTGCTGCTGGTGTTTGCCCTCCTTGGGCCGCTGTTTCTGGAGCACGACTACAGCCAGCAGAATTTGGACTATGTCAACATGGGACCCACCATCCAGGTGACCCATGCGGCGGGCAGCAGCTTCTACATCACCTCCAATATGCGGCTGATCGAGGTGGCGGAGGACGGAACCCTTCTGTCGCCGGTGCCCCGCCTGCAGGACGACTTCAACAGCCGGACCCAGACCTTTGACTACAACGGCACCACCCTCACCATGAACTACGGCCTGACCCCCCCTGCCCTGGTGGATGAAAACGGGGACCCCCTTACCGATGTGGAGACGATCCGCAACAAGGAGTACCCCCTGGGGACCGACGGCCTGGGCCGCGACATGCTGGCCCGGCTGATGTACGGGGCCCGGATCTCCCTGCTGGTGGCCTTTATTGCCGCGGCGGTGAACATGATCATCGGCATCCTTTACGGCGGCATTGCCGGCCTGTGCGGCGGCATGGTGGACGGGGTGATGATGCGGATTGTGGACATCATCAACACCATCCCCCTCACCCTGTATGTCATCCTCATCAGCGTGGTGTTGGGAAGCAACTCGGGGCTGGTGAGCATCGTCATCGCCCTCAGCTCGGTATACTGGGTGGACATGGCCCGGGTGGTCCGGGGCCAGGTGCTCACCCTCAAGAGCCAGGAATTTGTCTTCGCCGCCCGCACCATCGGCACCTCCAGCAAGGATATCCTCCTGCGCCACCTGATCCCCAACGCCATGGGCCCCATCCTGGTCACTGTGACCATGCTGATTCCCCAGGCCATCTTTATGGAGGCATTCCTCAGCTTCATCGGCCTGGGCGTGGCGCCCCCCATGGCCTCCCTGGGCACCATGTGCAACGACGCCATCGAGGCGCTGCGCACCTCTCCCTACCAGCTCTTTGAGCCGGCGCTGGTGATCTGCGTCACCATGTTCGGCTTCAACTTCGTGGGCGACGGCCTGCGGGATGCCCTGGACCCCAAGCTGAAGAAGTAACCGGGACAAGACCCCCTAATTTCCATAGAAACGGCGGTAATCATATATGGACGAGATTTTACAGGTAAACGGACTGAAAACCTCCTTCCTCAACAGCAACGGGGAGACCCAGGCGGTGCGGGGGGTGAGCTTCACGGTCCACAAGGGCGAGGCCCTGGGGATTGTGGGAGAATCGGGCAGCGGCAAGAGCGTTACCTCCATGTCCATCCTGCAGCTGCTGGCCTCTACCGGCCGCATCCGGGAAGGGGAGGTGCTCTTTGAAGGCAAGGACCTGACCAAGGCCACCCGCAAAGAGATGCGGGAGATCCGGGGCGGCAAGATCGCCATGATCTTCCAGGACCCCATGTCCAGCCTCAATCCCCTGATCCGGGTGGGCAAGCAGGTGGAGGAGATGATCTCCATCCACCAGCCCAGCCTTTCCAAGGAGGAGCGGAAGAAGCGGGTGCTGGAGCTGTTCCGGCTGGTGCGGATTCCCGAGCCGGAAAAACGGTACCAGTCCTTCCCCCATGAGTTCTCCGGCGGTATGCGCCAGCGGGTGATGATCGCCATGGCTCTGGCCTGCAACCCGGAGATCCTCATTGCCGACGAGCCCACCACCGCCCTGGACGTGACCATCCAGGACCAGATTTTGAAGCTGCTGCGCAGCCTTCAGGAGGAGATGGGCATGTCCATCATCTTCATCACCCACGACCTGGGGGTGGTGGCCGAGCTGTGCAGCCGGGTGCTGGTGATGTACGGCGGCATGGTGATGGAAGAAGCCCTTATCGACGACATCTTCCACCGCCCCCGGCACCCCTACACCATGGGGCTGCTGGCCTCGATTCCCAACATCAAGCAGGACAAGAGCCAGCGGCTCACCCCCATTCCCGGCTCGCCGCCGGATATGACCAACCCGCCGGCCGGCTGTCCCTTTGCCCCCCGGTGCCCCTATGCCCGGCAGATCTGCCTGGAGCAGATGCCTCCCTACACCCAGCTGGACCCCGTCCATCGGTCCATGTGCTGGCTGCTGACCCCCGAGGCCCCCGCCCAGGACAATCCCTTCAAGGAATAACCACCACCCCATGTGCAAAGGATGAACGATATGAACGATAGCATCATGCTGGAGGCCCGCAACCTGGTGAAGCATTTCCCGGTAAGCGGCTCCAAGAATCAGGTCGTCCACGCGGTGGACGGCGTCTCCTTCCAGGTGAAGAAGGGGCGGACCCTGGGCCTGGTGGGGGAGAGCGGCTGCGGCAAGTCCAGCTGCGCCCGCACGGTGATCCGGATCTACGAGCCCACCGCCGGGCAGATCTTCCTGGACGGCCAGGAGATCACCAACCTGTCCCAGCGGCAGCTGGCCCCTCTGCGCCGGAACATCCAGATGGTGTTCCAGGACCCCTATGCCTCTCTCAACGCCCGGATGACGGTGCGGGAGATCATCAACGAGCCCCTGCGGGCCCACAAGGTCTGTTCCAATGCCCGGGAAGCGGACGAGATGATCTTTGAGATGCTGGACCGGGTGGGCCTCTCCCGGGAGCATGCCAACCGGTATGCCCACGAGTTTTCCGGCGGGCAGCGGCAGCGGGTGGGCATCGCCCGCGCCCTGATCCTCCACCCCAAGGTGGTCATCTGTGACGAGCCCATCTCGGCCCTGGATGTGTCCATCCAGGCCCAGGTGGTGAACCTTCTCAAGGAGTTCCAGGAGGAAGAGGAGATCACCTACCTGTTTATTGCCCACGACCTGTCGATGGTGCGGTATGTGTCCGACGACGTGGGGGTGATGTATCTGGGCAAGCTGGTGGAGCTGAGCGAGTCCAACGAGATTTATGAGCACCCTCTCCACCCTTACACCCAGGGATTGCTGGCCGCCATCCCCATCCCCGATCCCAAGGCGGCCCGGGCCAAGACGGTCAGCTCCATCGAGGGAGATATTCCCAGCCCCATCTCGCCCCCGTCGGGCTGCCGGTTCCACACCCGGTGCCCCCATGCCACCCCCCTGTGCAGCCGGGTGGAGCCGGTGATGGCCGATGTGGGCGGCGGGCATCAGGTGGCCTGTCACCTGTATCCCCAGTGTACCCCTGGCGACAGCAAGGAATAAACCAGGAAAAGCAAGGGCATGCCCTGTTGTTTGGGTCCGAAGGGGGAGAAGAGCCCCTTTCGTCCAGATAGATTTGCATCCAAAGAGATTGTTAGGAGGAAAGCATTATGAAAAAGAAACTCAGCCTGCTGATGGCAGTCCTGATGGCCAGCTCGGTCATTTTGTCTGCCTGCGGCGGGAGCAGCTCCAGCAGCGCCGCTGCCGGCAGTGATTCTTCCGCCTCTGCCGGTAGCTCGGTGAGCACTGCCGGCGGCCAGACCCCGGCCGCCTCGGGGGAGCAGAAGATCATCTTCGCCCTCCACAACGAGCCGGACAGCATCGACCCCGGCATCACCGACAATACCTTTGCCATCCCGATCTTGTTCAACGCCTTTGAAGGCCTGGTGGCCTATGATACCGAGAACAACATCGTGGCTGCCGATGCCGAGACCTGGGAGATCAGCGAGGACGGCCTCACCTACACCTTCCACCTGCGGGACAACCTGAAGTGGTCGGACGGCACCCCCCTCACCGCCCAGGATTACCTGTATTCCATCAAGCGGGTCATCACTCCCGCCACCGGCGCCAAGTACGCCTACATGGTGACCGACTATATCAAGGGCGCCGCCGAGTATTATGACCTGCTGGGCAGCGGCACCGCCGACGAGGCTGCCATTGCCGAGGCGGAGGCCAATCTGGGCGTCACCGCTCCCGACGACCAGACCCTGGTCATCACCCTGAACAACACCACCCCCTACTTCCTGGGGATCCTGGCCATGTGGACCTATGCTCCCGTGCAGCAGGCCACCGTGGAGGCCAACGGGGACAGCTGGACCCAGTCTCCCGATACCTTCATCTGCAACGGCCCCTTCAAGGTAAGCGCCATGAGCTTTGGCGAGGGAGTGACCCTGGTCAAGAACGAGAACTACTGGGATGCTGCCAACGTCCAGCTGGAAGAGGTGGAGTACCGGTATATTCTGGACATGTCCACCGCTCTGTCCGCCTTTGAGAGCGGCGAGATCGACGGCATGATGTCCGTTCCTTCCGCCGACCTGCCCCGCCTGAAGGCCGAGAGCGACAGCCTGACCATCTGGCCTGCCTTCGGCACCACCTACTATCTGCTGAACAACGCCGTCGAGCCCCTGGATGATCCCCTGGTCCGGCAGGCCCTGAACCTGGCCATCGACCGTACCGCTCTGATCGACAGCGTGATGCAGAGCACCGACACCCCCGCTCTGGCCCTGGTTGGTCCCGGGTATGTGGTGGACGGTGAGGACTTCACCGAGGGCCGCAGCGACTTCGGCCTCTCTGCCAGCGGCAATGTGGAAGAGGCCCAGCGTCTGCTGGCCGAGGCCGGCTACCCCAACGGGGAAGGCTTCCCCACCCTGCGGCTGGGTTACTACACCGATACCGTTGTGAAGAAGGTTGCCGAGGCGATGCAGCAGATGTTTAAGCAGAACCTGAACATCGATCTGGAGATCACCACGGCCGACTGGGCGGTGTACTACGAGCAGGTTCAGGCCGGCGATTATGACATCGCTGCCATGGGCTGGGGCGCCGACTACCTGCACCCCATGAGCTTCCTGCCGCTCTTTGAGACTGGTTCCACCCAGAACTACAGCAACTACTCCAACCCCGAGTACGATGCGCTGGTGGAGCAGGCCCGGGTAGAGCCCGACGCCCAGACGGCCATGGACCTGATGCGTCAGGCGGAAGCCCTCATGATGGAGGATTATCCCTTTATCCCCGTCTTCTATCGGTCCTACCCCATGATGATGCAGACCTATGTGAAGGGCTGGTCCCGGTCTCCCCTCAACTACTTCTATCTGAAGGATGCCTATGTGGAGGTTGGCGCCTAACCCTTCCCGGAATAGAAAAAAGCTCCCCGATGGGGAGCTTTTTTCTTGTCTTGGGCCGCCTGCGGGCGGCCTTTCTTCCGTGCGGGCCTGCGGCCCGCCTGCCGTTTTATGTGGAGGCGCTCCGCCCTCCACACCTCCAGGGTGACTCTTTCTATGGAGAAAGAGTCACCAGAAAG
>CAJFKV010000043.1 GCA_904387055.1 Candidatus Heteroruminococcus faecigallinarum | reverse complement strand
GGGCGACCGCTGCATTCCCATGCCGACGATGTTCAGCGTACCGGGAGGTACGCCGGTCGGCAGGGGGTGGCGGGGGATTTCCCCCGCCTGGCTTTCTGGTGACTCTTTCTCCATAGAAAGAGTCACCCTGGGGGTCCGGGGCGCGGAGCGGCCCCGCATACGGCAGGCAGGCCGAAGGCCTGCACGGCAGAAGGGCGGCGAAGCCGCCTAGGGTTTATACCGGGAATTCGTGTTTGTCAGAAGGGGTGCCTCCCGGAGGGAGGGGAAGGGGCTGCGGATGCACCACCGTGCCCCGGGCGGGCCGGCCGTGCCGGAAGGCCAGCAGCAGGGAGGAGGCCAGAGGGGCCGCCAGGCAGGCGATCAGGCAGGTGAGCAGCTGCTTCCCGGTGAGGGGGACCGTTTGAAATACGGAGGAGAAGAGGGGGGTGTAGAGGGCGGCGGCCAGCATGAGGGCCGATACCCCCACCGCGCCGATCAACAGGGGATTGTCCAGCGGATGGATGGACAGAAGCCCTTTCTTCTCACTTTTGCATTCAAACACATGGATCAGCTGGCTGGCCACCAGGGCGGTGAGGGCGCCGGTGCGGGCCTGCTCCAGGGTGGCGCCCTGGCCGGTGAGGATGGTGAAGACGGCCAAGGTGGTGAGGCCGATCAGGAAGCCACGGGTGAGGATGGTGGTAGCCAGCCCGCCGGAGAAGATGGAATCCCCCGCCCGGCGGGGAGGCTGGGCCATCACATCCTCGGAGGGGGGATCCAGCCCCAGGGCGATGGCGGGCAGCCCGTCGGTGGCCAGATTGATCAGGAGGATCTGGATGGGGAGCAGGGGGATGGGCATCCCCATCAGCATGGCGAAGAACATGGTGACCACCTCTCCGATGTTGCAGGAGAGCAGGTACCGGATGAACTTGCGGATGTTCTGGTAGATGACCCGCCCCTCCTCCACCGCTGCCACCAGGGTGGCGAAGCTGTCGTCCAGGAGGATGACCGAGGCGGCTTCCTTGGTGACGTCGGTGCCGGTGATCCCCATGGCCACCCCGATGTCCGCCTCCTTCACCGCGGGGGCGTCGTTGACCCCGTCCCCGGTCATGGCCACCACCCCGCCCCGGGCCTTGAAGGCCCGCACCAGCCGCAGCTTATGGGCCGGGGTGACCCGGGCAAAGACCGATACCTGCCCCAGCTGCCGGTCCAGCTCCCGGTCGTCCAGCTGATCCAGCTGGCTCCCGGTGAGGACTGGGTCTCCCTCCCGGCAGATGCCCAGCTTCCGGGCGATGGCCTGGGCGGTGACGGCGTGGTCGCCGGTAATCATCACCGGCCGGATGTGGGCCCGGCGGCAACGGGCGACCGCTTCCCTGGCGTCCTTCCGGGGCGGATCCCACAGGCCCGCCAGCCCCAGGAAGGTGAACCCCTCCTCCGCCAGGTCGGCGGGGCCGGCAATGCGGCAGGCGAAGCCCAATACCCGCAGCGCCTGCCCGGCAAGCCGGGTGTTCTGGCCGGTGATCTGCTGGCGGAGAGCGGGGGTGAGGGGGCGGGCGCCCTGGGGGGTGAGGACGGCGGTGCACCGGCGCAGGAGGAGATCGGGGGCACCCTTGGCAAGGAGAAGACGGGTGCCGTCCGGCCGGCGGACCAGGGTGGACATCATCTTCCGGCTGGAATCGAAGGGATTTTCCCCCTCGGCCTGGATGCCACTGCCCTCCCGGCGGACTCCGGCCCAGAGGGCCGCCGCCAGCAGGGCCTGTTCCGTAGGCTCCCCCAGGATCCGGTTGTCCGGGGCCAGCAGCGCGCTGTTGCAGTGGGCGGCGGTAAGAAGCAGCAGGGAGAAGACCGGGTCGTCCCCGGGGGAGAAGGGGGCGCCCTGGCACCGGAACCGGCCCACCAGGCCGCTCCCCTCCGCCTCCACCTGCCGGTCCAGCGTTTCCAGGCAGGTGACGGTCATCCGGTTCTCGGTGAGGGTACCGGTCTTGTCCGAGCAGATCACGGTGGCGCAGCCGAGGGTCTCCACCGCGTGGAGGCGACGGATGAGGGCACCCCGGCGGACCATCCGCCCCACCGCCAGCGCCAGGGCGATGGTGACGATGGCGGGCAGCCCCTCCGGCACGGCGGCTACCGACAGGGACACGCCGGTAATCACCATCTGGAGGGGATCCTCCCCCCGAATGATGCCGGCCACGGCCACCACGGCGCAGATGCCCAGGCACCCGAACCCGATGACCCGCCCCAGGTGGTCCAGCCGCTGCTGGAGGGGGGTGGGCCCCTCTTCAATGGAGGAGAGCATGCCGGCAATTTTGCCCATCTCGGTGCGCTGCCCCGTGTGGGTCACCTGGAAGCGGCCCTTTCCCCGGGTCACCAGGGTCCCCATATAGACCTGGCAGCTGCGGGAGTTCTTTTCCACCCCCACCGATTCCCCGGTGAGCATCGATTCGTCGCAGCTCAGGTCCTTTGCTTCCAGGAGGACGCCGTCGGCAGGGACCCGGTTTCCCGCTTCCAGCAGGACCACATCCCCCGGCACCAGCTGGCTGGCCGGGACGGTGACGGGCTGCCCGTCCCGGATGGCCACGGCTGTGGGCGCGGCCATCTCCCCCAGCTTTTCCAGGGTGCGCTCGGTGCGGTATTCCTGAAAGAAGCCCAGCAGGGCGTTGAGAAGAACGATGACCGCAATGGCCAGCGCCTCGGCGGCGTCCCCCATCAGGCAGGAGAGGAGGGTACATCCCAGCAGGATCATGACCAGCGCGTCCCGGAATTGCCCGGCAAAGATGGCCAGGGGGCTGGTTTTCCGGGCCGATTCCAGCCGGTTTTCCCCGTATTCCTCCAGCAGCTGGGCGGCCCGGCGGCTGGAGAGACCTTGACTTCCTTCCATACGCAAACATCCTTTCTTTCGCGCCCGTCCTGTGGTCGGCGGGACGGGCTGGGTCTTGTCCCATCGGATGGTTTATCTCTATGCGGCAGGTTGTCCCCTTATGCCAGGGGGCGGCGGGAAGAAGGGCCGGCCCGCCACCCCTGGGAAGAGCAAAGGCCCCGGCCCGGCTAGAGAAGCTTGGCGGCGGCCAGGGCCAGCAGCACCGTCCCGGCCAGCCAGGAGAGGTTGAGCCTTCCCCGGCTGGCCCGGCGGCCCAGGCGGCTGCCGGCGGCCACAGCTCCCAGGTTGCACAGGAAGGAACAGGCCAGCGTCCCCGCCAGGGTGCCTCCCATTCCGGCGCCGAAGCCGGCGGCAAGCCCGTCCGCCGAGAGGGCCAGGGCCAGCGCGGCGGCCTCGCCGGGGCCCAGGGCCTTGGACCGGTCCAGATCGGCCTCGGAGCTGTCGGCATAGATCCGCAGGAGAAAGCGAAAGGAGAGAAAGTGAAAGCGGATGTCGGCCGCGGGGCCCCCTTGGCGGCGGAGAAGGTCCTTTACCAGCCCGTCCAGCAAGCGGGCGATTCCCAGGCAGAGGAGAACCGCGAAGGAGAGACACCGGCCCGCCTGGGGTGGAAGCCAGGGATGTACCGCCGCCCCCACCACCAGGGACACGGCCAGCGTCCCGGTACAGAGGGCGGCAATCACCGCCGAGGACCTTCCCGGCACCGAGATATCCTGGGCGCCCAGGGCGAAGGCCGCCACCAGGGTATCCAGTCAGAGGGCGGCCACCAGAAGAAGATTGTCCGGGGAAACAAGCATGCCATCACCCCATTCCAAAACAAAATCCTCTTCATCCTATGGGGGAGGCTCCGCCGGGGTGCCGCCCATCCGGGAAGGGGACGGCGGCAGAAAAACACCCTTCCCCGCGGGGGGCATGGAAAAAGGCCGCCCCGCGGGGCGGCCTTTGTGGGAAATTACTGGGTTACCGGCTCTTCCCGGGAGGGGAGAACCGGAGGATCGGACGGGGGAAGGCCGGTGTCGGCGCCGCTGTCGTTGAGGGAGCGGATCAGCTCGTCCGGCTGGGGTTCCGGCTGCGGCGGCGGCGGGGGCATGCTGTCCCGCTGGGCCTTGGTCTGCCCAAACATCAGGTAGAAGGTGGGCAGCAGCAGGAGGGTGAGGAGGGTGGAGGCGGTAAGACCGCCGATGATGACCACCGCCATCCCCTGCATGATCTCGGTGTTTTCCCCAACGCCCAGAGCCATGGGCACCATCGACAGGATGGTGGTCAGGGTGGTCATAAGGATGGGGCGCAGGCGCGTCTGGCCGGCGGTCACCAGGGCGGTGGGGGCGTCCATGCTGGAGCGCAGCTGGTTGGTGGTGTCGATAAAAAGGATACCGTTGTTTACCACGATGCCGATCAGCATCAGCACGCCCATAAGGGAAACCATGCTGAGGGTGCTGCCGCTGAAGAAGAGCAGCGAGAAGGAGCCGATCAGGCTGAAGGGGACGCAGATCATCACCAGCGCCGAGAAACGGGCCGATTCAAACTGCATGGCCATCACCATGAAGACCAGCAGCAGCGCCACCACGATGGCCATGCCCAGAGCGGAGAATTCCTCGTTCATCGCCTCGTCGATCTCGCTGGCGGTCTGTTCCACGCCGGCGGGGAAGGTGAGCTGGGCAATGGCCGCATCCACCTCTTCCGCGGCGGTGTACCGGGCAGCCTCGGCGGGCTGGCCGGTGATGGTGACGATGTACTGTCCGTTCTTCCGGGAGATCTGCTGGGGGCTGTCGGTGTATTCGATGGTGGCAATGTCGGTCAGGGGGATCAGGCGGCCGGCGGAGCTGGTGAGCATCATGCCGGAAATCTGTTCCATCGTTTCAAACCGGTCCGGCGGGTATTCCACCATCACCGAATATTCCTGGCCGTTTTCCCGGAGGGTCATCACCTCGGTGCCCACCCGCATGGTGCGCACGGCGCTGGCCGCTTCCATAGGGGTGATGCCGGCGGCCGCCGCCTTGAGGGGATCGATGACGATCTCGGCCTGGGGGCCGCCGCCGCTCAAGGTGGAGGAGATGTTCAGGATGTTGGGGTTGGCCTGCATCACCTCTTCCACCTGGGCGGCGGCAGTGGAAAGGTCGTCCAGGTCGATGCTCTGCAGGCTGATGGAGACGGTGCCGCTGCCGGACATCATCGAGCCCATGGCACTGCTGCTGGAGCTGACGGTCACGTCCCCGTCCACCATGTTCCGGGTTTCGTTCTGCCACTGCTCCACCACCTGGGCGGTGGTCATCTCCCGGTCATCCCGCAGATAAGCGGTGACGGTGGAGGAGTTGGAGCCCAGCATGCTGCTGCCCGACTGGGTGGAGTAACGCTCCACATCCGGGTGGGAGGCCACCATCTCCTCCAGCTGGAGGAGCTTTTGATCCACCTCGTCCAGGGAGAGGCCGGGCCGGGTTTCCAGGCTCACCAATACAGTCCCCTCGTCCACTGTGGGGATCAGTTCCACGTTGACAAGGCTCAGAATGGCAAAAGAGAGAACCAGCAGCCCCACCGAAACGAGAACCACCAGCCGGGGATGGCGAAGAATCCGCCGGAGGACCCGGCCATAGGCCGCTTCGACCCGGGGAAGGATCCGGTTCATGGGGGCGTTTTGGTGCTCCAAAGGCTTGAGGCGGGAGAAGAAGAGGGGAACCAGCATCAGGGCCGACACCAGGGAGGTGAGCAGGGAAAAGATGATGGTGAAGCCCAGCTGCTGGAAAAGCTGGCCGGTGAGGCCCTCCATCACGCTGAGAGGGAGGAAGACCACAACGGTGGTAATGGTGGAGGCGACGATCGAGGCGCTTACCACCTTGGTCCCTTCCAGGGCCGCCTCCTCAAAGGGCCGGCCCTCGGCCCGCACCCGGAAGCAGCTCTCAATGACCACGATGGAGTTGTCCACCATCATGCCCACGCCGATCACCAGGCCGCCCAGGGACAGCAGATTGAGGGAGAAGCTCATCAGCCGCATGAGGATAAAGGTGGCCAGCACCGAGATGGGCATGGAGCTGCCCACGATGCAGGAGGCCTTGAGGTCGCCAAAGAAGAAGAACAGAACGATCATCGACAGCAGGATGCCCAGGAGCAGCGTCTCGATGACCGAGCTGACCGCGGAACGGATCAGCTCGCTTTGGTCGCTGATGACCTCCAGAGTGATGCCGCTGTTCTCGCTGTTCAGCTGCTCCATCGTGGCGATGACCGAATCGGCCACGTCCACGGTGGAGGCGCTCTGCCGCTTGGTGATCGAGAGGCTGACGGTGGGGTTGCCGTTGTACCGGCTCACCGAGGTGGCATCCTGGGTGCCATAGTGAATGTTGGCCACGTCGGACAGATGGATGACGTCCCCGGTTGCCAGGAAGAGGGGAATCTGGCCCAGGCTTTCCGCCGTGTCGTAGTTGACCGCCCCATGGACAGTCAGGTTCTGGCTGCCCAGTGTGGCTTCCCCGGCAGGGAGGGAGAAGTCGGCGGTGGAGATGAGGGAGGTGACGGTGGACATGGTGAGTCCATATTGGTTCAGCTTCTCCTCCTGAAGCTCCACGCTGATGTACTCCTCCTCGCCGCCGGCCACATCCACGCTGGCGACGCCGGACAACCGCTCGAATTCCGGAGCGATCTCGTCGTTTACCCGGTTAAGGAGATCGGCGGCGCTGCCTTCTCCGCTGGCCGACAGGGTCACCGTGGCCATGGCATCCATGGAAATTTCCACAATAATCGGGTCGGAGGCGGTGTCCGGCAGGGAGGAGGCATAGGTATTGAGGTTTTCCTGCAGGTCCATGTGGGCCCGGTCCATGTCGGTGCCGTATTCCAGCTCCAGCATCACCAGAGACAGATTCTCCTGGGACTGGGACTGGACATTCTCCAGCCCGGACAAGGTGGAGACGGCGTCCTCAATTTCGCTGGTCACCAAAGACTCCACATCCTCCGGGCCGGCGCCCGGGTAGGTGGTGATGACGATGAGCATGGGCATTTCAATGTTGGGGGTCAACTCCATGGGGGAGGTAAACACCGACCCCAGGCCGAAGACGATCAGGGCGCCAATGCAGATGATGACCGACACCATCCGCCGCAGGGCAAGCTTGGTCAAACTCATAGAAACAACACCCTCCCCTTATTCGTCCGCGGGGTCGGCCGTACCGCTGTCGCCGGAGGAAGACGCCTCCTCCCCGGCACTGGTGGAGGAAGACGCTTCCTCCGCGCTGCTGGAAGAATCCTCTTCCCCGGCGCTGCTGGAGGCGGCGCTCTCCTGAGCGGCCCGCTGCTGGGAAGGAAGGGCGCCGGTGAGGGTGACCTCCGCCCCGTCCTCCAGGCTGGTGCTCCAGGTGGTGATGACCGCGTCCTCAGGGGAGATGCCGTCCAGAATCTGGATCTGGTCGCCGGAAGAGAGACCGGTGGTGACCGGCGTGCGGACCGCTTTCCCCTCCTTCAGCAGATAGACGTAGGACTCCTCCCCCTCGTAATAGACCGCGTCCACCGGGATTAGGAGCGCGTCGTCCGCCCGCTGGGCGTCCACCGTCACCTTCACGGCCAGGCCGGTGAGGAGGGTGGGGTCGGAGGAGTGGATCTGGGCCTTGATGGGGAAGAGGCCGCTTTGGCTGTTTACCTGGGTGCTCACCTCCAGGACGGTGCCGTCATAGACGGCGGAGCCGTTCTCAATGGTGAGGGAATCCCCCGGCAGAAGGGA
This sequence comes from Candidatus Heteroruminococcus faecigallinarum, assembly GCA_904387055.1. GTDB lineage: Bacteria > Bacillota > Clostridia > Oscillospirales > Ruminococcaceae > Heteroruminococcus > Heteroruminococcus faecigallinarum. The sequence continues at coordinate 8,584 of CAJFKV010000043.1, read as the reverse complement.
GGAAGCAATGTTGGCAGGCACGTTGAAGGTGACGGTGAGCATCCCCTTGTTGGACACCACAAAGGCGGGCATGGTGGAGGTGTACATATTGTTCTCCTCCACGTTGGCGCTTTCCACCACCCCGTCGATGGGGGCGTAGACCTTGGTGTAGGAAAGCTGCTGCACCGCCGAGCGGAGGCTGGCCTCCGCCTGGGCCATCTGGGCCTGGGCGATCTCATCCACCTCGGGGATCATCATCTCCTCGATGACGTTGAGGGAATCCTCCGCCGTATCCCGGGCGCTGGAAGCCTGCCGGACCGCCGACTTCAGCTGGTCGTAGTTCACGTCGTAGCCGGCCTCGGCCTGCTCCAGGGCGTTTACCGCCTGCTGGTAGGCGCTGCTGGCGGAAGCGACAAATTGCTCATTCAGCTCGACCCGCTGCCGCTGGAGCTCGATCTCTTTTTCCAACTCGGCGATCTTGTCTGCATTGTCATCGTTGGATGGATCGCCGCCGCTGCCCTCATCGGCCAGAACCTGCAGGCCGTCGGCAGCGGTTTGGGCCTGGAGGAGGGTTTCCTGGGCGGCTGCATAGCCCTCCGGGTCCGCGGTGGGATCGATGGCGTCCAGGGCGTTCTGGGCCTGGTCCACCAGGTCGGCGGCGTCATCCGCTGCCTGCTGGATGTCTCCCTGGCCTGTGGAATCCCCGCTGCCGGCCGTTCCGGTTTCCAGATCCGCCAACTCTTGTTCCAGCTGTGCCAGCTTCTCTTCCGATGCCTGAAGGGTGTCCTGGGCGCTCTGAAGAGCGGCGCTGGTCTGGCTCACAATCCGCTCCAAGCCCTCCAGAGAATCGTCGTATCCATCCTCAAACTCGTCCAGCGCGTCCCGGGCGTCCCGGTAGGAGCGGGCCGCCGCGTCGTAGCTGTTCTGGGCCTGGATCCGCTGGAGCTCGATGGTGCTGCCGGTGGTCTGGGCGGCGGAGGCAGCGGCCAGGTCATAGCCGGCGGCGGCGATGTCCACCTGGAGCTGGATGTCGGTGGGGTCGATCTCCATCAGCAGATCTCCCGCCTGCACCTGGTCCCCCGGCTGCACATAGGTGTGAAGGACGGTGCCCTGGGTTTTGGGATAGACCTGCACCATCTGGTCGGGAGCAACCCGGCCGATAAACTGGCTGGTGACCGAGATGCTCCCGGTGGTGGGGATGACCGCCTCCACCAGGGTTTCCTTTTCCACCGGGGCGGGAACCGGCTTCAGGGCTTGGTAGCCCTGGTACACCGCCAGGCCGGCCACCGCCACACAGAGGACGGCGACGATTGCTTTGCTCTTTCCTGTCATGGGTTACCTCACTTTCCCGGCCGGGGGGCCGGCGTCGTTTTATACACCGTTGAATGGCTTGACTGCCAGCAGACGGGCTGCATTCCGGTTCATCCGTTCAATAACGGACATCATGGTTTGGTAGTCCTCCGCCGGGACGTCCTGCAGCAGGGCGGACAACATTTCCTGCTGGAGCCGGCGGTTTTCCTGGAGCACGTCCTGGGCCTTGGGGCTGAGGGTGAGCTGTACCGACCGGCGGTCCGTCTCGCTGGTCTGGCAGTCCAGGTATCCCTTCTTCCGCAGGGACTCCACCGCCCGGGAGACACTGGCCTTGGACAGCAGCCGCAGGCGGACAATGTCCTGGGCAATGCGCCGGCCGGGGTGGGAGGAGAGAAAAAGAATCAGCTGAATTTCCGTATGGGAGAGGGAGAACTGCTGGGCAAGCCGGTCAAACAGGCGGTTGTGCAGCTTGATCAGCTGCTCCATCACCGATAAGAAATCCGTAATGGGAACGGGAGTCACAAGATCACCTCTCTTTCACCCGGGTCAATAAAGTTTCAAATGAAACTGTTTCGGCCGGAACCAGAATAGCACACTTCCGATACCCTGTCAATAGCATTCTTCACCCAATGCCAGAGGGAGAAAAGGGGAGAAAAAACGGTCATATTTTTCCGCCGGGAGACGATACTAAGAGAGGGCCGGGCAGAACAAAAACAGCCCTCCCCCAGCACCGGGGGAGGGCCGCGCCGCCAGCCCCTACCAGGGCTGGGTTTGGTCGATTTCTTTTACGATCCGGGCCGGGTTGCCGGCAACCACCACATTGGGGGGGACGTCCCGGTTGACCACCGCTCCGGCGGCCACCACCACGCCGTCGCCGATGACCACTCCGGGAAGGATCACCGCGTTGGCCCCGATCCACACGTCGTTGCCGATGGTGACCGGGGTGGCGTACCCCACCTTGGCGGCCCGGCCGGGGGCCTGGACCGGGTGGGCGGCAGTGTAGATGGCGGCGTTGGGGGCCATCAGGCAGTTGTGGCCGATGCGGACCTCCGCCATGTCCAGGATGGTGCAGTTGTAGTTGGCAAAAAAATGATCCCCCACATGGATGTTCTTGCCCATGTCGCAGGTGAACCGCTGCTGCACGGTGAGGTCCACGCCGGCACTGCCGAAAAGCTGCCGGATGATGGCCTCTTTTTTGGCATATTCATTGGCTGGGGCGTTGTTGAATTGCTGCTGCAGCAGGCGGGCGCGGGTGATGATCCGGCCGATCTCCGGATCGTCCATATCGTAGGTATAAGCGCGAGGATTCATGACGGGGCTCCTTTCCTTTTGGATGGGTCTGTATCCTTCAGTATACTGTAAAACCCGATCGGAGAACAGCCCTCTTCATCGGATTTCCTGGTCCAGGGCGTCAAAAAGCGGATGGGAGAAGAAGTCGCCCAGGGAGATGTCCAACCCATCGCACAATTTCTTGACGGTGATGACCGACAGATCCCGCCGGTGGCGGTCCATCATGCTGTAGACGGTGGAGGGGGTGACGCCCGCGCGGGTGGCCAGCTCGTTGTAGGTGATCTTCCGTTCCCGGCAAAGCTCTTCAAACCGGAGAACAATGGCGTCTTTCACCAGCATCTTCCCACCTCCCATTCCTTATTGTAGGCAGATTTCCGCAGGTGCGTATACGCACTTGCGTAATAAAGGGGGAAGTGGTAGAATAAAAAGGCCTTGGCCATGGGGAAAATTTCCTCATTCACAGAAATTTCACGATTTTTTGTTTGACAACCAAGGGCCCGGAGCCTATACTGAGGAAGGAAACCGTACTAAATGTACTATTACAGTAACAACGGATGCCCGAGTGTTGATGGGAGGCGGAGCGTGAAAAAGAAGGAAGAAGCGCTACCAGCGGAGTATCTGGTGGACATCGAGCACATCTTCAAAATTTACAACCCGGGGGAGAACGAGGTCCGGGCCCTGGACGATGTGTCGCTGCAGATCAAGCGGGGGGAGTTTGTGGCCATTGTGGGACAGTCCGGGTCGGGCAAGTCCACCTTTATGAATATGTTGGGCTGCCTGGATGTCCCCACCGCCGGCAGCTATCATCTGGACGGGCAGGACGTTTCCCGCCTGAGCGACGACGAGCTGAGCGAGATCCGAAACAAGCAGATCGGGTTTATTTTCCAGGGGTTTAATCTGATCCCGGCCCTGACCGCCACCGAGAACGTGGAGCTGCCCCTGATCTACCGGGGGATGGGGGCCTCGGAGCGGCACCGCCTGGCCCGGGAGGCCCTGGAGCGGGTGGGCCTGGGCCACCGGCTTCACCACCGGCCGGGGGAGATGTCCGGCGGGCAGCAGCAGCGGGTGGCCATCGCCCGGGCCATTGCCGCCAGGCCCCCCATCATCCTGGCGGACGAGCCCACCGGCAACCTGGATTCCCATTCCGGCGTGGAAGTGATGAAGATCATCAAGGAGCTTCACCAGGAGGGGAGAACGGTGATCCTCATCACCCACGACGATTCGGTGGCCCGGCAGGCCCAGCGGATTGTCCGCATCACCGACGGGCACATTGAGAGCGACACCGGCGCCGGCTACCGGTGGGACGAGACGGCGGAAAACGATCCGGCAGCCAACTGTTGAGGAGGAACCAACACCCATGACCTTCAAAAAACCATCCAAGAAATTTGTCAAGAAAGCCATCTTCATCGCCCTGATCCTGGCGGCGGGGGGATGGTTTGTAGTGCGGCCCATGCTGTTCCCGCCCGCCCCCGTCATCCCCACCGTGGCGGCCAGCGCCGTGGAGCCCCAGGACGTGGTGTCCACCCTGTCCACCTCCGGCACCATCCTGTCGGGGGAGACCCGCAGCTACTTCGCCCCCATGAGCGCCCGGATTACCGGGGTAGGGGTGGAGGCCGGCTCCACGGTGGAAGCGGGCCAGCTGATGGTCGCCTTTGACCAGACCGAGATTGCCCGGGAGCTGAAGCGGGCCCAGCTGAACTACGACCTCTCCTACTATGAGTATCAGCAGACCATGGAGGATTACGAGGAGGTCGACGAGGAGGTCAGCAGCCTGAACACCAAGGTCTCCCGGGCCAGGGACGACCTGGAGGACGCGGAGGAAGAGGCGGATTCCGCCCGGAACAGCCTGAGCGAGGCCCGCCGCCGTCTTTTGGCGGCCCAGAGCGCCCTCAGCGACGCCACCACCCAGATCAACAACAAAGAAGCAGAGATTAAAGACCTGGAGGAACAGCTGGCTGCCTTGGAAGAAGGCGGTTCAGGGGAGACTACCCCCGGGGGCGGCGACCAATCCGGCGGAGACGGAAGTCAGACCGGCACACCGCCCGCTGGAGGCAACATCGGCGAGAGTCAGCCGGACAATCCAGATCCGGGAGAAGGGGACGGATCCGACCAGCCTACGAAGGAGGAACTGGAAAAACGGTTGGAAGAGGCCCGGAAGGAGCTGGCGGATTTGAAGGCGCTCTACAATCTGGAGACCCTTCAGCAGGCGGTAAGCCAGGCCCAGATGGCCATGGAGGACGCCGCCGCGGACAACACCACCGCCGCTGCCGCCGAGGACGCCGCCCGGGCCGACCTGGACAGCGCCCGCCGGGAACGGACCCAGCAGGAGAACAACCAGATGGGGGAGATTGAGGAAGCCCGCCTCAACACCACCCTGGACCTGTCCAAGCTGACGCTGGAGGAGCTGGCCGACCAGTATGCCCAGGCCCAAGGGGGCATCGTCGCCGACTTTGACGGGGTGATCACCAGCCTGTCGGCGGTGGAGGGAGCCACCGCCAGCGAGGGAATGGAGCTGGTGACGGTGGCCAGCCGGGAGGACGTGAAGGTGGCGGTTACCCTCTCCCGGTACGACCTGGAGCAGGTGAAGCTGGGCCAGGAGGCGGAAATCTCCTTTGCCGGCCATACATACGAGGGCATCGTCTCCAAGATTGACGAGACGGTGCTGGACACCACCGTTACCAATCAGAACGGAACCACCACCACCCAGCCCACCCTCTCGGCCGAGATTACCATCCTGAACCCGGATGAGAACATCAAGCTGGGCCTCCAGGCGGATGTGACCATCACCACTGCCGACAAGAGCCAGGTGCTGGCGGTGCCGGTGGAGGCGGTCATCACCGATCCCCAGGGTACCTTTGTGTGGGTGGTGGAGAACGGCCTGGCCGCCAAGCGGTATGTGACCACGGGGGCCTCGTCGGATCTGATGACCGAGATCGCCTCCGGCCTCCAGGAAGGGGACCTGGTGATCCCCAATCCGGAGATGGATCTGGCGGAGGGGTCGCCGGTGCAGGTAGCGGGGGCGGTGCCGGCAGCCGACCCCTCCCAGATGGGGCCGACCGGTGGGGAGAGCCTCTCCGGCGATGAGACGACGGCCGGGGCCTCCCAGGAGGCTTCCCTCCCCGAAGAGGAGGGCGCCTCTCCGGAAGGGGCTCCCGCCGGGGACGCCGCCTCCTCCCAGGAGGCCCAGCCCGAAGAGGAAAGCTCTTCGGCCGCTCAGTAAGGGAGAGAGGCCATGGGAAGAATTGTTGAATACATCAGGATGGCCTTCAAGAGCATCGGGTCCAACAAGGGCCGCTCGGTCCTCACCATGCTGGGGATTGTCATCGGCATCGGGTCGGTCATTATGATCCTGGCCCTGGGTACCGGCGGCCAGCGGATGATGAACGAGCAGTTTGAACAGATGGGGGCCAACGGCCTCATTGTGTCCATCGACTGGGACAACGCGGGGGATACGGACATGATCTCGGTGGAGGACATCAACCAGATTAAAGAACGCCTGCCCGATGTGGTGGCGGCGTCCCCCTCCGAGGCCATTGTGGGCGAAGCACGCACCGGCAACAAGTACAAGCAGGCCTACATCAGCTATTACATGCCGGACGTGTTCCAGATGGCCCAGATGGACCTGGTTCGGGGCCGCCTGTGGAACCAGAGCGACTACGACGCGGCCCGGAACGTCTGCATCATCGACCAGGTGTCCGCCCTGGGGTTCTTTGGCACCGACGATGTGGTGGGCATGACGGTGGATCTGCAGGTGGGGGGACGCAGCGGCCGGTTCACCATTGTGGGGGTGCAGGAGCGGGACCCCTCCCTCTACACCTATGCCCAGGAGATGCCCGCCTATTTCTACATTCCCCTCACCTCCATGCTGCGCCTCACCGGTTCCAGCACCACCAGCTTCTATCAGATCCAGGTCAAGCTGGCGGAGGACGCCGACGCCAGCCTCACCAGCGACCGGATCATCCGGATCCTGGAGGCCCGCCACGGCAACCAGGGCCGGAATGCCTACTATGTCCAGGACATGAGCGAGCAGCTGGCGGCCATCAACCAGATTATGGACATGTTTGTGGGGATTATTGCCGCCATTGCCGCCATCTCCCTGCTGGTGGGCGGCATCGGGGTGATGAACATCATGCTGGTGTCGGTGACCGAGCGGACCAGGGAGATCGGCATCCGCAAGGCCTTGGGGGCCAAAACCGGGTCGATCCTCTTCCAGTTCCTCATCGAGTCGGCCTTCATCACCATGATCGGCGGCGTGATCGGCATCGTCCTGGGGATGGCGGGGGCCAACGGCCTGGCCAGCTTGGTGGGGCTTACCCCCTATCTGGACCCTGTGATGATGGCGGGGGTGGTGGCCTTCTCATCGGCGGTGGGCCTCTTCTTTGGAATCTACCCGGCCCGCAAGGCCGCCCGCCTCCATCCCATCGACGCCCTCCGGGCGGAGTAAGGGGACCGGCACAACAAAAACAGCAAGGGGCCGCCCGATGGCACATACAGCCATCGGGCGGCCCCTTTTCGATGGATTGGGAAGGCTGCCAGTGTGGTTATCGGATGGCGCGGGCCTCCAGATAGAACCGCTTGTCCCAGGCGTGGCCCATGGAGAAGGTTTTGCGGGGGAGGGCGCCGTCCAGGATAACGGTGGGGAAGAGGTCCTCCTTGGCCATGGCGGGCAGGAGGAAGGCCATGGAGTGGGGCTGGCTGCCCAGGCGGCGGGCCACATCCTCCCCGTGGACATAGTCCACCCGGCCGCCCTTCTCCTCCAGATACCGGTCCAGGAACCGCTGCAAGGTGCCCACCGGCAGGTTGGAGTCCGGGTCCTCGATGCGCAGGACGCCTTCCCCTTGGGCCGACACCCAGCGCAGCCGCTGCCCCGGGCCCTCGCCGTCACCGACCCGGTGGACCCGGGAGAGGGACTCCAGCAGGTCCTGGGGGTCCACCTGGAAGAGAACGCGGTGGATGGGTTCGAAGACCAGGGCCGGGTCGTGAAGGTTGACCACCTCCACCAGGGCCCACCGGGCGGGGTGGGTCTCCCGCTGGGCGAGAGAAAGGGAGGGCTTCAATTCCTCCCAGCAGGTTTTGGCGGTGGCCAGGGAGTGGTTCCCATCCCCCACCGCGAAGAGGAGGACGCCCTGCCCCTGCACCTGGTATTTGGCGTCAAAGGCGGCGGGATCGGCGAGACGGGCCAGGGCGGCTTCCAGGGAGGCGGCTCCTTCGTCGTCCACCAGCCACCCCTTCAGATGGCCGGAATCCATCATCAGAGGAAAGTCGTAGACCGCTTCCAGCTCCCCTTTCCGGGCGGCGAGGGGCTCCAGGACGGTTTTCTCCCGGTCGTCGATGAGGAGCAGAATATGGGGAAGCTCCAGGGGGGCGTCCTTCCGCACCTTGACCCGCGGGGGAATCCGTTCCAGGACGGTGCCCTCGGTGGCCCGCACCAGGGAACGGGACCCGGGGCGGTAGTCGTACTGCTCCAGGTCCACCACCCCCATCAATCCCCGCCGGATCGCGCCGTCCCGCTGGGTCCGTTCCAGGTAGAGGTACCGGTGGGGGTAGGGGGCAAAGATCCCCTGCTCCTGGTACCGGTGCATCGCCTCGTTGATGGCGGCGATCCGCCGGTCCCCGTCCGGGCTTCCCAGCAGCGCCTCCGGCAGGATCAGGCGGAGGGAGGAAGGCGCGCTTCCCACCAGCTGGTCCACCGCTTCCCAATACTCTGGCTGGGAGGTATACTGGTCGCAGGCGACCACGCTCCACTTGGTCAGGTCTACCTGGCGGGGGAGAAGCAGGTCCCCCGCCTGAAATCCGGTGACGTTCATGATGCCATCCTCCAATCGCTTGTCATGGATCTATTATACCCCATGGCCGTCCGGGGGACAAGGGCTACCGTGGCCGGGCTGCGCCCGGCCCTCCCGTATGTGGGGACACTCCGTTCCCCACACCCCTAGGGGAACTCTTTCTGTGGAGAAAGAGTTCCCAGAAAGCCAGCCAAGGGAGATCCCTTGGCAATCCCCGC
>CAJFKV010000042.1 GCA_904387055.1 Candidatus Heteroruminococcus faecigallinarum | reverse complement strand
TTTTCTGAAACGCGGCAGGGCGAATGCCATCTGCCGCTCTCCCCTCCAGGGGTGACAGGAGATTTTTAGAGCCGCAGGCGGAGAAAATCGACGTCATGAGGGGGCAGAGCCCCCTATGAAGGACACCTGCCGTAGTACGGCGGGTGTCCTGGGGGGTTAGGGGGGACCCCCCTGGCGGGGACCCGGGGCTGGCCCCGGGTGGAGGGATTGGGAAGGGAGGCTAGCCTCCCTTCCCTGGCTTTCTGGTAACTCTTTCTCCATAGAAAGAGTTCCCCTGGGGGTTCGGGGGGCGGAGCGCCCCCGCAAAAGGGGGTGTGGGGGAATCCCCCACATAAACGGCAGGCGGGCCGCAGGCCCGCTCGGGAGGGGCCGCCGCAGGCGGCCCAAAGGGACTCCCCCGGAAAACTACCGATCCCCACCCACCCGTGTAAGCCTCGGGAAAACTGGGGGCAGCGCCGCCCGCCCCCGTCCTCGGCAGAGGACTACCGATTCCCACCCGCCCGCGATAGCTTTATGGAAAGTGGAGAGCCGGCAGGCGGGCCGCAGGCCCGCTCGGCAGAACCCTCTACTTTCCGACACAAAAGTTGTGAAAAACTCTATCCACTACTGCGGTGGTCGCCCGCTGGCCGGTCAGCTCCAGAAGGGCGTCCACCGCCTCGTCGATGCAGACCGACAGAGCGTCGTAGGTCTGGCCCATCTCCAGGGCCTCCAGGGCATCTGTCAGGGCCCCGATCCCTCGGCGGACGCACTCCAGCTGCCGCTGGTTGGCCACCATGGGGGCCCCCGGCTCCAGATGGGCGGTGCCCAGCAGCCGGGCCACCACCGCCGCCAGTTCCTCCACCCCGTCCCCGTTCTTGGCCGAAAGGGCCACCACCTGGGGGATGTACCGGCGGATCACCGCCTGATCTGCGGCGGGGGGAAGGTCGGTCTTGTTGAGGACCGCCACCGCCAGCCGGCCCTGGAGCCGCCCCAGCAGCTCCAGGTCGTCCTGCTCCAGGGGGGAGGAATTGTCAAAGAGAGCCAGCACCAGGTCGCAGCTTTCCAGCCGCTGGTTGGTGAGCTCCACCCCCGCCTGCTCGATGGGGTCGTCGCTGTGGCGCAGGCCCGCCGTGTCCGACAAGCGGAGAACCATCTCCCCCAGGCGGACGGTATCCTCCACCACATCCCGGGTGGTGCCGGGGATGTCGGTCACGATGCTGCGGCGGCTGCCGGCCAGCAGATTCATCAGGGTGGACTTGCCCACATTGGGCCGGCCGGCCAGCACCGTGTCCACCCCTTCCCGCACCAGACGGCCGGCCCGGTAACCGCCGGCCAGCTTGTCCAGGCGGGCCTTCACCTGCCGGAGCTCCTCCTCCAGCCGGCCGTTCTCCACCTGGGGAAGGTCCTCCTCCGGATAGTCCACCCAGGCCGCCAGATGGGCCGCCAGGTCCAGCAGCCGGTCGGCACAGGCGGAAATCTCCCGGAAAAGGGCCCCGTCGTGGGCCGAGAGGGCCGCCCGGGCCGCCTGGGCCGAGGTGGACCCGATCAGATCCATCACCGATTCCGCCTCGTCCAGGGAGAGCTTCCCATTGAGGAAGGCCCGCTTGGTAAACTCCCCCGGCTGGGCAAGGCGGGCTCCCGCCTGCAGGCAGGCTTCCAGCACCCGCCCCAGCAGATAGCTGCTGCCGTGGCAGCACAGCTCCACCACCTCCTCGCCGGTGTAGCTGCGGGGCGCCTCATACACATAGGCCACCGCCTCGTCGATCTCCCCCTGGCTGTCAAAGGTCCGCCCCAGGCAGCCGGTATACCCCCGCATTCCCGCCAGGGTCTTGCCGGGGGTTACCGGGCGGAACAGCCGGTCCGCCACCTGGCGGCAGCCCTCCCCGCTGAGACGGACGATGCCCACCGCCCCCGGCCCCATGGGGGTAGAGATGGCCGCAATAATCTCCTCCATTCCCGGTTCCTCCCTTTTTCCTCAATTCCTCTGTATTGTAGCACAAACCATCCCCATAGAAAAGCCTTCCCGCCCGCCTGTGGAAGGAAAGTTTCCCTATACCTCTATATATAAGGGCAGATACAGCGGTTGAAAAACTTGAAAAGGGACCGGTTTCATGCTACAATAGACCTATTGAAAATCGGTCGAAAATGGTGTTGATATTCCGGCTATCAACACCATTTTCGGCGGTTATCCCGGGTTTTGCCACCCGTTTTCAACCTACAACTGGAGGTATACAATGGAATCCTTTGTCGACGTTTTCGACCTTGCCAAGGAGATCTGTCACAAGCAGCTCACCGACGTGGCCTTTAATCTCTGGATCCGGGACATTGAGCCCATCCAGATGGACGGGTCCCGGGTGTGCCTGTATGTCCACTCCGAGTTCAAGAAGAACATCATCGAGGAGAAGTACCTGGGGATGATCCGCAAGGCCCTGGCGGAGGTGATGGGCTTCGAGGTGGAGGTCACCATCCTTTGCGACCCGCCGTCGGTCCTCTCCCCGGCGGAAAAGAAGGCGGAAGCCGCCATGAGCAACGGGGACTACGAGTTCACCTTTGCCAACTTCATCGTGGGCTCGTCCAACAAGTTTGCCCACGCGGCGGCCCTGGCGGTGGCCACCAACACCACCAGCTCCTACAACCCCCTCTTCATCTACGGCGGCTCCGGATTGGGGAAAACCCACCTGCTCTGCGCCATCCGGGAAGAGATTTCCTCCCAGGGCCGGGGGGCCAACATCCTCTATGTGAAGGGGGAGGAATTCACCAACGAGCTGATCAACGCCATCCAGAACGAAACCACCAACCAGTTCCACGACAAGTACCGCAGCGCCGACGTGCTGCTGGTGGACGACATCCAATTCATCGGCGGAAAGGAAAGCACCCAGGAGGAGTTCTTCCACACCTTCAACGCCCTGTACCAGGACGGCAAGCAGATCGTCCTCACCTCCGACCGGCCTCCCAAGGAGATCAAAACCCTGGAGGACCGGCTGCGGACCCGCTTTGAATGGGGCCTGCTGGCCGACATTCAGCCCCCGGATTTTGAGACCCGCATCGCCATCATCCGCCGGAAAGCGGAGCTGCTGGGCCTGCAGATTCCCGACGAGGTGTCCGAATACATTGCCAACCGGCTGAAGAACAACATCCGCCAGCTGGAAGGGGCCGTGAAGAAGCTGAACGCCTACAAGCAGCTGGCCGGCTCGCCCCCCTCCATCCTCATCGCCCAGAACGCCATCCGGGACATTCTCAACGACAACCAGCCCATCCCCATCACGGTGGAGCGGATCATCTCGGAAGTCTCCCGCACCTACGGGGTCTCCCCGGCGGACATCCGCTCCAGCAAGCGGTCGGCCCAGGTATCCACCGCCCGGCAGATCTCCATGTACATCGTCCGGGAGATCACCCAGATGTCCATGTCCACCATCGGGGAAGAATTCGGCGGGCGGGACCATTCCACGGTGGTCTACGCCATCCAGCAGGTGGAAAAGAACATGAAGCAGGACAGCCGCTTCAAAGAAACGGTGGAAGACATCATCAAAAACATCCGGGACCGGTAATATCAATTACTCTCCGTATAGTCTTTTTCTCCAGACGCAGGATTCCCTGCAATGGACAACCTTTCCACCATTTCAACTTTCCACAGTTTCCACAGAGTTTTCCACCGGGCAGAGACAATCCTGATTACAGGCCTGTTTCTACACCGGTTGTTCACCTTTTCACCGGCAGCTCTCCACAGGGGCGACCGGGGGAACGGCGGTCTCCACTTCTCCACCAGTTTCGTCACCGGTTTGAAACAAGGTGGAAAACCCTGTTTTTCCGCTTCCCATCCGCCTTTGCCGCCACTTTCCACAAGCTGACGGCCCCTACTACTACTACTATTTTCTTCTATCCTTTCTACTGACAAAAGAACCGATCACCAGCGCGGTGGAAAACCATCCCCGCTCTCCCATCTGCCGGACCCCCCTCCCAGAAGGCGGCCCGAACCAACGAAAGGGGAATCATCCATGAAGATCAACTGCGATACCCAAGCCTTATCAGCGGCAATCAACAGCGTTCTGCTGGCCGTTTCCTCCAAGTCCAACCTTCCCTCCCTGGAAGGAATCCTGCTGCGGGCCCAGCACGGCCGGCTGTATCTCACCGGCTACGACCTGGAACTGGGAATTTCTACCTCCTTGGAAGCCCAGGTGGAGGAGGAAGGGGAGGTGGTCCTCTCCGCCCGGCTCTTTGCCGACATGATCAAGCGGATGCCCGCCCAGCGGGTGTCCCTTTCCTGCGACGAGAAAAACCTCACCGAGGTGACCGGCGGCGCGGTGGAATATACCATCCTGGGCATTCCCGCCCGGGATTTTCCCGAGCTGCCCACCATCAACGACGGCACCACCCTTTCTCTCCCCCAAAGCCAGTTGAAATCCATGATTGGCCAGACCCTCTTCGCCATCGCCGTGTCCGACTCCAAGCCGGTCCACACCGGCTCCCTCTTCGACATTGAGGGGGGGACCGCCACCCTGGTCTCGGTGGACGGATACCGGCTGGCCCTGCGGCGGGAGCAGGTGAACACCCCTCAGACCATCTCCTTCATTGTGCCGGGGAAGACCTTGTCGGATCTGATGCGGCTGCTGGAGGACGGGGACGACGAGGTGGACATCCAGGTTTCGGCCAAGCACATTATCTTCTCCATTGGGGAGTGCAGTGTGGTTTCCCGCCTGCTGGAGGGGGAATTCCTGGACTACAAGGCGGCCATCCCGCCCCAGAGCAGCACCACCGTGGAGATCGACACCCGGGCCTTTATCGACAGCATCGAGCGCACCTCCCTGCTGATCTCCGACCGGCTCAAGAGCCCCCTGCGGGTGACCTTTGACGGGGGGATGATCCGGATGTCCTGCTCCACCGCCATTGGAAAGGCGTCGGACCAGCTGGCCTGCAAGATGGAAGGGGAAAAGGTGGAGATGGGCTTCAACAACCGGTACCTGCTGGACGCCTTGAAGAACGCCGACACCGACCAGGTCCGCCTGGAGCTGGGGGGCCCCCTGTCCCCCATGAAGGTGCTGCCCAAGGAAGGGGACGGGTTCCTCTTCCTGGTGTTGCCGGTGCGGCTGAAGAGCGAAGGCTGAGGAGGAATTGAGGATGAAGACCGAGACCATCCAGATTACAACCCCCTTTATTAAGCTGGACAGCCTGCTGAAGCTGGCCGGCATCGCCGAGACCGGCGGCCACGCCAAGGAGCTGGTAGCGGCCGGGGAGGTGCTGGTCAACGGGGAGCCCTGCCTGCAGCGGGGGAAGAAGCTCTATCCGGGGGATCGGGCAACCCTGCCCCAGGCACAGCTGGTGCTGGAGGTGTCCGCCTCGTGAAGGTGAGCCGCCTGGCGGTGCGGGATCTGCGGAACATGGAGACCGTTTCCCTCCGGCCCAGCGCCCGGGTCAACATCATCTGCGGGCCCAACGGCCAGGGAAAGACCAACCTTCTGGAAGCCCTGTGGCTCCTTACCGGCCAGCGCAGCTTCCGCACCAGCCGGGACAGCGACCTGGTCCGGTTCGGCTGCGGGAAGGCTAGGGTGGAGGCGGCGGTCTTTGCCGGGGGGCGGCGCCAGGAGATCTCCCTGGTGCTGGACCCCCGCCGGTCGGCCGCCCTCAACGGGGTGCCCCTGGACAGCCCCGGCCGGCTGGCGGGAGAATTCATGGCGGTGGTATTTTCCCCCGAGCATCTGTCCATGATCAAGGCAGGGCCGGTGGAGCGGCGGCGGTTTCTGGACAGCGCCATCGGCCAGGTGATGCCCCGGTATACCAAGCACCTGGGGGAGCTGGACCGGGTTCTCCGCCAGCGGTCGGCGGTGCTGGGGGACCTGTACCGCCATCCCCAGCTGGAGGACCTGCTGGACGTGTGGGATGAGCATCTGGCCCGGCTGGGCTGGCTGCTGATGAAGGCCCGACGCCGGTATGTCCAGCGGCTGGAGCCCAAGGTCCGGGAGATCTACGAGGGGATCTCCCACGGGGCGGAGGAGCTGGCGGTCTCCTACCGGTCCACCGTGCCGGTGCCGGAGGGGGCCGGCGACGAGGAAGGGCTGGACTGCTTCCGCCGGGCCATCCGAGGGGCCCGGGGGGAGGACATCCGCATGGGGTCCAGCTCCATTGGCCCCCACCGGGACGACCTGGAGATCACCCTGGGGGGGCTGTCCGCCCGGAGCTTCGGCTCCCAGGGGCAGCAGCGCAGCTGCGCCCTGGCCCTCAAGCTGGCCGAGTGCCGGCTCATCGGGGAGATTACCGGGGAGGAGCCCATCGTCCTGCTGGACGACGTCCTCAGCGAGCTGGACCAGGGCCGGCGGGATTATGTCCTCTCCGGCCTGGGGAAGCAGCAGATCTTCATCACCTGCTGTGATTTGGAGGATTTTTCCCGGTTTCGCCGGGCAAAGGTATTCGGAATGGAGGCCGGCAGGCTCACCCTGCTGAAAAAGCCCTCCGCGGCCGGTCCCGGATGGTGACAGGCCGGCAACGTTTGATGGAAGGGAGGATGGTTCTATGTATCTGCACCTGGGGCAGGACGTGGTGGTCCGCACCGAGGAGATCATCGGCATCTTTGACATGGACAACGCCACCGTTTCCCGGGCCAGCAAGCGGTACCTGGCCATGGCCGAGAAGGCCGGCCGGGTGGTGAACATCACCGGCGAGCTGCCCAAGACCTTTGTGGTCTGCGGGGACAGGGAAGGGAAGATCACCGTCTATATCTCCCAGATCTCTTCCGCCACCCTCCGCAAGCGCACCACCTTTATCGACGACATTGCCAATATCCCTTGACGGCCTCGCCGCCGAGGAAACCATAGAACGGGGGCCCTTCCTGACCCCCGAACGATCCCAGTAAACAGGAGGTTATCCAATGCAGGAGACGACCAACCGGCCGGGCGAGCTGCCCAGCTATGACGAAAATCAAATCCAGGTTTTGGAAGGCCTGGAAGCGGTGCGGAAGCGCCCGGGCATGTATATCGGGTCCACCGGCCCCCGCGGGCTGCACCATCTGGTGTACGAAATTGTGGACAACGCCATCGACGAGGCCCTGGCGGGATACTGCAACCACATCGAGGTGGACATCCTGCCGGGGGACGTCATCCAGGTGGCGGATAACGGCCGGGGCATCCCGGTGGGCATCCAGCACAAGGTGGGCAAGCCGGCGGTGACGGTGGTGTTCACCGTCCTCCACGCGGGGGGCAAGTTCGGCGGCGGCGGGTACAAGGTATCCGGCGGCCTGCACGGGGTGGGCGCCTCGGTGGTGAACGCCCTCTCCCTCTGGCTGGAGGTCCAGGTGCGGGACGGCAAGCAGGTCCACTTTCAGCGGTTTGAACGGGGCAAGGAGGTGGAGCCCCTCAAGGTGATCGGCACCTGCAGCGAGACCGGCACCACCGTCACCTTCAAGCCGGACGGGGAGATCTTTGAGGAGCTGGTCTACGACTACGACACCCTTCTCACCCGCCTGCGGGAGCAGGCCTTCCTGAACGCAGGGGTCAAGATCACCCTCACCGACCGGCGGGGACCCGAACCCCGCCAGGAGGTGATGCGGTACGAGGGGGGAATCTCCAGCTTTGTGGAGTACATCCACAACCGGCGCAAGGAGTCCCTGGAATTGATCCACCCGGATGTGATCTATTTAAGCGGCAAGCAGGGGACCGCCGTGGCCGAGGTGGCCATGCAGTACAACGACAGCTATAACGAGCTGATCCTCTCCTTTGCCAACAACATCAATACGGTGGAGGGCGGCACCCACGAAACCGGCTTCAAAAACGCCCTCACCCGGGTGCTCAACGACTACGCCCGGAAGAACAACCTCCTGAAGGAGAGCGACAAGAACCTCAGCGGCGAGGACGTGCGGGAAGGGCTGACCGCGGTCATCTCGGTCAAGCTGGAGGACGCCCAGTTTGAAGGGCAGACCAAGGCCAAGCTGGGCAATACCGAGATCAACGCCCTGGTGTCGGGGATGGTGTACGACAAGCTGTCGGTCTACCTGGAGGAGAACCCGGCGGTGGCCCGGGCCATCATCGACAAGTCGGTGGGGGCGGCCAGGGCCCGGGAAGCGGCCCGGAAGGCCCGGGAGCTGACCCGCCGCAAATCCGCCCTGGAGACCGCCCAGCTCCCCGGCAAGCTGGCCGACTGTTCCGAAAAAGGGACCGAAAATACCGAGATCTACATCGTGGAGGGAGACTCGGCCGGCGGCAGCGCCAAGCAGGGACGGGACCGGCGGTACCAGGCCATCCTTCCCCTGTGGGGCAAGATGCTCAACGTGGAGAAGGCCCGGCTGGACCGGGTCTACGGCAACGACAAGCTGATGCCGGTCATCACCGCCCTGGGCACCGGCATCGGGGACGAGTTTGACATCAGCAAGCTGCGGTACAGCAAGGTCATCATCATGGCCGATGCGGATGTGGACGGTTCCCACATCCGGACCCTGCTGCTCACCTTCTTCTTCCGCTTTATGCGCCCCCTCATCGAGCAGGGCCACATCTACATTGCCCAGCCCCCCCTCTTCAAGGTGAGCAAGGGCAAGCAGGTGCGCTATGCCTACACCGACCGGGAGATGGCCCAGTATGTGGCCGAGCTGGGCGGGGAGAGCGGCAAATGCGACGTGCAGCGGTACAAGGGCCTGGGCGAGATGAACCCGGAGCAGCTGTGGGAAACCACCATGGACCCGGCCAACCGGATCATGCTCCAGGTGCAGCTGGAGGACGCGGTCAAGGCGGACGAAATCTTTACCATCCTTATGGGGGATAAGGTAGGCCCCCGCCGGGAGTTCATCGAGCAGAACGCCCAGTATGTAAACAACCTGGATATCTGACCGACAGGAGGAACAAAAGGCTCATGAGCATCTTGAAAAAAGCCCGGCAAAAGAAAGAGGAAGCCCAAAAGACCCCCATCTCCATCGACTTTACCGGCATGGAGCCGCTGGTGGTGGTCAACTACCGGCAGGAATACGGGGACGTGATGGAGGCCCTCACCGTTATCGACAAGGGAGAAAAACACACCAAGACCATCGCCGCCACGGTGGTGTTCCTGGTGCTGGCCCTCCTGGCCATCCCCCGGTTTTTTGCCGCCAGCACCCTGCTGGGGGTGGTGGTTACCATGCTGGCCGCCTATCTGGTGGCGGTTCAGATCTTCGGCGCTACCCTCAACCGGAAGCGCACCGCCAAGGAGGCGGCCGCCACGGCCACCGACTGCCAGCTGCAGCTGTATGCCACCGGCATCCAGGTGCGGGATGCGGACCGGGCCTACAACGTGCCCTACCGGGTGATGAACATCCTGGAGACCAAGAACCAGTTTGTCCTGCGGATGGGGAACGACAAGATCGTCATCTTTCCCAAGCGGTTTTTCGGCGACCAGCTGAAGCTGTCCCGGGAAATTCTCCAGGCCAACCTGGGTGTTGGCCGCCGGTACCAGATTGCCGACGAGAAGGGCAACATCCTGTCCGAGTCCTGACCCTTCTCCTTCCTGGACGACAACAACCTTCCCCCCGGTGGGAAAGCCATAGAGAAAAGGTGGAATCATGAATTTGGAAGAGACAAAAGTAATCCAGGTAGATCTGGAATCGGAAATGAAAAAAAGCTACCTGGAATATTCCATGTCGGTCATTGTGAGCCGGGCCCTCCCCGACGTGCGGGACGGCCTCAAGCCGGTGCACCGGCGCATTCTGTACAGCGCCTATGAAAAGGGCCTCACCGCCGACAAGCCCTACCGGAAATCCGCCGAGACGGTGGGCGTCGTGCTGGCCGATTACCATCCCCACGGAGATGCCTCGGTCTACGACGCCATGGTCCGCCTGGCCCAGGATTTCTCCATGCGGTATCCCCTCATCGACGGCCACGGCAACTTCGGCTCGGTGGACGGGGACCCGCCCGCCGCCTACCGGTATACCGAGGCCCGCATGTCCAAGATGGCAAACTACATGCTCCAGGACATCGACAAGGAAACCGTGGACTTCATGCCCAACTACAACGACAACAAGAAGGAGCCGGTGGTTCTTCCCAGCCGGTATCCCAACCTGCTGGTGAACGGGGCCACCGGCATCGCCGTGGGCATGGCCACCAACATCCCGCCCCACAACCTGAAAGAGGTCATCGACGGGGTCTGCCTGCTGATCGACAATCCGGACGCCACGGTGGCCGAGCTGATGGACTGCATCCAGGGCCCCGATTTCCCCACCGGCGGCATCATCATGGGCCGGGCCGGCATCCGGGCCGCTTATGCCACCGGCCGGGGCCGGATCATCCTCCGGGGCCGGGCCCAGATTGAAGAGTTCAAAAACGGCCGGGAGCGGATTGTCATCACCGAGATCCCCTACATGGTCAACAAGGCCCGGATGATCGAGAGCATCGCCGACCTGGTGAAGGAGAAGCGGATCGACCAGATCAGCGACCTGCGGGACGAGTCGGACCGGGACGGCATGCGGGTGGTCATCGAGCTGAAGCGGGACGCCAACGCTCAGCTGGTCCTCAACCAGCTCTACTCCTATTCCCAGCTGCAGGAGACGGTGGGGGTCATTCTCCTGGCCCTCACCAAGGACGGCATCCCCAAGGTGATGACCCTCAAGGAGATCCTCCAAAGTTACCTGGAGTTCCAGGAGCAGGTGGTTATCCGCCGCACCCGCTTTGATCTGCGCAAGGCCCGGGAGCGGGAGCACATCCTGGAAGGCCTCAAGATGGTCATCGACCACACCGACGAGGTCATCCACATCATCCGCCACTCCGACGACCAGCCCGCCGCCCGGGTCAACCTGATGAACCGGTTCGGCATTACCGACATCCAGGCCGGCGCCATTGTGGCCATGCGGCTGGGCCAGTTGTCCGGCATGGAGCGGATCAAGATTGAGGAAGAGCTGGGCGGCCTGCTCCAGAAGATTACCGACCTGGAGGACATCCTCGCCCACGAGGACCGGGTCCTCTCCATCGTCAAGGAGGAGATCACCGCCATCCGGGATAAGCTGGCCGACCCCCGCCGCACCGAGATCCAGGCCGTGAGCGGCGAGGTGGACATCGAGGACCTGATCCCGGTGGAGGATTGCGTCATCACCCTCACCCACTATGGGTATATCAAGCGCCAGTCCGCCGATGTGTACAAGACCCAGCATCGGGGCGGCCGGGGCGTCTCCGGCATGACCCGGCGGGACGAGGACTTTGTGGAGGAGCTGTTCGTCTGCTCCAGCCACGACTATGTCCTCTTCTTCACCTCCAAGGGGAAGATGTACCGGCTCAAGGGGTACGAGATCCCCGAGTCCTCCCGGGCATCCCGGGGGAACAACATCGTCAATATCCTGCCGGTAGAAAAAGACGAAAAAATTACGTCCATGATCCGGGTCGGGGAGCTGGACGAGGACAGCTACCTGGTGATGGTGACCAAGAACGGCGTCATCAAGCGGACCCAGCTGTCCGCCTACCGGAACGTCCGCAAGGGTGGCATCATCGCCATTACCCTGGACGAGGGGGACGAGCTGGCCTGGGTGCGGAACACCACCGGCCAGAACCAGCTGATCATCGCCACCCGCCAGGGGATGGCCATCCGGTTTGACGAGAACGACGTCCGGCCCATGGGCCGCAGCGCCCGGGGTGTCCGGGCCATCAGCCTGGAGGATGGAGACCAGGTGGTGGGCATGGCACGGGTCCACGAGGGGGGCCGCCTCCTCACCGTCTCCGAAGGGGGACAGGGCCGCCGCACCGACCTGGAGGAGTATCGTCTCCAGTCCCGGGGCGGCAAGGGCATCCGCAACTATTATGTGGAGAAGAACGGCCCGGTGGCCGGCGTGAAGGTGGTGGAGGATGAGGACGACGTGATCCTCATCACCGACGACGGCGTGATTATCCGGATTCCTGTCAGCGACATCACCGTCCAGTCCCGGTATGGCGGCGGCGTCCGGGTGATGCGCATCGCCGAGGGCAGCCGGGTAGTTACCCTGGCCCGCGCCCCCAAGGAGGAGGACGACGAGGACAGCGACGATCCCTCCGACGACCTGGACTCCCCCGACCAGGACCAGCAGGACGAGATGGAATAGACCGTCTGTCTTTCGGGCGATACTGCACCAGGGTTCGCCGCAGGCGTGCCGCGTGGGGTGGGTTTTCTTCCTGGCAGCAGTGCCATCCTGCGCGGGTGGCAGCGGGTCCGTGCCCGCCGCGGGTGGTCGCGGGTCCTCACCCGCCGGGCCCTTGCCCGCCTGGGGGAATCTCTTGAGGAGAGATTCCCCCAGACCCCTTTCAGACCTTTTTACGCCGCCAAAACATCCGTTTTGGCGGGATTTTTTTGGGACGGTTCCCCTCTGCCGAGGCTGGGGGCAGCCCCCTGCAAATGGGCAAGCCCTGGCCCCTCGCCGGTTGTTGGGAGAAAGCCCAACAATCCACTCGGGGCCCCGGGGACGGGAATGGGTTCCCCTGGGGGTGGCAGATGGCACGCCGTTGGTTTGCACCAGGGTTAGCCGTAGGCGTGTCGCGTGGAATACACTATCTTCCCCGCACCTGCGCACCCTTGCGCGGGTGGCTGCAGGTCCTCACCCGCCTGGGGGAATCTCTTGAGGAGAGATTCCCCCAGACCCCTTTCAGACCTTTTTGCGCCGCCAAAACATCCGTTTTGGCGGAATTTTTTTGGGGACGGTTCCCCTCTGCCGAGGCTGGGGGCAGCCCCCTGCAAATGGGCAAGCTCTGGCCCCTCGCCGGTTGTTGAGAGAAAGCCCAACAATCCACTCGGGGCCCCGGAGGCAGGAATGACTTCCCCCGGGGGTAGCAGGTTTCCATACCGTTGGTTTGCACCAGGGTTAGCCGAAGGCGTGTCGCGTGGGGGAAACTATCTTCCCCGCACCTGCGCACCCTTGCGCGGGTGGCAGCGGGCCCTTGCCCGCCGGGGCCCCGGGGACGGGAATGACTTCCTCTGGGGATGGTAGATTGTTGTGTCGTTGGTTTGCATTCAGGTTAGCCGGTAGGCGTGTCGCGTGGAATACACTGCCTTCCCCGCACCCACGCACCCTTGCGCGGGTGGGAGTGGGCCCTTGCCCACTTGGTGGAAAACTTTGTGGAAACTGTGGAAAGAACCAAAAATGCCCGGCTTTTTCTGAACAAGCCGGGCATTTTTTTGACATTGGTCACAGGTTGGAAAGCGAAAACAGGGAAGAAAAGGCAGAAAAGGGACTATTGGATCAGGTCGTTGGGATCGGCAATGGCAAATCCCTGTTCCTCCAGGCCGTCGATCACCTGGCCCAGGATCTGGCTGTTGGTCTGGGAGACGGCGTGGATCAGGTAGATGGCGCCGGGGTGGGCCTTGGTGAGCATGGTGTCCAGGGCCTCTGCCGGGTCGGGCTGGTCATCTACCAGCCAGTCCCGGTAGGCAAAGCTCCAGAAGACCGACCGGTACCCCAGCTGCTGGGCCAGGGCCAGCTGCTGCTCGGTAAAGACGCCGGCGGGGCAGCGCCACAGCCGCATGGTATAGTCGAAGTTCTCCTTTACATATTCGTGCAGGGTCATGATGGAGGACTCCACCTCCTCCAGGGGCAGCTCGTTGATGTTTTCCGGGTGGTCCCAGCTGTGGTTGCCCAGTACATGGCCCTCGTCGATCATCCGCTGCACCAGCTCCGGCTGGCTCTCCACATAGTGGCCGGTGAGGAAGAAGACCCCCTTGACCCCCTTTTCCTTCAAGGTGTCCAGGATGGCAGGGGTGTACCCGTTTTCGTAGCCCATGTCAAAGGTGAGATAGATATCCTCCGACTCCTCGTCCACAAAGACCGCGTTGTATTTACCGAATTGTTCGTTGTAGGCCAGGGCCCCCTGGGAGCGGTTCTTCTCATCCACCGGGCCGCCGGGCCCCCAGTCGTACCGGGTGGTATCCAGCCCGGCCAGCTGGGCATAGTCGCTGGTAAAAACTTGGGCGGCGTCGTCGCTGCTGGCCTCGGAGGAGGAGGGCTCCTCTTCCTCCTGAGGGGGCTCCTCCTCCTGGGAAGAGCTGGACTCCTCCTGAGAAGAAGGGCTGCTGCTGGAGGAGGACTCCCCCCGGGCGGGAGGATTCCGCTGCCCGCAGGCAGCAAACGCCGCCACCAGCAGAGCGGCAGCCAGCAGAACGGCGATCCGCCGAAAGAATGCACTCATGGGAACATGCCTCCCTTATTGCGAATTTTGGGCGAAAAAGGCGATGGGCTTACCGGTATTGTACCACGCCTGGCGCCGGCGGACAAGGGAAAGGTCCAAACAGGATGATTGCTGCCAGGCGGACGGTTTCTGTCGCCGGTTCCTCCTTATTGTGTCACAAAAAGCGGCCGTTTCTCGTGAGAAATCCAGGAAAGGAAGAAGATTTTTTTTGTGGGAAACGCCGGATAAATTCCACCATTCCAGGACATGTGTACAATATTGGAAAACAATGACCCGCCGGGAAGGACAAGTAAAAAAATGGAAGAAAAGGGGGAGCTTGCCGGAATTTTGGCCGTTTGCTATAATAAAGTCCACGCGTTTGCGCAAAGACGAGGAGAGATTAAAATGGCGTTGATTGAGCAGATTGTGGGGACGGTCAACGGCTTTTTGTGGGATTTTGCATTGTTGTTTTTGCTATGCGGAACGGGGGTTTGGTTTACCTTCCGGCTGCGGTTTGTCCAGGTGCGCCGGTTCCGGGAGGGGCTGCGGGCGGTCTTTGGCAATGTGAAGCTGCGAGGCGACAAGGCAGGGGCCGACGGGATGAGCTCCTTCCAGTCCCTCACCACCGCGGTGGCGGCCCAGGTAGGTACGGGAAACATTGCCGGAGCCGCCACGGCGATTGCCTCCGGCGGGCCGGGCGCCATCTTCTGGATGTGGATGTCCGCTTTTTTTGGGATGGCCACCACCTTTTCGGAAGCAACCCTTGCCCAAAAATATAAGACAACGGTCCACGGGGAGGTAACCGGCGGCCCGGTCTATTACATCAAGGCCCGGTTTCCCGGGAAATTCGGAACCTTTTTGGCGGGATTTTTTTCGGTGGCCATCATTCTGGCGCTGGGGTTCATGGGCAACATGGTCCAGTCCAATTCCATCAGCGTCTCCTTTCACACTGCCTTCGGCACGCCCAACCTGGCGGTGGGAATCTTTGTGGCGGTGGTGTCCGGATTTATCTTTTTGGGAGGTTCCCAGCGGATTGCCTCGGTAACCGAGAAGCTGGTGCCCATTATGGCCCTTCTCTATGTGGCGGGGAGCC
Source organism: Candidatus Heteroruminococcus faecigallinarum (assembly GCA_904387055.1). Classification (GTDB taxonomy): domain Bacteria; phylum Bacillota; class Clostridia; order Oscillospirales; family Ruminococcaceae; genus Heteroruminococcus; species Heteroruminococcus faecigallinarum. The sequence continues at coordinate 1,125 of CAJFKV010000042.1, read as the reverse complement.
TGGTGGTGCTGGCGGTGAACTTCCGCAACCTGGGAAACGCTTTTGCCCAGATTTTTGTTCTGGCCTTTGACCCGCAGGCCATGGCCGGCGGGGTGGCGGGGATCACCGTCAAGGAATCGATCCGGTACGGGGTGGCCCGCGGCCTCTTCTCCAACGAGGCGGGCATGGGCTCCACCCCCCATGCCCACGCCCTGGCCAAGGTGAACCACCCCTGCCAGCAGGGGGTGGTGGCGGTGATCGGCATCTTCATCGACACCTTTATCGTCTTGACCATGACCGCCCTGGTCATTGTCTCTACCGGGTCGCTGAACACCGGCCTCACCGGCTCGGAGCTGGCCCAATCCGCCTTTAATTCGGTTTTTGGCGAGGCGGGCAACATCTTTATTGCCATCTGCATGCTGTTTTTTGCCTTCTCCACCATCATCGGCTGGTATTTCTTTGCCAAGGTGAACGTGATCTATCTTTTTGGCAAGAAGATGGTGCCGATCTTTAGCGTGCTGGTGCTGGTGTTTGTGGTGATCGGGTCGATGCTGAAGGTGGATCTGGTGTGGGATCTGTCCGATATGTTCAACGGCCTGATGGTGATTCCCAACCTGATCGCCGTGCTGGCCCTCACCGGGGTGGTGGTATCCCTCTCCCGGGAGTATGACCGCCGGGACCGATAGGATTTGGATTTGCAGAACTGGTTTTTGGGGCCGCCCGGCGGGGCGGCCTTTTCTTTTTTCTTTTCGCAGTGCTGCCGCGGGCGGGGGTGGGCGGCTGCGCCGCCCTTCTGCCGTGCGGGCCTATGGGCCGCCTGTCGATTCATGTGGGGGAAGTCCCCCACACCCCCTTTTGCGGGGGCGCTCCGCCCCCCGAACCCCCCGGGGAACTCTTTCTGTGGAGAAAGAGTTCCCAGAAAGCCAGGGAAGGGAGGCTAGCCTCCCTTCCCAATCCCTCCACCCAGGGCCAGCCCCGGGACCCCGCCAGGGGGGATCCCCCCCTGGACCCCCAATTTCCGGAGGCGTTCCTTTTCAGCGGGCAAGGATCGGTTTTTCCCGTGCTCTCTAAGGAAACTGCACGCCATTCGTCCTGGCGCAGTACCCGGCGCCAATATTCTTCTGACATGAGACTGCATCCACACAC